>NZ_JADEWG010000038.1 GCF_015207735.1 [Phormidium] sp. LEGE 05292
TTCTGTTTCTTGACTTTCTTCTACTATAACTCCTGGTAGGTTTAGCAACTTAGTCAGTAATCTATTCTTCATCTCTTTGATGCTTAACACTTCCCTAATAATTTAGCACAGTAAGTACGGAAGAACCGTTTTCCTTTTGAGCAACTGAGTATAATCGCTGAACTAGAAAGCTGGCGCAAGGAAATTAACCGACCCATTTACTATATCCATAAATGGTGGGGTAGACGACTCGGTTCGGTCTTTCGTGCTATTATTCTCTCTACCTTTGCTTCTCAAGGTTCTGATATCCTTAGTTTGTTTTATCAACCTTGTAATTTAAAAAGAGTTAAAGTTTTCGATCCCTTTATGGGAAGTGGGACAACTGTTGGAGAAGCTATCAAACTGGGTGCTACAGCAATTGGTAAAGATATTAATCCTGTAGCCTATTTTCTAGTCAAAAATGCTTTAGTTAAGTTAGATAAATCAAGAGTTATCGCCATATTTGAAGAGCTAAAAAAGGCTGTAGCTGCTCAAATTCAATATTACTACACAACTATCCTAGATAATGGAGAGCCTGCTACTGTTCTTTACTATTTTTGGGTGAAATACTTGTCATGTCCAGCCTGCAACCATTCGGTTGATTTATTCTCATCCTACATCTTCTCAAAACACGCCTATCCTCACAAGTTCCCACAGGCTCAAGTTATCTGCCCACAATGTAAAAACATTAATACAGTTCATTATGCGGCTCGTCAGATAACTTGCCAAAGCTGTCAATTTGTTTTTAATCCTCAAATAGGTGCTGTTAAAGGTCAAAAAGCAACTTGCAACCATTGCCATCATACTTTTTCAATTGTTAAGTCAGTACAGAAAACGGGGAAGCCACCAGCACACCGAATGTACGCTAAGTTGGTGCTAATCAAAGATGGTTCAAAGCAGTATTTACCCATTAATCAGTATGACCGAAACCTGTATGAAGAAGCGAAGAAAGAATTAAGCATCCGTCCCAACGCTTACCCTGTTGTTGCTATAGAATCTGGTTACAATACTGACCAAATACTCAATTATTGTTACCATTACTGGCATGAAATGTTTAATGAACGTCAGTTATTAAGTTTGAGTATGTTAGCAGGAGAAATTAAGCAAATAGATAATCGAAAGCTTCGAGATTTATTTATCTGCCTTTTTTCTGGAACTTTGGAATTTAATAATATGTTTGCTTCGTTTAAAGGTGAGGGAACAGGAGCAGTACGTCATCTGTTTTCTCATCATATTTTGAAGCCAGAACGCACGCCATTGGAGGCAAATGTTTGGGGAACGCTCAAAAGTTCTGGTTCGTTTTCTACGCTGTTTGAAAGCCGTATTCTCAAAGCGATCGACTATTGCACTCAACCGTTTGAAATCAAACCTGTTTGTCGTAAAGGTAAAGTTGAAACCGAAAAAATTTATGGGTTGTCACCTGCTATTGATTCGGAAATAGCTGGAGTTTTTGATGAATTAAGTGAATTAAAACCAGTTTATCTTTCCTGTGGAGATTCAGCATTTACGGATATACCAACAGAAAGTATTGATGCAGTTATTACTGACCCTCCATTTTTTGATAATGTTCATTATTCACAGTTAGCTGATTTTTTTCACGTTTGGCAGTGCTATTTAACCTCAGAAAGTGTTAATTCTAAGGAAACAACGCGCCATCCAAATGAAGTTCAATCCAAAGAAGTTTCAATTTTTACTGACCGTTTGCAACGGGTATTTTCTGAGTGTCATCGGGTTTTGAAACTAGATGGGTTAATGGTATTTACTTATCACCATTCAAAAGCGGATGGATGGCAGGCTATTTTAACTGCTTTAGTTAAGGCGGGATTTGCAATTGTTGCTACTCATCCTATCAAGTCGGAGATGTCTGTGGCGACTCCAAAAAGCCAAGCTAAAGAGCCAATTGATATCGATGTAATTATTGTTTGCCATCACCGAGTTAAGGTAGAGTTAAATGATAGTTTGGTAGATGCTTTGTCGGCTGCAACACAAAAAACTGCTCTTCAAGTTCAAAGGTTTAACGTTTATCAGCGGCATTTGAGTCGAAATGATGTGTTGGTTGTTTTTATGGCGCAACTTCTGAAACTGTTGTCTGTGCATCCAAATTTAGAAATAGCCCTAAACTGGCTTGAAGCAAAACGTAGCCAAATTCAGCAATATGTTGAGGATATATATAATCAACAAACTTTCTCTAATCAATCGGTGAAATCAAAATAATTAAAGACAGCACCTTTATCGAACAGGTAGAATCCAATTTGGTATTGGCACTTTTATACTACACATACTACAATGGTGAAGAAGAGAATCACAGGAGCAATGCCAGCTTGAAACAGATAACCAACTACAACTTAATCTTGCCAGTAGGTACGCAGGTAGTAACTCGTGTGGAACTAAAAACTTCTACAGGTGAAATTTCCTGTTTACGAGGAGCAGTGGGTGAAATTGTGCGATCGCCAACGGATAATTCGCATACGTATGAAATTCAATTGCCCACAGGAGTGCAAGTTAATCTGCGGCGACATGAATTTAGTATTCGCAAGCATTATCAACGGGAAGGATTGGAGCAATCCCATCTGTTAGCAGATTATAATTTGTATGATTCAATTATTTATCGTTGTGTGGTCGGTTCTAGAGCTTATGGGTTAGAGAATGAGAGTTCAGATGTCGATCGCAGAGGGATTTATCTACCACCAGCAGATTTACATTGGTCGCTTTATGGAGTTCCAGAACAACTAGAAAATAACGCTACTCAGGAGTGTTATTGGGAGTTGCAAAAGTTTATTGTTTTGGCATTAAAGGCAAACCCGAATGTATTGGAATGCCTGTATACACCTTTAGTAGAAACAGCGACACCATTAGCAGAGGAATTGCTGCAAGTAAGGCAGATTTTCCTCTCACAATTAGTGTATCAAACCTACAATAGCTATGTGTTATCTCAGTTTAAAAAGATGGAGCAGGATTTACGAAATCAAGGTGAAATTCGCTCCAAACACGCGATGCACTTAATTCGGTTACTATTATCAGGTATTATGATTTTAGAAGCTGGATTTGTGCCAGTGCGAGTAGAAGAATATCGGACTCAACTATTGGCAATTCGTAATCAAGAGATTAGTTGGGAAGAGGTAAATGAATGGCGATTGAGTTTGCATCAAAAGTTCGATTCTGCTTTTGCTAATACTTCATTACCTGAAAGACCAAATTATGAACAAGCGAATGCTTTTTTATTGCGTGCTCGTCGCTTCATGGTTAGTAATGAGGTGAAAGATGGATAATCAAAGCTTTGAGAATCGAATGCGCGAGTTGGAGTATTTTCATAATTTGCGTCTTTTACCAGGTGCTTGGGTTGTGGTGAGAGTAGATGGTCGCAGTTTTTCTCGATTTACAGAAAGTCGTTTTGAAAAGCCATTTGACTTTCAATTTCATCAAATGATGGCGAAAACAGCGCAAGCATTACTTGAAGAAATGCAAGGAGTTTACGCTTACACAGAAAGCGACGAAATTTCGGTGTTGTTTCTTCCTGATTGGGATTTTTTTGGTCGGAGTTTAGAAAAAATTGTCTCGATTTCTGCTAGTATTGCTAGTGCGACTATGACTCATGCAACTAGCACTTTTGTTTGTTTTGATAGCCGAGTTTGGTTAGGTGTGAATGCTGTTCAAGTTACTGATTATTTTAGCTGGCGACAAGCTGATGCTACTCGTTGCGCTTTGAATGGTTGGTGTTATTGGACGATGCGAAAACTTGGGTTAAGTGCATCTCAAGCAACTGCAAAATTAGACCATCAATCAGAAGCATTTAAGAATGAGTTTTTGTTTCAAATTGGCATTAATTTTAATGATTTACCAACCTGGCAAAGGCGCGGAACTGGTTTGTATTGGGAAAATTATCTTAAAGAAGGTTATAACCCGATTAATCAACAAACAGTTACCACTCAACGTCGGCGAATTAAAGTCGATCGCGAGTTGCCGATGAAAGAAGAATATCGGGAATTTATTGCTCAATTCCTTTAATTGGTGTTTATCGTTATGGATACAATTAACAATCAACTATTATCGATCGTTCAAAATCAACCTTACCCGCTATTGTTCGCCACAGTTAGTGGTTCGCATTTGTATGGTTTTCCTTCGGCTGATTCTGATTACGATTTGCGGGGAGTACATATTTTACCGCTTCCTGATGTGATTGGATTGGTTGAAGGAGAGGAAACAGTTGAATGCTCACAAATCCAAAATGATTTACAACTGGATTTAGTAACTCATGATATCAAGAAGTTTTTTGGGTTATTACTTAAGAAAAATGGTTATGTTTTAGAGCAACTGTACTCGCCGCTAGTTGTGTATGCTACACCAGAGCATGAAGAGTTAAAGCAGATTGCTCAGGGTTGTATAACACGGTTTCATGCTCATCATTATCAAGGTTTTGCTCAAACGCAGTGGCGATTATTCCAAAAGGAACATCCTCCGCAAGTGAAGCCGTTGCTTTATGTTTATCGAGTTTTATTAACGGGAATCTACCTAATGCAAACGGGAGAAGTTCAAGCGAATTTAGTAACTTTGAATCAGCATTTTCAGTTAACACAAATTCCTGATTTGATTGCTTGTAAATTAGCTGGTGCAGAGAAATCTGCTCTCACGGATAGTGATTTAGCATTTCATCAACAGGAGTATCAGAGGTTGTCTCAGGTATTAGAAGAGGCTTCTAATAATAGCCATTTACCTGATACATCTTCTGCGAAAGATACTTTACATCAGTTGTTGGTAAGAGTACGGTTAGCGCAGTGTTATATTGAGCCACCACAGCGTTGAAATTGAGTTCATAAAGCACATATTAATATCGCTCTTAATGGGTGAAATGTAGTTATCACTACATTTCACCCCATGATGCCGCAAGACCCAACAAACTTCTCTAGCTTTCTAACAATCAAGGGTATTTTCTAACTCCCAAGAACTAATAAAAGTGCTGTAATCATGCCATTCTTGGTGCTTCAACTTTAAATAGGAAGCGACAAAATCCTGACCGAGAGCCTGAGATAATACAGTATTTCCTTCCAAACATCGGAGTGCATCGAGCAAATTGGTCGGTAACAATTTAACCGTTCCAGGCGGCAGAGGATGGGTGTAATTGTTATTGTCATAACGTCGGCCAGGGTCACGTTTTTGAGCCATCCCATCCAGACCGACTGCAATTAAGGCAGCAGGTAAAAGGTAAGGATTTGCTGCCCCATCAGCCAGACGCAACTCGAAGCGCCCTGAATCGGGAATACGGATGGCATGGGTGCGATTGTTACCTCCGTAGCTAACAGTATTAGGCGACCAGGTAGCACCGGAAGCGGTCACAGGTGCGTGAAGGCGCTTGTAAGAATTGACGGTAGGATTGGTGAGGGCACACAAAGCTTCTGCCGAATGCAACACTCCACCGATGAATTCATAAGCTAAGGTTGAAAGCCCCAATTCTCCTTGGGGATCGTGGAAAAGGTTTGCAATTCCGGCATTATCCCAAACCGAAATATGGGTATGGCAGCCGTTTCCGGTGAGGTTCCGAAAAGGCTTGGGCATAAACGTAGCTCGGTAGCCGTGTTTTTCAGCGATCGCCTTCACCATATACTTAAAAAAAGCATGGCGATCGGCTGTCACTAGAGCATCGGCATACATCCAGTTCATCTCAAACTGACCGTTAGCATCCTCGTGGTCATTTTGATAAGCCCCCCAACCAAGTTCCAGCATGGCATTGCAGATTTGGGAGATCACATCAAAACGGCGCATTAAAGATTGCTGATCGTAGCAGGGTTTACTGGCGCGATCGCGTCCATCAGAAATTTGCTCTCCATCGGGCGACAGCAGAAAATACTCGCACTCCACCCCAGTACGAACGCTGTAACCCAAGTCCTGTGCTTGCTGCAAAACTCGCTTCAAAACCAGACGGGGAGTTTGTGCCACAGGTTGTCCATCCATCGTATAGAGGTCGGCAGGCATCCAAGCAACTTCGGGTTGCCAGGGAAGTTGGAACAAACTGTTAGGATCGGGAATTGCTAGGACATCGGGATCGGCGGGTGTCATATCTAACCAAGCCGCAAACCCAGCAAATCCGGCACCATTTGCCATAGTATCGATCGCTTGGGCGGGTACTAGTTTGGCACGTTGTACGCCAAACAAATCGGTAAAGCAGATCAGAAAATAACGGATTCCTTTTTCGCGGGCGATATCAGAAAGCAGAGCACTCATCAGGTTAGCCTCAAATGGGATAAAGTTAGTTTTAGTTAGCCAGTAATTCCCAGACTGCCTTGCGGATGAAGGCTGCATCGTCAGGATTCTGGTAAGGATTGCCAGCCCGATGACCCCAAATAGAGGGAATCGCTCGGTATTGTGCATGAGGAATCAGCGCCGCTTCCGCAGCGCAATCTTCCGGCGTAAAATACAAATCTGTCGTTGCAGGCATGACCAGGGTTTTGGCTTGAATGGCAGCCAGGGCACGTTGGTAATCGCCTTGATAAGTTGGGTTATTACTGATATCGCAGCACAACCAAGTATCAATCATTGCCAGCAAATTATGCGGGTCGCGTTTGCGGTAGTTAGCTTCCCAAAACCGTAAAAGGTAATCTTCTAAGGATTTGTAACCATGTTGGTAATAAATTTTCTCTCGGTAAAAAGCTTGAGAAGCTGCCCAACTAGCATAAATACGGGCAAAGGTGCGGAAGCCTCGTTCTGGAATCTCTTCAAAATGAGTACCCGTCCAAGTTGAGTCAGCTGTTAATGCAGTCCGCAGGCTTTCCAGGAAAATCCGATTGTGGTCGGTGGTGCGTGCTGTACCGCAAATAGCGGCAATGCGTTCGGTGCGATCGGGAAATAATACGCCCCAATGATAAGCTTGTTGTGCGCCCATCGACCAACCATAAACCAGTGCTAAACGCTCGATTTGGAAAACTTGGCGTAATAATTGCTCTTGGGCTAGCACGTTATCGAGGTGGCTAAACCAGAATCCTTGCTCGCTTAGTTTACAGTCCTGGCAATTGCTGGGGGAAGTGGAAAGCCCGTTGCCAAACATATTGGGGATAATGATAAACCAGCGGGTGGGATCGAGAATGCCATCAGGACGAATTAGCCAGTCGATGTCTGTGTGCTGTGCGCCGTAGGATGTGGGATAGAGGATGACGTTGGAGCGATCGCTTGCCAATTCTCCATAAGTCTGATAAATTAACTTAGCCTGAGGCAGCACTGCTTGGCATTGTAGGGAGAAGTTCTCCAAAATAAAACAACCAGGAGAACGGTTCATGAGTTAGCCTGCCCGAATTGGGCGATTAAGTTACGGTTGACATTTAGATAGCCTGAATCTACATGAGCCAAGTGAGGACTGAGTTTGGCGTGAGCGTTAGGCAAAGCATGGAAAGGAATGGACGCATAGAGATGATGTTCGGCGTGGAAAGACATATTCCACATCAAAAAGCGAATTGGTGCAATGGTTAGAGTGGTGCGGGTATTGGTCAGATAGTTAGCGTCATTCGTACAACCAGTGTGTTCGGCTAGTAAAATCATTCGTAAAATCGGTTGTCCGACAATTAAAGGTAGTAACCAGTACATGAAAAACCAAGGTTGTTGAAAAGCGATGGAAACTGCGATCGCTCCTGCATAAACTCCCATTTGCAGCCGCACGGAACGCATCACTTCATCTCGTGCTGTTTCGGCAATGAATGGATAGTCCTCTAATTGATTTGTAGTAATGCGAAAATATGTCTCTAATTTACCCCACCACCACAATAAACCACTAATTACTAAAAGATACTCCCACAAATTGGTCGGCTTCAGGTCGGTCAGTTCGGGGTCTTTGCCGGGAATCAATGTGTAGCGATGGTGCCATTTATGATAGCGACGGTAAAAGGTGCTGTTATAGAACGATAGTAGTCCGGCAAACCAAGCAACTATATCATTTAAGCGATGATTGGCAAATGCAGTGCGATGAACGCATTCGTGCATTGGTGCAAACATGGTAGCGAAGCTAAAGCCATAGACAATTAAAGCTGGTATGGAGAGCGGCAAATAATTAAAATAGTTGATCCATAGATAGCCACTGACAACCATTACAACTAAATGTCCAGCGAGTTGCACTAATCCCTTGTAGTCAGAACGCACATTCAATACGCTCAGTTCTTGGGTGGAGAAAATTTGATTGGGTCTACTGTTTTCCCAATCAATGGTATCGGTGGACTCTAGTGAAGAGACTGGATTACTAACAGACCGATCGCTGCTGGACATTTAAAACCTCAAAATTGAGCAATACAAAAGGATATCAAGCTTTCTTGACATTGGTATTAATATATCTCTGCACTTGACCTTCCTTTGTAATTTACGTTACTATTTTTCCCTCGAAATCCCAGGCTTTTTTTAGTGGAAAATGGGGTAATCACAGGCATTATTGATTGGGGAGATATAACAGCAGGCGATAAAGCCACAGACTTGGCGGCAATTTGGATGCTCTTCTTAACGGGAATTTATAGTTATGCAAACGGGAGAAGTTCAAGCAAATTTGGTAACGCTTAATCAGCATTTTCAGTTACCGCAAATTCCTGGTTTGATCGCTTGTAAATTAGCTGGTGTAGAGAAGTCTGCTATCGCGGATAGTGATTTGGCTTTTCATGAACAAGAGTATCAGCGGTTGTTTCAGGAATTAGAAGAAGCGAGTAACAACAGCTATTTACCTGATACACCTTCTGCAAAAGATGCTTTGCATGACTTATTGGTAAGAGTACGGTTAGCGAAAGAGATTCCATCGGGTGAAGAGAGAAATTGACATCATCGGCTCACCTAATAGACTCGATCGACTTGAGTGCTTGTTCTGTATATGGCGGATCATTTAAACGATCGTCCTGATGAATCTTCCGCAAAGTCTCCAATAATTTTGGGAGTACCTTCTGTTCATCATCATCCAGCAAGTCTAGGCTACCATTCGCCTTCATACCAATCCTTTTACCCAGTGTACTTATAGCAGATGCTGCTGTTTGTCGAATGCAAGTATTATCGTCCCAAAGAGCTTCCAGGAAAATGGCTATTTTCCTTTGTGCAAAGCTAGTGTACCTTGCTAGCGCCCATAGTGCCTGTTCGCGAGTAGCTAATTCCCCTTTACCAGATGTATTAGCAAGTGGCTCAATGGCTGCTTCTCCAATTGCACCCAGAGCCCAAACAACAGAATCTCGAACTGGCAAACTTGGATCTGTGAGTGCTTCAATCAATGCTGGAATTGCCGCCTCTGCATCTGAACCATATCGTACTAAAGCTCTAGCTGCCAAAAAACGTTCTTCAATGTCGCTAGAAGCAAGTTGCGCGATCGATGTCTGAATTTCTTTCATTCTTTGAGCGAGAAATACAAGTCTGAGTATCTCAAGTTTGCAATAATAGCTCCTCGATCGCCAAGATGGTTATGCGATCGCTCTAATCCCAAATCCGGGTTAGTGAATAGTCATAAAATACTCCCACAATTGCCAGAATACTGTGAGGAGAAAAGTTTAAATTGGGTTGATTAAATCATCTGATATTACTCCTGTTTCATCAATTCAATTGTGCGTTTTTCCCATTCATCTACATCAATCAAATTAGATTCAAAAACTAACTGCTCTAAAGCTTGAAGCCATCGCTGGTAATAGTCCCAACTGGGATCGTCTTTACAATGCGTTGCTTCCCATTGAGCGATCGCAGCGATTAACTCCTGCCGAAAGTCTTCCCATTCATAATGTCCCTTCTTAGATAAGGCAAGGGCAATCCCAAAGGCGCGTTCTTCCCAAAATCGCTCAAATTTCAATGTTCCATAATCACGCGGGGGAGAAGTTTCGCTACCCATCATGGAAGTGACAGCAAAATGTTCAAATCGAAGTTGCACGGTTATTATCTCCTCAATTGACGATCGCTTTATCTAACAATTCCACTACGCAGGAACCTTGACTTGAGCAACACCCATCATCGCTTCTGGAGTCACCAACGCGGCGAGTTCTGCTTCACTCATATCTTCTGTTCCAATTGGACGTTCTGGAAGCACAAACCAACGAATTTGAGCGCTACTATCCCATACCCGCACTTCTTTCGATTCATCTAATTCCAGCCCAAATTCCTGAAGAACTTTACGCGGTTCTTTGACAGCACGGGAACGAAAAGTTGGGTCTTTGTACCAGTAAGGTGGCAATCCCAGCATAGGCCAAGGATAGCAAGAACAAAGAGTACAAACAATGAGGTTATGAACCTTGGGGGTGTTTTCTACCACTTTCATATATTCCCCTTCGGCTCCAGCCATTCCAAGTGGGAAGTCCATCTGTGCGATCGCTGCTGGTGTATCAGAAAGTAGACGAGCTTTAAATTCTGGATCGGCCCATGCTTTAGCAACTAGTTTCGCACCATTGAAGGGACCGAAATCTGTTTCAAAAAAACCCAGTACTTTATCAACAGTTTCACTGCTAATGATGCCTTTTTCTATTAGCAATGACTCTAAAGCTTTAACTCTAGCAGCATTATAAGCTTCTCGATCGTCTCTGTAACTAAAACGTTCACTCACAGCAAGTTCTCCTCAATAAATTCTGCAATTATTCAGCGGCTTCCACATATACTTCAAATAGGTCAGCATAAACCCAAGAATTGCTTTGGGTTATGTCACTCCAAATATCTTTCGGGTCAAACTTGACGCTATATACATACATTGGTTCTCCTAGTCCATCTGCTCCCGTAGAACAAAGATAGGCATAAGCACCTTGATAAACTTCATCAACAATGCCAGTTTTATTGCGTAGATATCCAGGTAAGCGAGTATGTTCTGTCGTTGGGACATCCTTTACCAAAACTTTTTGACCTACATTAAACTTCGGTTGACGATCGACCTCTCGAATGGCAGGATCGCCACGATGTAGATAATCGATAACTTGGTCATCGATAGCAGGTTCAAACATACTCGGGTTAGGAGCATCTGTCTTTTCTAAATAGGTCGCTGTTCGCGCATCCAGTTCTTCCTGTGTGATGTAGCCCGATTGCACAAAAAAGCTAGAAATACCGCCCAACCACTTTTCGTAGTAGCGAAACCGAAAGTAATCAAACGGGTTCATTGCTTCTGCACCTTTGCGGAGGTCTGCCCAAGTCCAAATACTGTTAAATTTTGTCGGTACGTTTTCGATCGGATATTGTGGCAGAGCTTTGTTCAGGTGTTTGCTCAAACCCATCATCGCCACATGAATGCCGAAAATCCGGGTTTCCCAAGGTTCGACAAACACCCGTTTCTCAAAATTTAAGGGTTCAGTATCTATACCTTCTAGCCCACCTAAGTAATGCTGTAATTTCATCCGGTTTCTCCAGTTGTGGTGAACGATCCTCAATAGTGTATTTCAGGTTACAGAGTGCATTTTGTATCTTAGTTTTCTTGTTACATTCACACTTCAACTAAGCAAGCTCGAAATTCTTGTTTGAGTTGGGCGGCATCTAAGTTACGCCCGATAAACACTATTTCATTTTTGCGTTCTTCTCCAGGTTGCCAAGGACGACCCGGCCTGCCATCGAGTATCATGTGAACACCTTGAAAGACAAAGCGCCTTTCTTGTGCATCGACATCTAAAATGCCTTTCATCCTGAAAATATCGGTTCCTTTAAGTTGAATTAATTGATTTAACCAACGATTTAGTTTGTCACCACTGACTATGCCTGGTTGGGCGATCGATACTGAGTAAACAGATTCGTCATGCTCGTGAGTATCTTCTTGAAGAAATTCTGGGTCAATGCTCAATAATTGCTTCAAGTCAAATGCTTTAATTCCTAATACAGCATCTATATTAATGTCACAATTCTGAGTCCGATAAATTTTAGCAAATGCTGTCATGCTGCGAATGCGATGCTCTAGTTCATCTAACTGCTCACGGGAAACCAGATCGATTTTGTTGAGTAAAATTACATCAGCAAAGGCAATTTGTTCCTGTGCTTCTTGAGCATCCCAATGTTCCCAAATATGAAGAGCATCCACAACTGTTACTACTGCATCTAATTGGGTTTGCTGACGCATCACGTCATCCATAAAAAAAGACCCAATTACAGGAGCCGGATCTGCCAACCCAGTTGTTTCGATTACCAAATAATCGAATTTTTCCCGCTTGAGCATCAAGTCGCTAAAAATACGAATTAAATCGCCACGTACTGTACAGCAGATGCAACCGTTATTCATTTCTAAGATTTCTTCATCGGCGTTAATTACCAGCTGAGAGTCAATGCCAATTTCCCCAAATTCATTCACAATTACCGCGACTCTTTTGCCATGTTGATTAGTCAGAATCCGGTTGAGCAGGGTAGTTTTACCTGCCCCTAAATAGCCTGTGAGAATTGTTACGGGTATAGAATTTGATGCTCGTTTGGGCATGGAACTACTCCTAATTTGAGTAATGAGGTTTGCTCTCGACCTCCCTCTTCTGTATGTAAGAGAACTGGTGGACGGAAAAATGTTATTTATGCTACATAATGCTTTGACTTGAACTACAACTTAGTCTCAGGTTATTAGCTTGGGAGTATCCTTAACTAACCGGAATCCAAGACGAGCAGTTTGTAACCTCGTTGTAGTATGATGGAGTTATTCATTCTCAAGACTTACCAAAGTAAAAGGAGAAAAACTATGGCTGAGATTGTAGCACTCGCAACTTCCACAACCTTAAAAACGCAGCCCAAGGCAGTTACAGAGTTTTTTGTCCGCTCGTACATCATAAAGAACTGACTACAAAATTCCTCTGTGTGCCAGGGTCTTGACTAACAACACATATTGAGGAAACCAATGAATTTAGAATTATTAGGCTGGAGCGAGTTTTTTGCCCACAACTTCGCTCGCCAAAATTGGGACGGCTACACCGTTGGTCGAGTTGCACGGGAACATAAAACCACCTACATTCTCTACACCGAACAAGGCGAACTCCCCGCCAAAGTTACAGGTAAACTTCGATACCAAGCAAGCGGATATCAAGACTTTCCCGCCGTAGGTGATTGGGTGGCAATCAGTCTCGGAGATGGGAAACAGAAAGCCACAATTCATGCCATTTTTCCCCGGAAAAGCAAATTTTCTCGGAAAATTGCCGGGAGTAAAACTGAACAACAAATCATTGCTACCAACATTGATACAGCATTTTTAGTTGCCGGATTAGATGGCGACTTCAATCTCCGCCGCTTGGAACGCTATCTGCTTCAGGTCTGGGAAAGCGGTGCAAATCCGGTCATCGTCCTGAATAAAGCCGACTTGTGCGATGATGCTCAAGGGCGGCGACAAGAGGTGGAAGCGATCGCTTTGGGTGTACCAATCGTAGTTTTAAGTGCTGCCAAAAACGAAGGAATTGACTCCCTAAAACCTTACCTTAAACCGGGACAAACGGTTGCTTTGTTGGGTTCCTCTGGTGTCGGCAAGTCAACTCTGACTAATCAATTAGTGGGTAAATTCGTGCAAGCGGTTGGAGAAGTTCGGCAGGGAGATGACCGCGGGCGACACACTACCACCCGTCGAAAATTAATTTTACTGCCATCAGGCGGTTTGCTCATTGATACGCCTGGAATGCGAGAACTTCAAATTTGGGCAGGCGATGACAGTTTACAGGATACCTTTGCCGACATTAATGCCATAGCTTCTCAATGTCGGTTTCGCGACTGCCAACACGACGAAGAACCGGGTTGTGCCGTACAACAGGCACTTAAAGACGGCACTCTCGACTACCAGCGTTTCCTAAGTTACCAAAAGTTGCAAAAAGAACTCGATTATCTCGATCTCAAACAAGACCAAAAAGCGTCGTTAGTCCAGAAGGAAAAGTGGAAAAAGATCGCTAAATCTATCCGTAAGAAACAATAGTTTCCACATTTTTTAATTCTAGTTATCCACAATAAGCTGTATACTTGCAGAATCAAACACCAATCTCCTAAAGTATTATCCAGTAGCGAGCGATGAAAATCCTTCACGGAACCTGGATTCCTCAATCAAACAGCGATTTCATCCAAAAGGGTGCATTTAACCTCTGGGTAGAAACTGATATTTCACCAACAAAACCGAATAAAAAGAACATCCATCCCCGTCAACTTTCCCAACCAGGCTTAGCCACATTCTTACACAAAGAACTAGGAATTAGTAACTCATCTCCTGAGCAAATAAATCGACAAATCTCCCCTAAATATTTCGCTCTCCCCACCGCCAACTCTCAACCCCTACCTTCACCAGAACTAGCCAAATATTTAGAAACCGAAATAGAAACTGAACCGAGTGAATTTACATATTGGGAAATTACAACCTACGAACTAGCTACAGAAGTCAAAACTGGAACCTATTCTTATGCCAAAGCTAACAATGTAATTAAACTACTCAACGACTTACACTTCCTAGCACAAAATAATTTAGCAGAAATTGTCATTGGCTCCGACCTTTTATTTTGGTATCATTACACCCAATCCTTTAAAGAAATCATCCTCAAAGATCAATATATCCCAGCTTTAAAATATCGAGAAGTCATAAGTAACAAAACTAGAAAAAAAACAGTCAGTAAAAATTTTGAAATTTATGCAGCCTGGGAAATAATTTCGAGAAAATATACAGAATTGGTGGCGCAATATACTGATTATATGCCCCAAGTGTGCACCGCTGGTTCCACTACAGCTAATAAACGAATTGAATTCTACTCTAAAGACAGCTTATTAAAGCATTTTTCCGAATGTCTATTACATGATATTGTCACCCACACTCCCTCCACAGCCAAATTTGACCAACAAATCAAAGATACTTTAGTTTACCATTGTTTTTTTGGTGATTCAAATCAACCTAGAACCAGCAACCAAGCCTTAGAAGAATATCAACAATGGTCAGTTTGGAAAGAAAAACTAACTCGCAGTTCATCTGCTAGTAATTTTGACTTAGGGTTTCAATTACAAGAAGCAAGTACTCAAACAGATAAATGGCAAATCCACTTTGTAATTACAGCTAAACAAGACCCATCTTTCAAACTGTTTTTAAGCGAATATTGGCAACTCAATCAAAAAGATAAAAACGCATTACAAAAGCAATTAGGGAAAAATTTAGAAACTCATTTATTACTAAATTTAGGATATGCAGCGAAAATGTATCCTAAACTTTGGCAAGGATTAGAAACTGACCAACCTACAGGATTACAGTTAAATCTAATAGAAGCCTTTGAGTTTCTCAAAGAAAGTGCTTGGATACTAGAAGATGCAGGATATAAAGTAATTGTACCAGCTTGGTGGACACCCGAAGGTCGTCGTCGTGCTAAGTTACGTTTAAAAACTTCTTCTAGCTCAACAAAGAAAGCTGCTAATAATCAAGGATACTTCAGTTTAGATGCTTTAATTGAATATCAATACCAATTATCTATTGGTGGTCAAGTTATCACTCCCAAAGAATGGGAACAACTAGTTAACGCTAAAACTCCCTTAATTCAATTTCGTGGTCAATGGATGGAACTAGACCCAGAAAAAATGCAACAAATGTTGGAATTTTGGCGAACTCATGCTCAAGAAAAGCCAACTATGACGCTGATAGAATTAATGAAATTAATTGCTGAATCAGAAGATGAGTTGGAAGTTGAACATGAGCAAACTTTGTCGGAGATGATTAGCAAGTTACAAGATAAAAGTAAACTACAACTTATCGAAAATCCTTCGGGGTTAAAAGGGAATTTGCGCGATTATCAAAAACGGGGTGTATCTTGGTTGCAATATTTAGAAGATTTGGGATTAAATGGCTGTTTAGCCGATGATATGGGTTTAGGTAAATCGGTACAGGTTATTGCTCGATTAGTCAATGAAAAAGCCGAAAAAGATTCTCCTTTCCCCACACTATTAATTGCGCCTACTTCAGTGGTAGGAAATTGGCAAAAAGAAATTGAAAAGTTTGCTCCTCATCTGCGAACAATAGTACATCATGGTAATAAACGAATTCAAGGAAGCGAGGAATTTAAAGCTACTTGTTTGCAGCATGATGTGGTGATTACTTCCTTTACTTTAGCGAGGAAAGATGAGAAACTATTAGCAGCTGTAAAATGGCAGCGTATTGTCGTTGATGAAGCACAAAATATCAAAAATCCTAAAGCGGCGCAAACTCGCGCCATTTTAAAGTTAGAAGCACCACATAAACTAGCTTTAACCGGAACGCCAGTAGAGAATCGTTTATTAGATTTATGGTCAATTTTTAATTTTCTCAATCCCGGATATTTAGGAAAAGAAGCACAGTTTCGTAAACTGTTTGAAATTCCAATTCAAAAGGAGAATGACCAGATTAAATCAGCTACTTTAAAGAAGTTAGTGGAACCTTTTATTTTACGGCGCGTCAAAACTGACCCGACTATTATTAATGATTTACCAGACAAAGTTGAACAAAAGGTTTATTGTAATTTAACTAAAGAACAAGCTTCTCTTTATGAGGCTTTAGTGAAAGATGTTACTGAGAAAATTAAAGATTCTGAAGGGATTGAGCGTAAAGGATTAATTTTATCAACTTTATTGAAACTTAAGCAAATTTGTAATCATCCCGCCCAATTTTTGCAGGATGGAAGTGAGTTTTCTGGGGAACGTTCTCATAAATTAAGTCGATTAATTGAAATGGTTGAAGAAGCTATTTCAGAAGGGGAGAGTTTGTTAATTTTTAGTCAGTTCAAAGAAATTTGTGATAGTTTATCAAGATATTTTAAACAAACTTGTCATTACAATACTTATTACATTCATGGCGGAACTAATCGAGTGAAACGCGAACAAATGATAGCAGAGTTTCAAGCAGAAGAAACTGAACCTTCAGTGTTTATTTTATCTTTAAAAGCTGGAGGTGTGGGAATTACACTGACTAAAGCGAATCATGTGTTTCATTTTGACCGTTGGTGGAATCCAGCGGTGGAAGACCAAGCTACTGACCGCGCTTTTCGGATTGGTCAAAAGAAGAATGTTTTTGTGCATAAGTTTGTAGCTATTGGAACTTTGGAGGAACGGATTGACCAAATGATTGAGGATAAAAAGAAGTTGTCTTCTGCGGTTGTTGGTGCTGATGAATCTTGGTTAACTGAGTTGGATAATGAGTCATTCAAGCAGTTGATTAGTTTAAATAAGGCGGCTATTTTAGATTAAAAGGAAGATTGAAATTATGGCTCAGTTTAGTCGGACATGGTGGGGTAAACGTTTTATTGCTGCTTTAGAGAAGTTTAGCGACCCAGCTAGATTGGGAAGGGGACGTTCTTATGCTAGTGGGGGTAAAATTCTGGATTATCAAGTAAATAAGAATAAGATTATTGCGACTGTGAGAGGTTCTATTAATCACTATTATGGGATTCATAAAGAGCCTAGATATTTAACTACAATTGAAATTAAGGCGATTAAGGCTACTCAATGGTCGCAGGTAATTAAGGTTTTGTCTTCGCGAGCGAGTTTTGTTTCTAAGTTGTTAATGAATGAGGTTCCAGATAATATCGAGTCGGTATTTTCTGAGTTAGGTTTGCATCTTCTTCCCTATAGTGAACGGGATTTTAAAACTAATTGTTCTTGTCCTGATTGGGCGAATCCTTGTAAACATATTGCTGGGGTATATTATCTGGTGGCTTCTCAACTTGACCATAATCCTTTCTTATTATTTGAGTTACGGGGTTTGTCTGGGGAGGATTTACAAAGGGAGTTATCTAAGTCTCCTTTGGGAAGGGTGTTATCTGAAGAAATTACTGTTAAAGAAACTTCTTTGTCTGCTGCTAGTTCTTACTTTACAACTTTGGAAAAGGTAGAGATGATGCAGGAGATTAATTCGCGGGAATTTTGGTTGGGGAGTAAGCGATTACCTGCAAGAGTTGAGCCTATTTCTTCATCTAGTTTGCCAGCTATTTTGATTAAGAAACAGGGGGATTTTCCGGCTTTTTGGCATGAAGATGTTTCTTTTATTCAAGTGATGGAAGAGTTGTATGAACGGGTGAGAACTAAAAATAAGGATATTTTTTGAATTGTTGATGAAACGCTATCTTTATCCGCGATTGAGTTTAGATATTAGTTTTGCTGACCTCGCCTTTGGCTTATTTTATCGGCTCAATAAATCATTGGTAAAAAGTCCATCTATTCTTCAATATTTTAGCCAAAATCACAAACAAGTTTTGGTAACACTTTCGGTTCGCACAGCTTTCGATTTATGGTTACAAGCACTCAATCTCCCCAAAGGAACAGAAGTTTTGATGAGTGCTATTAATATTCGAGATATGCAGGAAATCGTGAAAAATCATGGGTTAATTCCAGTTCCTGTTGATATTAATTTGGATACTCTAGCACCTAATATTGAGTTATTAGGAAGTTTGATTTCGCCAAAAAGCCGTGTTTTCGTAGTGGCTCATTTATTTGGTTCAATTATTGATTTAGAACCAATAGTTGAGATTTGCCAAAAGCATCAAATTCTTTTAGTTGAAGACTGCGCTCAAGCATTTTGTGGGACTAATTACTTACGGTTCGCTCATTTGTTCGGGAGTTAGAGAAATTGGACAATTGAACATGAAAGCCATACCACCAAAGGGAAGGGAGAGGGGAGTGGTGAGAGTTGGGGTTGCACCCAACTCTCACCACTCCAGATCGTGTAGGGTACAAAGCTATGAGCAAAAACCTAAATGTCATCAACAAACGAGTAGACGATATCCCTCTGCTTTGTGCATTCTTCAAGCAGATGGGAGTCCAATCGCTGCTAGATCAACACTTCCCCACGCACGGCAACTGGCAAGGTTTGAGTTTGGGATGGGTAGCAGTAGTCTGGTTAAGTTACATTCTCTCTCAAGCTGACCATCGTTTAAGTCACGTACAACCCTGGGCAGAAAAACGATTAGAAACACTGCGGGGGTGTACAACGGATACACTGCGAGCTTTAGATTTAACAGATGACCGACTACAAGCAGTGCTGCGCTACCTAAGTGACGATGGTGCGTGGTCAGCATTTGAGCGAGAATTAGGCAGCCACCTAGTACAAGTGTACGATCTCAAACCACGAACTGCCCGTCTAGATAGTACCAGTGCCAGTACCTACTGTGGAATCAATCCCGATGGATTATTTCAGTACGGTCATAGTAAAGATCATCGCCCCGACTTGGCACAAGTCAAGCTGATGTTATCAACATTAGATCCCTTGGGAATGCCAATTGCTACAGAAGTATTACCAGGGAATAAAGCCGATGACCCCTTATATATACCAGCGATTGAACGAGTACGCTCGACATTGAATCAATCTGGCTTACTCTACATTGGGGATTGTAAAATGGCCGCCCTCTCTACTCGTGGGGTAGTGGTGGCCAACCAGGATTATTATTTATGCCCCCTGTCTGTTACTCAACTGGCGGCTCTTGAACTGGAAAATTACCTTTCTCCGGTATCTTCTGGGCAGCAAGCATTAACATCGATTGATTATGATTATGCTGATGGCAGCACTAAACAAATTGCCGTTGGTTATGAAACTCCAGTAACTCGTAGTACAACAGTTAACGGTCAAGTTGTCAGTTGGACAGAACGGCTGTTATTTGTTCGTTCCACAGCCGTCGCCGCATCGGGAGAAAAAGCCCTGTTGTCCCGATTAGAAAAAGCACAATTAGCTTTAGCACAGTTACATCAGCCAAAACGGGGGAAAAAGCGTCTTACCAATCTGCTATCGTGGCAAGAAGCCGCATCTGCGATTGTCCAATCCTACCATGTGCAAGGATTACTGCAATTAGATTATCAGGTTAGTCATACTAAGCGGTTAGTCAGAGGCTATCGCCAGCGAAATCCGCGCATTGTAAGTGAATCCCAAATCCGCTTGGTTGTTAGAGTAAATGATCCTGCACTCAATCGACAAATCAATTTATTAGGGTGGCGAGTTTATGTGACTAATCAACCAGCACAACAGTTATCTCTAGCTGATGCGGTGATAGCTTATCGGCAGGAGTATTTGATAGAAAGAGGATTTGGGCGCTTCAAAGGCTTTCCCTTATCTTTGAGTCCGATGTACTTGCAGCGCGAAGACCATGTAATTGGTTTAATGCGTCTACTCTCGATTGGTTTGCGTATCCTGACTCTATTGGAATTTTCTGTGCGTCGCAATTTAGCCGCGCAAAAACAGAAGTTAGCGGGTTTATACGCAGCTAATCCGAAGCGTGCTACCGCAAATCCTACTGCTGAACAACTACTGGCAGCTTTTGACGATATTACTTTACTACTGATTGATGCCCCTGACCGCACTTACGTACATCTGACTCCTTTATCGCCTCTGCAACAAAGGATTTTATCTCTGTTGTGTTTGACGCTAGAGATTTATACTCAACTTTCTATTGATGATGCTGTTCCGTAGTTGGGATAAAGGTTGAGTTTTGACTGATTAAAAGTTAATAGAAAACTTTTTTCCAGGCATCAAGATGACTTGATGTAATTTTGCTTGCACCTGTTTACTATCTTTTTACTATTAAGAATAATTTTCCTATCCATAGCAATCTTTTTGATTACCGGAGGCAGAGAGTTTTTCTAAAAAAAACTCTCTGCCTCCAATAAATGTTTCTTATAGTTCAATTTCTCTAACTCCCAAACAAATGAGCGAACCGTAAGTATCTGGTGAGATTTTAGGAAGACGATTCCCTTTAGCTGCGTGATTATTCAGTAGCCCGATATAGCCCCAATTATATTTTTGTTCGGCGGTTCGATATTTAGTTTTCCAGTTTCTAATGGTGCGTATGGGTACTGTTTCAATCTCTCGCTTATCCCCATGAAGGTAAGGTTCAATTACTTGGTAGCGATGGTTAGCTTCTGCTAATGCTTCTGGACTAGCTTTGAGAAAACGCGCTACTGCTTCTGGATGAATTCCTATTTTTTCGGAAGCTTTTAATCCAACGATTTCCCCTTGCTGTACTAATTTATCAAATTCATCATGGGTTAAATTGAGGAGGGAATCTTCCGAACGCAAGACAATTTTAGTCTCCCCTTTTTGCACTACTGTTAGTGGTCTTCCGTCCCAAGCTAGACAGCTTCCAGCTGTGACATCAATGATTTGTAATGAATCAGTTATGGGAGAAATTTTAGCAACGTTAATTAAAGGATAAGATTGGGCTGTTTGTTCATAACAAAATATCTGGACTTTTGACGGTTCGGTTAGAGGGGCAGCGCTTAAATCAATGTATAATTCTTCTGTAGCTATTAGAGCATTAATATCATCTGGGCTGACTTGCGGATATTGAAGGAGTTTGAGATAGGTAATCCCCGGTTGAGATTTTACTAAGTTTTTGATATAGTTTCCTACTTCGGAATTGATTTGGTATGTTTGTTCGGTATAGCTTTTGAGGAATTGACGGTTTCTATACTTAATCCAATCAATTTCTGCATCAGAACGAATTCGGTAGTAACAACCTAAGCCTTGGGCAGATTCTTCTCCAGGAGGACAAGTCCATTGCCCATTTTGGTTTTTAATGTATCGATTGGGTTGTAAAATAGCTAATTTCTCCAATTTGGCTTGAGTTTTCCACTCCTCAAAACCAGCCGATTGTTGCCTAATGACGAAAAAATCTGGTATGTGCGTTATGGTAACTACCTGCCCTTTTTTGGTGGGAAATTTTAGGGTTAATCGATAAGGTTGGTCATAAAATTCCAATACATCTGAGTCAGATTCATACTCTTCGATGCCTGGTAGTTCAACTTTGTGGGACTCGAATTGCAGCGTTTTGCCCATTTTCTGGCTACAGTAGTGGCCACTAACATTACCTCCCATCGCTTTTACTTGTCTGACTGGTTCTGTAGAACGGATTTGAGAAATAGTGATTCTAGCCACCTCTGGTAAATTTAGGCGGTAGCACCAGCCATCAAATTCTTGGCTACTTAGCATATTTTTCTACCTACCTAGAATGGATTTTCGGCAGGCTTTTCCTTAAATAATGGACTTTCGGCAACTTTACCATTTAATTGCGGCTGTGCCGGAGACGATCGCACTTTTATAATGATTGACATTCCACCTTTTGCCTGTAGCCAGTGAAGTCTGCTTACTTTATCCTGAGTGCATTTGTGTCGGTACTAGCCATATTTTTAGTATAATTTTGCCGTTCGTTCTTTTTTCAGGCATAAGCGTGCCGAAAGTTAGAACGAGTCCAGCTTGGGTGGTTGATTTTTCGTACTTTATAACATTAATAGGTTTAATTATCGATAATTTTAAAGGAAAAGCTTGCCACTGCTGCCAACTTTTCCCTTAAGTCACATTTTTCGTTGTCTGTACTCAGATCAATCAGGAGTACAAGCGCTCTCAAATTAAGATACAGCCTGACTTTCAAACTGCGGCCATCTTTTGGTTAAAAACCGGCCATCTTTTGATTTAAGTAACAGAAACGACGCAAATTCGTTGCTGTTTCGCCAAGTTTTGATTCACAAACTACGCCACTTTTTGGGTAAAAGGACAAAAATTGGCATTTTTAGGAATGCAGGTAATTGCAACGGCTGATTATTCAACGCACTCTTAATCAGGTTTTGTTGCACTAAGGATTGAAAGAATTGAATAAAGCGAGTTGGTAACTGCCGTTGTCGCTGAACTGCTGCCAAATCACTGACTTTTACCTGCTTGTTCTTTAATGGTTGACTGAGGTGATTTGCAGTGACTACCGCATCTTGAATCGCATAGTTAATACCCACTCCGCCGACGGGAGACATGACGTGCGCTGCATCCCCTATCAGCAGTAGTCCCGGACGATACCAGCGACGAACATAGCTGGATTCTACCGAAAGAAAAGCGATTTAACGAAACCACAAAACATCCATCGGTGCTGAAGTAGGAATCGCTTCTAATCCTGCCAGTTCTCGCAGTCGAGAATGACGACCATCTGCCCCAATTGTCACCTGTGCCCGGACTTCATGCCAACCCCCATGTCCCCGATATCTAACACCCCGAATCACACCATCTTCTTCAATCAACTCCTGCACATTTGCCCCTAAAACCAATTGGAAGCTAGGATACTGTTTCGCTTCTGCCACAATGAAATCAAGGAAGCGTACTTGAGGCATGACAGTGACGTAAGGAAAATCAGTTTTTAGACCAGAAAAGCTGGGAGAAAAAATTACCTTGCCACCAATCCCTCTGAGGGTAATGCTTCGCAGTTTAGTATGAGGTAATTGTAGTAAACCCTCGGCTAATCCCATCTGAGCCATAATTTCCATTGCAGAGGGTTGCAGGGTATCGCCGCGAAAGTCGCGCTCGAAATCTCGATGCGCTTCCAGTAACATTACATTAATACCAAATCGCGCTAACAACAATGATAAAACTGTACCCGCAGGACCTCCACCCACAATACAGCAATCAACCCGTGCATCATCAATAATAGAATGTGATGTTTGCTCATGCTCTTTGGTAGAGGATTCTCGATCGGAAATAGAGTTAGGTGTCATCTTTTAAGACTCCAAAACGTTACCAAACTAAAGGAATCAATCTATATTTAACGCGATTTTTGTAATCTTCATATCCATCTAATTCTTCAACTAACATCTTTTCTTCTCCAAAAATTCTGGCAATTAGAAGAAGTGAAGTTACTACACCAATTAGCAGACCATATTGGGAATTCAACAATAGTGGTGTGCCAATAAATAAAAATATCGCTCCTAAATACATTGGATGTCTAACCAAACCATAAACACCTGTGGAAACAACGTGATGTTTTCGTTCAGTTTGGATTCTGACCATCGGTGATAAAAAGGTGTTATCTGTAAAGGAGCGGTACAAAAAGAAAAAGGACATTAATAATTCAATGCCTCCCAAAAGCTTTAACCAGAACGGAAAGTCGATCGTCCATTCATATCTTTTGGCATCTAGGGGCATGATGACAATCCAAGCCAAAAATAGCAATTCAAGTGCATAGATAAAATATTTATCCCATTCTTTCTGGTTGTCAGATCCGGGCTGCTTAAACCTTTCTCTGAGTAATTCTGGGTCTTTTTGAACTAAATAAGTTAGAGTTATTCCCGAAATAACAATTAACCAAATTCCAAAAATCCATCCTTCCACCCACAACCAATCACCGGAAAGAAAGAGAGTTAATACCGGAATCATTATAAGATAAACTATACCCAGTATAATCTGAACTGCTGATAGTTTGTTGTTTTCTGAAATCATAATTAGACCTTCCTGCCAATAATTACTTCACTAAGTAATTGCTGATAAACTCTCCCAGAACTCCCTGGTAAGCTGCCATTCAATTTGATGCCATCCTCGCTCACTTATCCAATCGGAACCAGGTTTTGTGCCAACAGCAATGAACCCGTACCGTTGTGCTAAACGAATCACACGCACATTTGCGCTAACAGAAACACCTCGGATCTCTTTTAAGCCTAATTCTTGAAATCCAAACTCAATTAGAGCTTTCCCAATCTCAATTGTGTATGCGTAACGCCCCCAGAATTGAGGTGCTAATTCAATGCCTAATTCTGCCCAAAAAGCATTGTTCCCCTGACAGCGTAATCCAGCACAGCCAATTAGTTCTCCAGCGGAACGTCGATCGACAATAGCCAGCTGATAATTAAGACGGGGAAGTTCGGTTGCCCACTGCTCAAAAAGCCTGAGAAGTTCGCGGGTATGGCTGGGTGCTAGTTCTTCTGGTGTACAGAATTGAGCATACTTTGGATCGGCATGATAGGCGAAAAATGCAGGTTCGTCTTCCTTGTTAAAATCTCTGAGAAGAAATCTTTTAGTGACGATCTCCATTGTCAGTATCTCAACTAAAAAATTGCCAAGGTAATTAAAGTAACTAAGCAAGTTAATTGAATCGCTAAACTTAAAAGCCGGAACTTTGGATCGATACCAAAAATGTGAATTAGTGAGTGTATAATCCGAAATGCGATATACACCACAATCAGCACATCTACTACTATTCCAGAAACACCCCGAACTGTCAGGAGAAAGACCACTCCTAAATACAAAGGCAAGTTTTCTATTAAGTTCGCTTGAACTCGAAATAGTCGCCAAAGCAAACTTTCGTCGTTTGGAGTAGCGAAATCTTTGACAGATCCACCCGCAGCTAGATGCCGAATTCTCACAGTGAGTAAAAGGATAACGACAACGATTGTCCACAAAATAAAAATCACTAAACCCCAGAGAGGAAAAGTCATTTCACTCACTAAGTTGGTGGGTACTTGTCGGGTGAGTGCGAGCATTATTCCCGCTATCTGTTGAGTTAGCATTAATCTATTGAATTAGTGTTTGATTCCAGTGTGGCGCGATCGCTATACACTTTCACTAGCCAAAAGGATAGGTCTTAGAAGTTGCGGTTTAACTATGATAAAATCCCTAATTCCCTAGCTTTGGCTACTGCTTGAGTGCGATTGTTCACTTCCAATTTGCCATAAATATTTCGAGCGTGCCATTTGACTGCTGCTAAACTAACGAATAGTTGTTCTGCAATCGCCTGATTCGACATTCCAGTTGCTAAATAATGCAATACTTCCAGTTCGCGAGTACTCAACGGTTCAATTAATGATTGAATGGCAGCAGGTTTCTTTTCCTCTACTGAACTAAATGCAGATAATAAACGATTCACTTCTGGCGAATGAATATTTTTTGAAACAGCATATTGTAATAACTGAACCATTGGTTTTCCTTCATCTAAAAACAGACGAATATAATTGCCGTAACGAGAAATATTTAATGCTTGATTCAGGTAATTTATCGCTCTTTCTCTATCACCTTGAGCTTGGAAAACTAACGCCTGTAACAGCAGAATTTCCATAACCCGAATTGTTCGTCCTCCAGATTTAGCAAATTCATATAATCGAGTTAATAATTGCAGGGCATCTTGTAAATAGGACGGTGTTGATTTATATTGACCGTAGGCTAGTAAAACTCGGCTATATGTTAAATAATTGAGTTCAGAACCTTGAGGAAAATGTTCGGTTGGACTATATTGTAATTCACCCTCGACGCTCAAACCACTATTTTGAACCCAAGTGATCGCCTCATCTAAATTCCCTTGAGCCAAATCCAACCTAACTTGACAAGCTTCTACAGAAAGGATAGTAGGCCAAAGCCAAGTTTGACAATTTTGGGCTGCTTCAATAGCAGTTCTAGCTGCTGGAAAATCTCCTTGTGCTTGACGCACTCGTGCTAGTGTAATGTAGCCCATCATTAATCCGGGTTGGTGGTTTTGGATAGCGCGATCGATACTTTGAATTAAGTGTTGAGCAGCAGTTTCTAATTGATTTTGTTCGCGTAACAAATCAGCTAATGCTACCTCTACTAATACTCCAGCGTATGTTGCTAACCAATGACGTGAGGTTGCTAAATCCAAACCTTGCTGACAGAGTAATGTAGCTTCATTTATACAACCTCGCAATGTCAAAAATTGTGCTTGTAAATATAGTCCGGCGATCGCTGAATCGGCAGCACCTCGCTCCTTGCCAATCCGACTAACTTGAGGTAATAATTGTTTAGCAGCTTCATAGTTATCTGCAACAAAGTATGTGACACCGAGATTGAGTGAGACGAGCGATCGCAACCAAGAATTATTTTGTGGCAATAATTGTAATGCTTTTTCCATCAATGCCACTGATTCAGAAGTGTTTCCCTGTTGACGAGCAAGCATTCCTTTTAGGGCAATGATTAATCCCCAAAGTTGTTCAGTGTTTTCTGTTATTTGATTGTTCTGATTAAGTAACTGTTCAAGAGTTTGAATAGCAGAAATCGCCTCGTTAAACTGAGAAGACATAAATCCTACCCAGGCTTTTACTACTACCAACCAAGGGCGAGTTTGAGTTAGTTCATTGGGTAATTCTTTGAGGGCATTTCGTAAAGTTATTACATCAAAACCCGGATTTTCGCTAGTCTGAATTTCTCGCTCAATTAAACTGACTGCATACTCAAAAGCTTTGGCAGCAATAGCGTGTTGAATTGCTTCTGTAATCATTCCCTGCTGTTCGTACCATTGAGCAGCCAAAAAATGGGATTTTAAAAGGCGATCGGCTTGAGTTCGATGTAAAATATGAAGTAATGATTCGGCAAATAAATGATGATATCGATACCAAGTGCGATTTTCATCCAATGGCACAACAAACAATTTTTGACGTTCCAGTTGTTCTAAAATATCGGCTCCATTAACCGAATTCTCTCCTACAACTGCTTCACACAAAGAAGCGCACATTTGTCTAAGAATAGAAGTGTGTAAAAGGAAAGATTGTACCAATGGGGATTGACTCTCTAAAACTTCTTCTATTAGATAATCTAGAATATATCGCTGATTGCCGCCAAATGAATCAATCAATTTGGCAGGATTGGTACTATCTCTCAACGAGAGCATAGCTAACTGTAATCCGGCAATCCAACCTTCAGTTTGGGTTTGCAGAGTTGCTATTTCGCTGCACTAAGAGCGATCGCAACGATGGAAGATGCAGCTTGGTTATAAGCAAAGAACCAACCATATTGAGCCGAACCAATATGCGAATCCTTTCTTTAGGGTAACGAATTGAATCATTCAATCTGAATTTCCATGTCCAAGTTCTTTTAGTAGAGATAACCATTGCCATAGATAAAGATAGCTTCTGGAAGACCCAAATGTTTTAGCTTCTGTCACGTACCTTTGCATACATCAATACATCTCTAGGAATTGCTGAAATGTTGGGACGAACTGAATAACAGCGTAATCTCCCTTCAAAAACCAAACCACATTTTTCTAGAACTCTTATTGAAGCAGCGTTTTCAGTATCACAAGTTGCCCAAACCCGATAGATGTTTGGTAGACCGATCGCCCACTCCACTACAACACGCGCCGCTTCTGTTGCATAACCTTGTCCCCAATATTGCTGATGTAGTAGATAACCAAAACCAGCTTTATGATCTTCTAACCAACAGGCGATCGTACCAATGGGTCGATCGTCAGGTTTGACTGTAAGAACCCAGGAAAAGCTGCCTGATTTCCACTGTTGAGACTGCTCCTCAAGAAATTTCACAACCTCACTAACATCAGTACGGGGGCAATAATCCATGTAATGAATGACTTTAGGATCGCTGGCGTATTCAAAAATTGCTGCCGCATCCCAAAGACGAGAGCGGCGTAAAATCAGCCTTTCCGTTATAAATACTTTAGGAGCGTTTAAATCACGGTGAAGCTCACGCATAACATGAAAAGCTCTTGGCATTCTTGCTGTGTCTGAAGTTCTTGGATTTCCATTTTACTGATTGTAAAGTCCTAATTCAGCCGTAAATAATTTCTCTACTTTAGAAAGAGTTATCAGGATAGGAAAACCAATAGTATTGGCTTACGGAAATGGCTTGCCAAAGGTATTGCTGCTTCATCCTGTAAATAACTCCAATAGTAATATTGACAACAGATGGAGAAATCAAATGATTACTGTCCATCACTTAAATAATTCGCGTTCCCAGCGTATCCTTTGGCTACTGGAGGAACTGGGTTTAGAGTATGACATCAAGTACTACAAACGTGACCCCAAAACACTGTTAGCCCCCGTATCGTTACAGCAGGTACACCCTTTGGGTAAATCGCCTGTCATCACTGATGGAACGCTGACACTGGCAGAGTCGGGAGCCATCATTGAATACCTGGTAGAGCAATACGGTGAAGGACGATTGGCACCTTCACCCGGTACACCAGAACGATGGCGCTATACGTACTGGTTGCATTATGCCGAAGGTTCAGCGATGCCGCCTTTGCTACTCAAGCTAGTGTTCGATCGCATTGAACAGCAACCGATGCCGTTCTTCGTCAAACCGATCGCACACATGATTACAAGCAGCACTAAAGAGACATTCATTAATCCTCAAATTACACAACATTTGAATTATCTCGAATCAGAACTGGGGAAAACTCCCTGGTTCGCTGGAAAGGAATTTACGGCTGCTGATATTCAGATGAGCTTTCCCATTGAAGCAGCGGTAACGCGGGGTGGATTGAATGCCAGTCGTCCACGATTGATGGAATTTTGCGATCGCATCCATTCTCGCCCAGCATACAAACGAGCCTTAGAGCGTGGTGGTGTATATCAACTTGCCAGTTAGTTGGATGATTGATTTTGGAAGTTCCAATGGAGATACAGATTGAACCTTACGAAGCTAAACAACTAGATACAATTATTCGTCTTTCCCTTCGAGCTTGGACTCCGGTTTTTGAGTCGATTCAGAACGTGATGGATCTTGATGTTTACCGGGAACTCTATCCCAATGATTGGCGTGTGAGCCAGCAAAAGGCGGTTGAAGCAGTCTGTACTGCTGAAGATAGCAATGTATGGGTGGCGCTGGATGCTGGCTCAATCACAGGTTTTGTTGCTGTGAAACTCGATGCAGAGATTCGCATGGGTGAAATCTATATGGTTGCGGTCGATCCAGATTTTCAAGGTCGTGGTATTGGCAGCGCTCTGACGCAATTCGCCCTTGATTGGATGAAAGAGGCCCGAATGTCGATTGCAATGGTCGAAACTGGCGGCGATCCAGGTCATGCTCCCGCCCGTCGCACTTATGAAAAACTCGGTTTTAGACTATTGCCGATCGCCCGATACTTCAAGAAGCTCTAGCCTAGATTATTCACCGCTACGCGGAGTTTTGAGTTTTGAGTTCTTAGTTTTGAGTTGAGATGAATAACTCCGCAATTGGTCTCTACGCCTTGGGCTTAAGCCCGAAAAAAGAAAAATATCTAATTGGAGAAACGTCGAACAATTGAGTGCGTCCTTATTTCAATCCTCTGTCTTAAGGCTCTTGTTAACTCAAAACTTTTGAAGAGACATTTCAAAAAGGCAGGAAACAGGCTAACCCATGAAGAAACTCACAGTTGGTATACCAGTCCCACCAACCGGACTGGTGCTATTCTCTATTGGCTCCGCTCAACTGGGATCGGCGATCGCTAAGTCCCTTTTAGCCCAAAGCAGTCCGGCAGGCATTGTCCTTTTGCGAGTGGGATTTGCCGCGCTCGTGCTGTTTGGTCTATGGCGACCGCGTTTAAGCCATCGTATCTACGCCATTCGTTGGCTGCTGGTTGCCTTCGGATGCGCTCTAGCAGTAATGAATCTCTCGTTTTATTATGCGATCGAGCGGATTCCGCTTGGGATAGCTGTGGCGCTTGAGTTTATGGGACCTCTGGGTGTCGCACTTGCCCACTCGCGACGATGGCTCGACGGGCTGTGGGTGCTATTAGCAGGTACTGGCATCCTCTTGCTAACGCCCTTTGTAGGGGTGACGCTCGATCTAATAGGTATTGGACTGGCGCTGGTAGCTGGCACCTGTTGGGCTGCCTACATTCTGCTTTCAGCACGCATCGGGCAGGCGTTGGAGGGTGGTGAAGGGTTAGCCTGGGCAATGGCGATCGCTGCCCTACTTCTGTTACCCCTTGGCGTGTTTACAGAGGGCGCAGCCTTGCTCCAACCACATTTAATGCTGACGGGTTTTGGCGTGGCGCTGCTTTCCTCTGCCATTCCCTATTCGCTTGAATTAGCAGCCTTACGCGGACTCTCTGTGCAGGTCTTTGGCATTCTGCTGAGTCTAGAACCCGTAGCGGCAGCCCTGGCAGCGTTATTGATTCTTAACGAAGAGCTTTCACCACAGGCGATCGTGGCTATCCTGGCGATCGCTCTGGCAGCGGCAGGCTCATCTTATTTTGCGCCCCGTCAACCCCATCCAATCGATCCTTAAGATTTGTCAGAATTGTTTTTGAATTGCTTTGTCAGCCACAACTGTAGATAAAACAATGGAAACTTCGACCGCTCCCAGTTGCAAAAATCGCTCCATCATCGCTTCCAGGTGCTGCATGGAAGGGAGAACTGCTTTCAAAATGTAATATTCGTTGCCTACAACGCGATGTGCCTCAATCACTTCAGGCAGAGCGATCGCCAATTCTCGCAATCGTTGACAGTGTTCAATCTGCACCCGCAACTTAAAAAATGCTGTTATGGGTAAACCTATTTTCTCTCGATTGACTTTAATCTTGTAGCCTTCAATGATGCCTTCATCCTCTAGTTTTCGGACTCGTTCTGCGATCGCGGTTCCCGTTAACCCAATCCGCTGACCCAGTTCCTTAAACGAAATCCTTGCCTCTGTTTGCAAGATAGAAAGAATTTGCCAGTCTACTTCATCCAGATTTGCTACGGCTCCCATACTGACCTCTCAAACTACTCTACTTACTGCTATTCTATTCATTCAAGCACTTTACAGGAAGTACTTTACTTTATCAGGTTAAATTGCTTTTATTTTTTGAATAGTTAAACAAAAAAGCTAAAATACTTGATATTTTGTCTGTAATTTTTAGGAAATTTTGTTTAGGCTAGAAGAATCAATCCTGCTACAGCAAGGTTCAAGAGATCGGACAATGGAACTGGGACTAAGTGATAAAGTTGTGTTGGTGACAGGTGCCAGCAAAGGCTTAGGAGCCGCGATCGCTCTGGCATTTGGTGAAGAAAAGAGTAAGCTTGTTTTGGTCGCACGTACCCAAAGCGAACTGGAGCAAGTTGCAGCGGATGCAACAGAGAAAGGTGCGGCAGAGGTTTTGGCGATCGCAAAACTGATGAAATTGAACGAGTTGTTTCTCAGGCAATTCAGCAATTTGGCACAATCCATGTGTTAGTCAATAATGCTGGCATTTTAGGCAGCATTTCATCCTTTGAAGACCTCACCGATGATGAATGGTTACAAGTCTTCAACCTTAATCTTTTTTCTGTCGTAAAACTGACTCGTGCAATTGTACCCTACATGACCCAACAGAAATGGGGACGGGTGATCAATTTGTCATCTGAAAGTGGGTTGCAGCCTGATGCTGTAATGCCTCATTACAGCGCTACCAAGGCAGCACTTCTAAACCTGACAAAAAGCTTGTCTAAAGCCTATGGGCAACACGGGGTTTTGGTGAATAGTGTCTCCCCCGCCTTTATCAAAACACCAATGGTAGAAGCAATGCTGGCTCAAATTGCCCAAGAAAAAGAATTCACCGTTGAAGAGGCTGAGACCTATTTCTTAAAAGAGAACCGACCTCATATCGAATTAAGACGAGGCGGAACTTCTCGTGAAGTTGCCGCAGCCGTTGTATTCCTCGCATCCGAAGCCGCCTCATTTATCGTAGGTACGAATTTACGGGTTGATGGAGGTTCTGTTGCAAGTATCTAGACTTTGCTCTTAGTCATTAGTCACTGGTCATTCTACAAGTGACTAATCAAACATTTCTTCCATCGATCAACTGACAAACAACGGGAGAATGATTATGACAACACAACAACCTCGTGTATGGTTTATTACAGGTTGTTCAACAGGATTTGGACGTGCTTTAACCCAAGCCGTGTTAGAGCGTGGTGAAATTGTGATTGCAACGGCTCGGCAACCTGATAAGCTAAATGATTTGATAGAACAATATAGAGATCGCATCCTGTCTTTGTCTCTAGATGTTACCCAATCCGCTGATATTCAAATGGCTGTGAATCAAACTATTGCTACCTTTGGACGGATTGATGTGCTGGTAAATAATGCTGGATACGGTGTATTTGGAGCCGTAGAAGAAGTGAGCGATACCGATGTGCGGCGACAGTTTGAAACGAATGTATATGGCGCATTGGGTGTGACTCGTGCTGTTCTACCTCATCTGCGTCGTCAACGTTCAGGACATATTCTCAACATCTCCTCCAGTGGTGGCTTCATTGGCTTTGCAGGGGCAGGCATTTACTGTGCTTCAAAATTTGCTTTGGAGGGTTGGTCAGAAGCTTTAGCAAAGGAAGTTGCACCGCTGGGCATCCACGTTACTATTGTTGAACCTGGTGCATTTCGCACAGCCTTCAATGGCAAGTTGGTTTCTCCAACTCAAGCGATCGATGATTATGCTGCAACCAGCGGACAAATGCTGCAATGGCTCCAACAGATGAACGGGCAACAACCTGGCGATCCTCACAAGGCAGCCCTTGCCATGATTCAAGTGGTGAATCATTCCCATCCTCCATTACGGTTAGTACTGGGAGCAGATACCCTGGATGCAGTTCATGGCAAAATGGAGGCTTTCGAGGCAGATTTGGCGGCTTGGAGGGATATATCAATTAACACTGCGTTTGAAGGTGCAGCAGTCAGTGCGATCGGAGGCTAAACCATCCAAGACAGAAACCCTGGTGAGACGGCTCATCAGGGTATAAATGACAGAGTTCTTACCAAGTGGCAGCAAGAGTTTGAATCGTAGATTTGGCAGCAGCAATTTCCCGATCGCGCAGTTCAATATTGAGTCCGTTGGCATTAATTGTCTCAATGTCAGTGATACCAATAAAGCCAAAAACGGTCTTGAGATAGGGTTCTTGAAAGTTCACTGCATCGTATGCAGAGCCAGGACGAAAATCGCTGCCTCTTGCCTGAACCAAAAGCATTTTGCGATCGGTTACTAAACCTTGAAATCCATTCTGGGTGACGGCAAAGGTTCGTCTGGGGCGCACAATATAGTCAATGTAAGACTTGAGAACAGCCGGGATACTAAAGTTGTACATGGGTGCAGACAATACATAGCGATCGGCTGCCAAAAACTCATCAACTAATTGGTCAGAAAGAGCGATCGCATTTTCCAGTTCAGGCGTATAGTCATCCTCCGGGGTAAACTTTGCTCTCACCCAGGTTTCGTCAATATAAGGAACAGGGTTGAGTGCCAGATCCCGATACGTCACAGTTGCTTCTGGATGATGCTGTTTCCATTGCTCTAAAAATTCTCTTGCCAGAGAGCGGGAATGTGAGCGTTCAAGGCGTGGGCTTGTGTCGATATGCAATATGTGAGTCATAGGAAACCTTCACAAGATTTTATCTAATTCAGGGATTTATGTTGAAAAAGTCGAGTTCCTTGCAGTTGCAGGGTTGTAACGGCAACGATAATGAGAACGCCACCGATGATTTGCAACGGCGTTAACGTTTGTCCAAACCAGAGCCATGCCAGTATTGCCGCAACCAAAGGTTCTAAGGTGGCAACGATCGCAACTCGCTCGGCAGGAACTCGTTGCATACTCCACAAAAACAGCAGGTAGGGCCACAAATTTCCGACGATTCCCACGATTAATACGTTTGAGAAGTGTTCAGCAGTTAACAGGGTGGTGGGTAATCCTTGCGTAAACTGGTATGCCAACCAGAACAAGCTGGCGATCGCATAAGTTTTTAGCAGAATTTCAATGGATTCATTTGTTCCTGCCAATTGCTCACTTAAGATAATGTAGGCAGCAAAACAGAGTGCAGTGGTTAAACCAATTCCAATGCCAAACCAATTAACCTGCTCCAGGCTGCTTTCCAGGAGTTTTGAGACCAGGATAACTCCCAGCATCGACAATGCCAGGGCACCCAGAACCGATCGGGATAGAGGGCGACGAGTTGCTAATGCCGTCCACAAAACCACCAGCATGGGAGCCGTAAAGAGTAGAACGATCGCGATCGCAACGGGTAATTGTTGAATCGCAACGTAATCTGCGGCAACGAGAAAGACCATAACCAGCCCTAGTGCAAACTGTTTTAGGCTCATGGGTTTAACCTGTCCACGTCCGCAAAAACTATGGAGAATTGCTAAACCAAAAGTTGCAATCATTGCACTGGCTCCTGCTAATTCCAACGGCTCAATACCAGCCCTAAACAAATCGAAGGCAACGTTAGCAGCGATCGCCCAACACAGAACCGTCAGGAGAATGGCAATGAGTCCTAGTAAATTATGGGAAAAGCTTATTGACTTGACAGGAGGAATGTCTAGCATGATGATGCCTCCAGGAAGTGGACGAAGGTAGGAGAGCGGAAACGATTCAACAATCGCCCCACTACTAATCAAGGGGTATCGGACTGATTTTAAAACACAGTAGTTACAGTTGGTATAATTACATTTGTAACTACTTTAAGATATAGCACTAATTAATTACAATTGCAATTATTACAATAAGAATTAATAGTGGAGATCGGATGACTCAGCTTGATTCGGCTCAAAACTCCCTCTGGAAAATCTTTCTGATGGCGCATACTCGTCTGGTTAACCGAGTAGAGCAAGACTTTAAGCAGGCGGGATTGCCCCCATTCGAGTGGTATGATGTGCTGATAGCATTAAAACAAGCTCCTGACCAACAAATGCGGTTAAGTGAATTGGCACAGGAGCTACTAGTGAACCGCACCAATGTTACCCGCCTTGCCGATCGCCTGGAGAACGCGGGGTTGATTCAACGAAAAGTGTGCAAAGACGATCGACGAGGTGCGTTTGCCGTTTTGACGAAAGCGGGACTAGAGATGCAGCAGAAAATGTGGACGGTCTATTCTCAGAGCATCGCTCAATACTTTAGCCGTCACTTAACCCAGAAAGATACTGTTGTTTTTACGAAAGCTTTGACCTCAATGCTGACGGCATTGGATGAGCAATCCTAAAGCTTACCTTGCCCGATGTTGGGCGTGTGGTTGCCCAGATGAAATTACCAATATTGTCATTCAACTGGTGTGTTGTCGTTTGAATTGTTCATGTAAGTGTTGTGTTGCACTATCACCAAACGACTCTTTAGCGAGAGCAAAACTTAAAAAGTCTTTTGGTCGCCATTGATTTTGTGGAACCTCTGCCATGTAGTAAAAATAATCCCAAAGGATAGCTTCCCAACTTGTGCAACGAAGTAATTTATCACCAAGAATACCTGTAGGTTTTAATGGACAGCTTCCTGGAGGTAAGCTTTCTAACTCATAATTTTCTCCCATCCGAATACAGGGTTCACAATCCAAGAGAATACCACGTATATCGGCTAGAAAACCATAATTCGTTTGTTCAGTAATCACGCCGTTAAGAGAGTATAACAATGCCAGAAAATCTGTAGTGCGATCGCCTGGATAGGCAATATCAATATCCTCATGCTCACGGGTAATTCGATTCAATTTAGCATCGATCGCCCAACCGCCCTGCAACCACAGAGGCATATTTATCTTATCTGCTTCTCCAAATAACTGATGGATCAACTCAATGTGAAGATCGTTCATAAAAAAGCCATTCCGATATATTTAAAGCTTTCCTCGAAATTAGGCAACACAAAGCTCAAACTCCTGTATCCTGAATAGGAAGGAATCCGGTTTCTTTGAGTAGCAATTGTAGTTCTTTGTGAGGAAATTTCGGAGCTTTCTGGCTATTGGCGCACATATCAAAAAAGAAGTTAGACATCAGCGCAATAATTTTACGGTATTTGACAATAATAGCAACATAAAACCGATCTAAATTCATGTCCCTGTCATCATATATCTGCTCAATATTATCGAGTAATATTGACCTTAATTCAAAAGGTGGTAAACCTTCTTTGATGCCATATTTTTCCTTAATTCGGCGTTGCTCCAGTTCCGAGCAAGAATCATACAACCATCGAATTGGGTGTCCCAGATTCCGCATAACTTCTCCGTAGTCGTAAAACCTGTTTTGCTCAAAAAAAGACTCTTCTTCTTTAGTTAAGGCAAAACTCTTGTCGAGTACCAAACCAAAGTCAGTCAAATAGATTTGCTTACCATCGGTGAGAATGTTGCGAAAATGCGCGTCAAAATGGATGATTCCCTTTTCTCCTAAAAAGGCGATCGTCCTCCATAACTCATTAAGAGATTTTTCCAGTTGATTAAGATTTTCCCGCAGCCATGTTTCCAGAAGATTTGGAATATACTCTAAAAATAAAACCAACTCATAATTAGCATGAGCTTTATCTAACACATAGTTTCTGACGTTGGGATTATTTCCCCAGTGCTGCAAATCCAGATCTATATTTATACGTCGCCCAGACAAGGGAATAATTCGATAATGATACATCAATGGGAAAGTGGCAATTACTCCCTCCAATACCCAATTAGTTGTCTTGATATGGGTGATGAGTTCGCGGAAAACCCCTAAAGCAATGGAACCACAGCCGTAATTATAATTAGTCGGCAGGTTATAGAAATTTCTAGTGGAAAAAAGGTTTTCATACTCAATGTTTGTAACTGGGATATGCTTGACAAAAACCTGAGATTGACCAAGAATGATAACTTGATTCGTTGCCCCACCTGTGGACTCATTCGACCCACTATTGTCAAACAGAGAATGCAATTGTGTATTATCCAATTGAGCAATTTGGGAACTAAGATGGAAGTATTTCTTTCTTCTAACTTCTATAGAATTGTTAGACATTAATTTCTGACCAAAATTGCAATCGGAGGTTTATTAACTATGTTAAATAAGTGATGTAGTGCTGGCGTATCAATCCCTGTTTCGATTCCTGACTTGGTTTTGGAGAAGCGATCGCTAAATGAAAAAACATTTTAGATCACAAGAGGAAACAGGGATCGAACTTATGCAGCTTGATTACAGTTAATCATCCAAGGAATACCAAAGCGATCGATCAACATTCCGAAACGGTAAGCCCAAAAAGTTTTCTCAAAAGGCATTTGCACCTTGCCGTTTTCTGCCAAAGTGTGAAAGATGCGATCGGCTTCTAGCGGATCGTCAAGAGTAATGGTTACGGAAAAACCTTTTGTTTCTTGATGGTATTTTGGAGGGCTATCAGAACCCATCAACTCTTGGTTGCCAATCATTAAGCTAGTGTGCATAATTTTATTGTGCCAATCAGATGGAATCTCTTCTTCGGTTGCTGGCTCTGGTGACTCTGCGTAAGTCATCATATCTGTGATTTTTCCACCCAAACATTGTTCATAAAACTTAAAAGCTTCTTCACATTGACCATTGAACATCAAGTAAGGATTCAGTTGCATGATCTACTCCTTGAGTGAATTATTCAGGAATGCGATTAGTGCGAAAAGCTAGTCGTTATGCCAAGTCACTAGTTCTCAATAGTACAAATATACTAAAGTTTTTGACTGACAAAATCCATCTTAAGAAAGATTAGAAAGTACAATGAATTTGTTAAAGCGTTTCTAAAGTGTTCAATACGCCATTGAAGACCGTTGTAGGTACGCGCAGATGATCGTCATTTTCATAAAGCGAAAGCAGTTCTGAAAATGAGGTATCAGGCGATCGCGTGAGTGCGGCAAGTCGATCAAAGAACATCAGTTGCTCATCACTGAGCGGTTCGTTAGAACGGGGAATAGCTCCCCAAATATCCCAAGGCAGCATTTCCATTTTGTTGAGTGCAGCCAGATCGCGAATTATTTCCCCAGCAATAAACCAAAGTCCACGCAACTCACCTTTAAAAATACCAAACTTGGATGGATCGGAAACACCAGTGCGGCATTTTATCCAGGCATCACCTGCAATGATGAAGCGATCGCGCGGCACATTCAGGACATCATGGGCAATTTTCAATTTTTCTCGCCAAACTGCATCAAATTGAGGATCGACGATCGCCCAACTTGCTTGTGCAGCATTCCAATACTCGCAGACAACGTGCTCTTCAAAGTAAGGCGGATTGAAATAAGAACCGAATCCACAACGGTATCGAGCCGGAATACCTTTAGCACGTAACATTGCTACGAGCAACAGCGCAAAGTGATGACAAATCCCGATTAGACGTTGATTGACGGGTCGAGCGATCGAAAGTGGTTGATCGTCGATCGCAATTAAACAATCTAACATCTGCGCTACTGGGCGAATATGGGTTTCATGCTGGCGCTCATCTGGAATAGTGAAGCCGTAAAAGTCAGATGCCACATATTCATATATGACAATACCTTGAATTATCTGAGTTAGTTCGCCAACATCGCATGGCAACTCATCAAATAAAGCAGCGTACTTGCCAACAGATGTCATTGCCGTAGGACAGGAATAGTAGTCGAGAATTTGTGGTGGTGTTGTTGTACCAATTTGCTTCATGGCTTTTCTTCTACCATTGGATTTGATAGATATACTTCGTTTTAGTTTTCATTGTGCAATTAATTTGCCTTATGTTTACGTGCCGAAATAAACAGAAATAGCGGAATGCGTAAGCGTCGCTGATATTCTGACTCACTCCAGAAATTGTCTTTTTGAGGACGTGATTCTCGGATACGCACTAGCTCAAAACCAGTGTCTATTACCAAATCAAAATACTCTTCTAAAGTACGGTGATACTTGGTAATTTCCTGTCCCAGCCAAGTGTGTACTCTAGCACCCGGTCGAAAATAATTATCTATTAACCAGTTAGTACGGCGACCTTCGGCTAAACTGGCAAAGTTAGAGGTAATTGCAGGATGCTCTACCGAGATAACTAATCGCCCACCCGGACGAAGTGCCTGATACATTTGTTGAAACACGGGTTTGAGGTGTTCAACGTAGTTCAAAGCTAACCGCGACGATACCAAATCAGCTTGTTCGCTCTGCGCTTTCCATGTTTCTATACTTTGGTGATGTACTTTTCCTGATGTGTTTGCTAGTGTTTCTAGGGCAAGATTAACCATTGCCCTAGAAACTTCGATACCTGTGTAAGAGTGCGCCCCTTGAAGCAGAGCTTGTTTACCAAAGTCAGCATTCCCACATCCCAGGTCAACAATGTCTAGATTGCTGAGATTTCCTGCTAGTCCCAAAAATATTGGACGTTCGAGCGTATCATTGGGGTTATCAGGTCGATCGCGATGTGCAAGATACCTAGCTAACACTTCTGGGTTGTCGAAAAACTCTTGGTTTCCAGGCATTCTTTTCCCAATCAGCCCAACACTATCATGTTACTGATTGCAGGAGTTCTTCGAGACGGTTCAGTGTCGATCTTCAACTTGCTTTGCCAGAAACTCCTCAAGGCAATCGAAGGTAGAATTCCATCCAGCAACAACACCCATTTCTTCATGCTTGCGGCGTTCTTGTGCCGACTCATGCACAATTTCAAGGGTGAGTTTAGTCTTGCCGTTGAGATCTTCAAATAATACTGTAATCACAATTCCCTGTGGTAAGTCAAAGTTGCTCACCTGCTCGAAACCTTCATCAAATTCATCAGTGCTAACAATGCGTTCTGGTGGCAAGACTTCACGAAAAACTCCTTTAACTGGATACTCTGTACCATCTGGGCTAATCATGACATAGCGCGATCGACCACCCAGACGCAAGTCTAGTTCCGTGACACGAGTGGTAAAGCCTTTGGGACCCCACCATTGCTCGATATGTTCTGCTTGAGTCCATGCTTGAAACACCAGTTCTCTTGGTGCGTTGAAGATGCGAGTGATGATGATTTCGCGATCGGACCCTGTTTGACTGTAACCCTGTGGTTTCAACATTGTATTTCTCCTGTAAATGTAGCGATTGCAGGCTAATTCTCAGTATCTTGTTGATTTTCTTCGGCTTGTAGTTGTTGTAGATAGTCGTCCAAGCGATCGAAACTCTCCTCCCAAAATTGGCGATATTGCTCCAGCCAGTCTGCTACCTCCTTGAGCGGTTCAGCTTTGATTTGGCAGGGTCGCCATTGCGCTTCTCGACTTTTGACGATCAATCCAGCACGCTCTAGCACCTTGAGATGTTTGGAAATGGCGGGTAGGCTCATTCCGAAAGGCTGGGCTAACTCTGTGACTGATGCTTCGCCTTGTCTGAGTTGAGCGAGGATGGCACGCCGCGTCGGATCTGCAAGGGCAGCTAGGGTGACGCTTAATCGATCGGTGGACATTTTGGAATGAGAATTGTATTTAACCGCGCAGTTAATTAACCACTAGGTTAAATGTACTAGTGGGAAATGTCAAGTACTAATTGAGGTGGAGAGGGCAAGAAATTAGAACCATCTGGGAGCGATCGGGTTATGGGGGCAGATTTTCCGAAACGCTCGTGGTTCAGTTTGTATTACCACAGGTTCTTGCGGATATTTTGGTGAGGAGATGATTTATGGGGTCAATCATTCGTAAATTTCGGCAACAATTCTCGAAAAGTTTGCTGAGAAATTTAATGGTGATTTTAGTCTGCTTTGTTCTACTAATCGTCAGTGGATACAGAATGCCGATACATTCAGCCTCATCAGATTTAAAGATAGCTCAACAGATTGATTTGGGACAATCATTTCGAGATTTAGGTGTTGATGGTTCAATCTTAATTTATGACAAAAATAATGCCCGTTTCTACGAACACAACCCATCTCGGAATACAACACCTTTTCTCCCCGCTTCCACATTTAAAATCTTCAATGCACTGGTGTCACTAGAAACTGGTGTAATTCCAGATGATGTTGCAGTTTTAACCTGGGATGGAATTAAACGTGAAATACCAGCTTGGAATCGAGATACAAATTTGCGCCAAGCATTTAAGGATTCAACTGTTTGGTTTTACCAAATTTTAGCTCGGAAAATTGGTGATCAGCGAATGCTGCAATTTATTGATAGAGTAGGATATGGTAATCGCCAAATTGGGATAGAAGAAAAGATCGATCGCTTTTGGTTAGAAGGCCCTTTGCAAATTACACCAAAACAAGAAATCGAATTTCTGCAACAATTGGAAGGTAACAATCTTCCCTTTTCAGAACGCACTTTGGATTTAGTCAAAGATATCATGATTGTCGAGCGCACACCAACATATACTTTAAGGGGGAAAACAGGTTGGGCTAATAGTGTTAACCCGAACATTGGCTGGTTTGTCGGTTATTTGCAGCAAAATAATAACGTTTATTTCTTTGCTACAAACCTTGCCATGTCGAGTGCTAATGATGCTCCTAAAAGATTAGAAATTACTCGTCGCAGTCTCAAAGCATTGGGGTTACTTTAAGCTTACAGTTTTAAAGATCGATCGCACAAAGCAAAAGTCAACAATACTGCTGCCACAAGTGCTGCAACTGTCCGAATATGATTCCAAAATGTCCAATCTTTGAGGGGCCCAAGTCGGCTCAAGGCATTCATGACAAAAGTTGAAAAGGCAAAGAAAACTCCAGCAATTAATCCGCAACCGATCGCTGAGAACAGCTTTAATGCAAACATCGGCTTATCCTCCAACTAATTGCACAATTTGAGTCCGAGCTTCAGCGATCGAATCGGCTAATTTTTGTCCCCCATACTCATCATTTTCTACATGAACAAAGGTGATATCTGTAATTCCAATAAATCCAAAAACGGTAACAAGATAAGGGTCATGATGATTCATTTTTTCGTAGCGTCCACCAGGTTGAAAACCGGAATCTCCTCGTGCTTCAATGATATACATTTTCTTACCTTGCACCAGCGGTTTATAAGGATGTGCAGAATCATCTGGTTCAAAGGCAAAAGTTCGTCCGAGTCGTACAATTTGATCTATGTAAGCTTTAAAGGTACTAGGAACGCTGAAATTGTACATGGGAACGCCAATAACGTAGATATCAGCTGCTAGGAATTCGTCTACTAAGCGATCGCTAATCCTAATAGCTTCCCACAATTCGGGTGTACGTTGTTCGGGTGGAGTAAATGCCGCTGCAATCCAAGGTTCATCGACATGAGGAACCGGATTGCGCCCAACATCTCGGTAGGTAACAATATCACCAGGATGAGTTTGTTTCCATTGTTCCACAAATTCTCTACTGAGGCGGCGAGAGTGCGACCTTTGACCACGCGGACTAGAATCAATGTGCAATAGATGAGCCATAGTTCCCCCTTGAATCAATTACCCTTTCAGCTTAGGGAAGTTCAAGGGATGAAACTATCTGATTCTTGTGCAACTATCAAAATCTTGCGCTCAGTTTTCCGGCTTTTTGTTACCTACAATCCGAAAGTGAATACAATCAAAACAAGATGCTCTCCAGAAAAGCATGATGAAAAATCCCACTACCCATCAAGTTGAAACTCTGAACTTACCTATCTTGTCAAGTGAAGCGCAAGGTTGGGAAAACATATTGGTTGAACAATTTCAACATCCGCCTGGAGAAGGAAGTTGTCATTACAGTAATGAACACACAATTTGTCTGTCTTTAGCACCTCGTCCAGTGCGCTTGTTGCAAATCCGGGGAGGTAAAACTTATACCGGACTTTACGGGAAAGGAGATATTTCGATTACACCTGCTCAAGTGCCATTTTTCGCCCGTTGGGATGCAGAAGATAATTATTTGCAAATTCGCATTACTTCTCGATTTATTCAACAAGTTGCACAACTTGCATTGTCCATGAATCCAGATCGGTTGGAACTACTTCCTGAATTTAAAACTCGCGATCCACAACTGGAAGCGATCGGTATGATGTTACTAACAGAATTAAAACAGGGAAATACAGGGAACAAACTTTATATTGAATCTTTGGCAAATGTTTTGGCGGTGCATTTACTCAGAAATTACGCAGTAGATAAACCTGTAGTGACGATTTATCAAGGGGGATTAACACAGCGTCAAGTTTTGCCAGTTTTAGATTACATTAATGAACATCTGCATCAAGAAATTACACTTGCTGATTTAGCGGCTTTACTGGGGATGAGTCAATTTCATTTTAGCCATCAATTTAAGTTAGCGCTCGGCACGACTCCTTATCAATATTTACTGCAACAAAGAATCGAACGGGCAAAGCAATTATTAAAACAAACTAATCGTTCAATTACAGACATTGCCTTAATGTGTGGGTTTAATAGTCATAGTCATTTGAGTAAACAATTTCGTCAGCTTACCGGAATGACACCAAGAGTTTATAGACTGCATTAATAAAAGAAGTCTAATCGGAACTACTGTTGGAATATAACAAATAGATGAATTAGGAATTAACTCTCGATTTATCCCTATTTAGAATGATTTTGGGAGGCAATTATGCAACCATTAAAGGATAAGATTGCGATCGTTGCCGGAGGAACTCGCGGCGCAGGTCGAGGCATTGCGGTAGAACTGGGTGCAGCCGGAGCAACCGTTTACGTGACAGGACGCACCACATCTACTGAGCGCTCGGAATACAATCGCCCGGAAACCATTGAAAAAACAGCGGAATTAGTCAATCAAGCAGGCGGAAAGGGAATTGCAGTACAAGTGGATCATTTAGATCCAGAACAGGTGCTCTCGCTCGTTGCTCGTGTGGAGCGAGAGCAAGGACAGTTAGATATTTTGATTAATGATATTGGTGCAGAACATTTTGCAGAGTTTGATAAACCCATTTGGGAAGTTGATTTGGAGCGGGGGCTACGCTTGTTACGATTAGCGATCGACACTCATCTAATCACCAGCCACTTTGCCCTTCCATTGCTGATTCAAAAACCTGGAGGATTAGTCGTTGAACTCACCGATGGAACCGCTGATTATAATAATCGACACTATCGGCAAGCATTGATCTACGATCTGGCAAAGAATTCCATCATTCGCATGGCGTGGGCATTAGCACAAGAGCTCCAACCCCATCACTGTACGGCTGTGTGCCTGACTCCAGGCTGGTTACGCTCAGAAATGATGCTCGATAGTTTTGGCGTGAGTGAAGCCAATTGGCAGGATGCCACAGCTACAGAACCGCATTTTATCATTTCTGAAACCCCACGTTATGTTGGGCGTGCTGTTGCCCATTTAGCTAGCGATCCAGATGTGACTCGCTGGAACGGTCAATCTCTCTCCAGTGGTCAACTTGCCAAGGTTTACGGGTTTACAGATCTCGATGGTTCGCAACCGGATGCTTGGCGCTACATCCAGGAGATAACAGAGATGGGTAAACCTGCTGATACGACCGGATACAGATGAGATTACCAATAACGTTATTCAACTGTATACTGTCGTTTGAATTGCTCATGTAACTCTTGTGTTGCACTTTCCCCAAACGACTCTTTGGCAAGAGCAAAACTAGAAAAGTCTTTCGCTCGCCATTGACTTTGTGGAACTTCTTCAATGTAGTAAAAATAATCCCAAAGTATGGCTTCCCAACTTGTGCAACGAAGCAGTTTACCACCAAGACTTCCCGTAGGTTCTAACGGACAAGTTCCTGGTGGTAAGTCTTCTAACTCGTAACTTTCTCCAACCCGAATGCACGGTTCGCAGTCTAGGAGAACCCCCTGCATCTGTGCTAAAAAACCATAATTCGTTTGTTCAGTAATTGCGCCACCAAGAGAATGTAGTAATGTTAGGAAATCTGTAGTGCGATCGCTCGGATAGACAATATCAATATCTTCATGTTTACGGGTAATTCGATTTAATTTAGCATCGATCGCCCAACCACCCTGCAACCACAGTGGCAGATCGATCTTGTCTGCTTCCAAAAATAACTGGTGGATCAATTCAATTTGAACATCATACATAGTTCAGATCAATTTAAAATTATTAAATTGCTAACCGTACTCTTACCAACAACTGATGTAAAGCATCTTTTGCAGAAGGTGTATCAGGCAAATGGCTGTTGTTACTTGCTTGTTCTAATTCCTGAAACAACCGCTGATACTCTTGTTCATGAAACGCCAAATCACTATCCGTGAGAGCAGATTTCTCTGCACCAGCTAATTTACAAGCAATCAAATCAGGAATTTGTGTTAACTGAAGATGCTGATTCAAAGTTACTAAATTCGCTTGAACTTCTCCCGTTTGCATCAAATAAATTCCCGTTAATAAAACTCGATAAAAATAAAGCAACGGCTTCACTCGTGGGGGTTGCTCTTTCTGGAATAATTGCCACTGCGTCTGAGCAAAACCTTGATAATGATGAGCATGAAACCGTGTAATACAACCTCGAGCAATTTGCTTTAACTCTTCATATTCCGGCGTAGTATACACAACTAGCGGCGAGTAAAGTTGCTCTAAAACATAACCATTTTTCTTAAGTAATAACCCAAAAAACTTCTTGATATCATGAGTTACTAAATCCAGTTGTAAACCATTTTGGATTTGCGAGCATTCAATTGTTTCCTCCCCTTCAATCAATCCAATTACATCTGGAAGCGGTAAAATATGTACTCCCCGCAAATCGTAATCAGAATCAGCAGAAGGAAAACCATACAAATGCGAACCACTAATTGTTGCAAACAATAGGGGGTAAGGTTGATTTTGAACGATCAATAAAAGTTGAGTATTAATCGTATCCATAACCATAAACACCAATTAAAGGAATTGAGCAATAAATTCCCGATATTCTTCTTTCATCTTGATTATCCATCTTTCATCTCATTACTAACCATGAAACGACGAGCCCGCAGTAAAAAAGCATTCGCTTTTTCGTAATTTGGTCTTTCAGGTAACGAAGTATTAGCAAAAGCAGAATCGAACTTTTGATGCAAACTCAATCGCCATTCATTTACTTCTTCCCAACTCATTCCTTGATTACGAATCGCCAATAATTTAGTCCGATATTCTTCTACTCGCACTGGCACAAACCCAGCTTCTAAAATCGTAATCCCTGATAATAATAACCGGATTAAGTGCATGGCGTGTTTGGAGCGAACTTCACCTTGATTTCGCAAATCTTGCTCCATCTTTTTAAACTGAGATAACACATAGCTATTGTAGGTTTGATACACCAATTGTGAGAGGAAAATATGACGTAGTTCTAACAACTCTTTAGCTAATGGTGTCGCTGTTTCTACTAAGGGTGTATACAGACATTCCAATACATTAGGATTTGCTTTTAATGCCAAAACAATAAACTTTTGCAACTCCCAATAGCACTCTTGGGTAGCATTATTTTCCAATTGTTCTGGAACTCCATAAAGCGACCAATGTAAATCTGCTGGTGGTAGATAAATCCCTCTGCGATCGACATCTGAATCCTCATTCTCTAATCCATAAGCTCTAGAACCGACGACACAACGATAAATCACTGAATCATATAAATTATAATCAGCTAACAGATGGGATTGCTCCAATCCTTCCCGTTGATAATGTTTGCGAATACTAAATTCATGTCGCCGCAAATTAACCTGCACTCCTGTCGGCAATTGAATTTGATAAGTATGCGAATTATCTGTTGGCGAGCGCACAATTTCACCTACTGCTCCTCGTAAACAGGAAACCTCACAATTAGAAGTTTTGACTTCCACACGAGTCACTACCTGCGTACCTACTGGCAAGATTAAGTTGTAGTTGGTTATCTGTTTCAAGCTGGCATTGCTCCTGTATTCCCATTTTTACTATTGTAGTACATATAATACAATATCGCTAATACCACCGGAAAAGCAAGTAGCCCAGAAAGTTGTTAAATCCTTAATTAGTTCATGAAGCCAAAACTCATTCGGGTTTAATTATGAACCATTCATGATACAAAATTGCTAGAAAAAATTCCTCTCCTTTAAGTCGATCGCATACAGCCATAAATCCAGCTAAAAATTTCCCATCACCAAATGTTGTATCCTTCAAAAACAGCGTTAGCGAATTACCATCTGCACTCCAAATTGTGCGTAAAATAGTAATGTTTGAATGCTGTTCGCCTGCTACTGGTAAAAGTACCCAACGCCCCTCAATTTCCAAGAATTCAGGGTTTTCATATTCCAATACCCATTTCCAGTCTTCTGGGCCTTCATGCTTCTCAATAATTCTGTCCCAGCGCCGGGATTTAATCTTATTCAAAGTCTCATCGGACAAATCGGATAATTTCATATTTTTTACCACATCAACCCAGAAAAACTAACTTTCTTGAATCAATCGTAATAACTCCTCAGTTGAGATTTTGCCACTAGTATCAGTATCAGACAACAAACTGTCAGCTAAATCAACACGCAAACAAGCGCGGTTATACCAAGCATTCGCGTCGTTTCGCTCCAATTGAATGGCTTCATCGAAGGCTGCCATTGCCGACTCAAGCGATCCTAGTTTCATCAGAGCAACACCGCGAATCGTGAAAAACCCAGATTGCTTGGAGAATTTTGCAATACAGTCCTGGCAATGGGACAAAGCCGTGCTGTAGTTATGTTCTTCAAGCAAACGCCAGCCTTTGATAATGGCAATCGCTTCAGGCGGTAACTGTTGCCCATGCTGGTAATAGCCACTGTGCCAACCGTCGGCAAACTCAATCGCAGGTTCGTTAATCCCATGAAGTTGATTCTCCTCATCCAAGCGAACATGGCGGGGGCGATCGCAAACTATGCAGACTTTTTCGTAAGGAATAATCCAGCCACAAGTTGCTAGTAGTTGTTGCATCGCTTCTTGAGCAGCATAGTGAGACGCTTCTTGCTCTACATACATCTGGCTGACACTGATTAACTCAACCAGATCTTCTGGAGTCAGGTACGCCCGTCCTTTGATGGCATCAAAATCTGACCCACAAGCCACCATCTGCTTAGATTCATGAACATAAAGCCATAGATAGGTTTGGGCGGCATCTTGCCAAATTTGACTGCCCAAACTGGCGCGAATGGCCTCTCCGGGTTGGAACTGCATCATCTGCCACCCAGCTTTCCAGGCTGCTGACCCGACTGGCATGGCAGACTGCACCAACTGCGCCACGATCGCATCGCCTAAAGCATCTTGAGGAATTTGAGTTTTCTGCTCCCGATCGTACCGTTCTACACCTGCTAAGGGACTTTCAAAGAAGTAAATTTCAGGGCTTGGCAGTCCCATCGCTGCATACATTGATGTTACGGCAGCAGTAGCTTGAGAGCGATCTATTGGTTGGGTTAACAACTCCCGATATTGCTGTTGCAATATCGGGAGTGGTGTCAGAGGGTTAGCGGGGTCGTGAGTTGGGGCAAAAACGGTGAGGCGCTGGATTCTGACCGAACAATACTCCAGTTTGGGTAAAAAGAGTAAAGGACTGGTATCTTCGATCGGATTGTTGTTGATGTACAAGTCGCGCAGATTCACCAGCGATCGCAAGGGACTGATGTCAGTAATTTGATTGCCAACTAAATTCAAGTGTTCTAGCTTAGTTAGAGATGCTAGGGGACTAACATCGGTAATTTTTGCACTTCGACAATCTATATAAGTCAGTTCAGTTAGCCTTTGCAACGGACTCAGATCTGAAATTAATCCACTTGAAAGATACAACTTCGTGAGTTTCGTTAAGGAGGCAAGCGGACTCAAATCAGTAATCGAGGTTTCCCGACCCCAGATTTGTAATTCAGTCAGATTGATGAGAAACTTCAGTGGACTCAAATCTGCGAGACATTTACTTCCAATCTGAAGATAGGTTAACTCGGTTAGCGTTTGCAACGGAGTCAAATCATTAATTCCACAGCCATCCAGTTCCAGCCGAGTCAAACGAGTTAGCGTTTGTAGCGGACTTAAATCGCCAATTTCATAGCCACGCAGATCCAGACGAGTCAACCGAGTCAGCCGACTCAGAGGCGTTAAATCGAGCCAGGGTTCATTCTTAACTGAATAGTCGATCGCAAGTTTTAAGGAGTTCAAATTAGTTAAGGTGGCTAACCGCTCTAAATCCGCAGGCTGTCGGATCGTGAGTTGAGGCTCTGGCTTATACTGCTGCTTGTCCAAACAGGGAAGGCGCTCTAAGGTACTTAAATCAGTAATGTCGTTGTCATGAATACTTAAGTATTTCAAGTTCTGCAAGGTTGCCAGAGGGCTGATGTCAGTAATTCGGTTGTAGCTAATCCATAGCCTTTCCAGTGTGGTAAGTTGGGCGATCGTTTCTAAGGAGCGATCGCTAATCTCATTGCTCGACAGATCGAGGTCTTTCAATTGAGTCAAGGCAAGCAAAGGGCTCAAATCGATTGATTCTGTTAGTCGATAAGCGCGATCGCCGAAATCGCCAGAAAGACTAAGCACGGTCAAATTCTTCAAAGCTTTGAGAGGCGTTAGATCGGTGATGAAATTTCGTGAGAGATTTAACTCCCTCAACTCAGTCAAGGTGGACAAAGGACTGAGATCGGTAATGCTGTTACTGCTCAAATTGAGTTCAGTGAGATTTGTGAAGGTTGAAAGAATACTAATGTCGGACAATTTGCTGCGATCCTGATCCTTAAAAGCGCCCCTCAGATCCAGGCTCGTTAGATGGGTGAACGATGCCAATGGGCGCAGATCGGTAAGCTGAAAGGAATACCCGCAAATGTCGCTAAGATCTAATTTTGTACTAGCTAAAAGGATGCTTTCTGTAATCTCAATTTCTAGTTCTGTCCTGACTTCATCAGGTATCAAACTCCATACCTCCGCCAAGGGAAATTCGTCATAGTAGTCCCTAAGACCTAATTCTGTGCAGGCTAAAAAGATACTTTCTGTAACTACACGCTGCTCTTCTGTCTCGACTTCTCCAGGTGTCCAATTCAATAAATATCCCAATTCAATCGTTTCTTTCAATGCCTCAACGGTACGCTTCGCTTCTGGTGGTAGGCTATCTTTGGCGCGACACCAATCAGTGAAGCGGGTAAACATGGAGCAATCAAGTTCGTCATTCATTGCGGTAGCCTACTTTTCTCCAAGGTGGGATATCATCCTCTCCATTAATACTACATTGTGTAGTATTAATGTTCAACAATAACTTGCTGGTTTGACAAACGTAATAATACATACTACAATTATAATACTGAATATTTATACTAAAATTTAATCCAATTATCATGACCCCAACAGAACTGCAACGCTACCTTGAAAATTTAGTGAGCAAAAATATCAAACTCAGTACAATGATTTGGGGGCCACCAGGCATTGGAAAATCCAGTATTGTGGCTCAAGTGTCCCACCAGCAGGAAATCGCTTGCATTGATGTTCGGCTTTCTCAGCTGGCACCTACTGACTTGCGCGGGCTACCAGTGGCAGAGGACGGCATCTCCAAATGGTATCCACCGGAATTTTTGCCACGCGATGGGCAAGGAATTTTATTCCTTGATGAACTTAATATGGCTCCACCTGCAATGCAAGGGGTGGCGCAACAGTTAATTCTCGATCGGCGTGTCGGCTCATATATTGTCCCACCGGGTTGGTTTGTTTGGGCAGCCGGAAACCGTAAGGAAGACCGCGCCGCCGTTTTTGAAATGCCTGCACCCTTAGCAAATCGATTTCTTCATCTGGAGGTAGAGTCTGATTTTGACAGCTTTAAGAGCTACGCCTTAGAAAATGGCATCCACGAGCAAATTCTGGCATTTTTGTCTTTTCGTAGCACGCTTTTGCACAAGCCCGATCCCCAAGAAGTTGCTTGGTGTTCGCCCCGTTCTTGGATGATGGCAAGTCAGTTGCATAGAATCAAGCTTGATGTTGCTCCCGCGATCGGCAAAGGAGCAGCAGCTGAGTTTGCTGCCTTTTTGAAACTCTATGCAAACTTGCCCAATATCGCCCAGATTTTGACGGGTGAAGGTAAATCAATTGACTTTCCTAAAGAACCTTCTGTGCGTTATGCCACTACGATCGCTCTAGCAGTACGCGCCGCAGATGCCACCCAAGCTTATGAAGCTTTCCGCTGGTTAACTAACGTTGCTGGTGCCGAATGGGTACAACTGTTTGCCGTTGATATGTTCCGTAGTATGCGGCGCAAAAAACAAATAGCGGAAATAGCCATACTCATCCAAAAAGATCCCGAACTGCAAAAATTTCTCAAAGATTTTCAAGAGCTAACGGCAGCATGAGTAAAGAAATAGAATTAGAGAAACGGATTAGTGCTTCTTTACTCCGCTTGCAAACTAGGTCTCCCTTTTTTGCAACACTAGCACTGTTTACCCATATCCGCATTACAGAACAAGTTCCCATTGCTGCTACGGATGGGCAGGATATCTTTATTAACTCGAAATTTGTGCGCTCGCTTTCTAGCTCCGACCTCGATGGCTTACTATTGCATGAAGTCCTCCATGCCGCATTGCTCCATGTTGTGCGTCGTCAAGCACGGGAATATCAGTTGTGGAATATTGCTGCTGATATTGTTGTCAATGGCATGGTGGCACAACAAGAAGGAATGACGCTTCCCAAAGGCAGCATTCGAGATCCAAAATTAGAACTCCTCAGCGTTGAAGAGATTTATGAAATCCTTCAAAAACATTCTTGCCCCCATTCTTTAACGCTTCTAGACTTATGGGAGTCTTCAGATGATGGAGAAGACTGCTTAGGAAGCAATAGAGACTGCTTAGGGAGCAACAGAAAGACGGCTTTAGAAACGCACTGGCGTGATGCCATGCAGCAAGCCATAACCATTGCCCAGTCTAGCCAAAATCAGGGAAGCATTCCAGCGGGCTTTGGGCGAGAGTTGAGCTACCTAACTCAACCCCAAATTGATTGGCGTACCTATCTTTGGCGCTATCTTGTCAGAACGCCTACAGATTTTACTGGATTCGATCGCCGTTTCATCGGTCGAAAACTTTATCTAGAGGCATTAGAGGGAGAGTCCGTTAAAGTTTATATTGCTGTTGATACTAGTGGTTCTGTGGGCGATCGAGAGTTGCGCTTATTTCTAGGCGAAGTGCGGGGAATCCTCCAATCTTATCCCCATCTAGTAGGAGAACTCTACTACGCCGATGCCGATGCTTACGGCCCGTATAAACTGGATTCAGACAGCGCCATACCTAAACCTCTCGGTGGTGGTGGCACCTCTTTTATCCCCTTTTTTCAGCAGGTGAAGAATCGACAGCAGTTTGAGTACCAAACAGGTATTTGTGTGTATCTTACAGATGGTTACGGCAGTTTTCCCACCGATATACCTGAACTTCCTGTGTTGTGGGTGGTGACTCCGGGTGGATTAGACTTAAAACAGTTTCCCTTTGGAGAAGCAGTTAGACTTTTGTCTAGGTAACAGAAATACTCTAACAGCACCCTTATGTCCCAACTATCTTCTGCCGATTGTCTGAAACTTTTAGCATTAGGAGTGTCCGCCTGGAATGAAAGGCGAGCGATCGACTATCAGCGTTTGAGTACCTCCAAAGAAAAGGGGATAGTTAATGACAAGGAGAAACCATCATTACAAGCGATCGACTTACAGGGTGCTGATTTACGTCGGGTAAATTTTCGAGATTGTAACTTGCAGGGTGCCAATTTGAGCGGCGCAGATTTAAGCGAAGCCAAGCTTTATCGCGCCAATCTACGAGGCGCAAACTTAAGTGGCGCAAACCTCTACAAAGCTAACTTGAATGGTGCTGTTTTGAAGAAAGTTAACTTTGCTGGAGCCAGGTTAGAACAAGCCAACCTGAGTCGAACAGACCTGAGTGAGTACGATTTTAGCGGTACTTGTCTGCGTGGGGTTAACTTCTGCCATTCCAACCTAACTAAGGTTAAGTTCTATGGTTCTTCCGTACTTACTGTGCTAAATTATTAGGGAAGTGCCAGAACAATAAAGCTCTTAATTCAAAATTGCGGAAATTCCTAAAGCCAAATCCACAACGTTTGAGTAATTTCAATTTATTATTAAT
>NZ_JADEWG010000301.1 GCF_015207735.1 [Phormidium] sp. LEGE 05292
AGACAGCACCCCAACCCCAACCCCCTTCTTCTTCACCTTGGGGGCCGAAAAAACCTCCCGCTAGTGGGTTGACTCAACAGCAGCAGCAACACTTAGACGCTTTAATAGCACGTTTTACCCAGCGGACTAAAACTTCAAAAAAACTGGTGGAAAGTGCTCGTCCGGTGTTAGCTGATAGTAGGGCTTCTGTGGGATTTCGCTTGTCGATTAAGGAAATGCTTTATCCGATCGTTGCCGATCGCTCACAAGGCTCTAGAATTTGGGATGTTGATGGCAACGAATACATCGATATGACTATGGGGCAAGGGGTAACTCTGTTCGGACATAAACCCCGATTCATTATGGAAGCCCTAGAAGCACAGCTGAAAAAAGGCATTCATCTCAATCCTCGCTACGAACTAGTTGGCGAAGTGGCTCAACTGTTCACCGAGCTTACAGGGACGGAACGCGCTTGTTTCTGTAATTCTGGGACAGAAGCAGTAATGGCAGCAATCAGAATCGCCAGGGCTGCTACTGGACGAAGCAAAATTGCTTTGTTTGAAGGTTCTTATCATGGGCATAGTGATGGAACTTTAGTCAGACGGCAACTTATTGATAACCAATGGCAGTTTTTCCCTCTAGCTTCTGGTGTGCCAGAGGGTGTGGTAGGAGATGTCGTTGTACTTGAGTATGGCAGTCCCCAAGCTTTAGAATATCTGCAAAGCCACGCTCATGAACTGGCTGCGGTACTTGTGGAACCTGTGCAAAGCGGCGTACCTACTTTGCAACCCCAGGAGTTTTTGCGCTCCTTACGGCAAATTACCGATCGAACAGCAACGGCATTAATATTCGATGAAATGATTACAGGGTTTCGATCGCACCCAGGCGGAGCACAAGCTTTATTTGGCGTTCAAGCCGATATTGCGACTTATGGCAAAGTAGTTGCGGGTGGTTTGCCAATAGGTGTGCTAGCAGGTAAAGCCAAGTATCTAGATTGTATTGACGGAGGAATATGGAACTATGGAGATAATTCCTATCCGCAAACAGAAAGAACTTTCTTTGGTGGCACTTTTTGTCAGCATCCCCTGGCAATGGTAGCAGCAAAGGCTGTACTCCAACATTTCAAAGAACAAGGCCCAAGTCTTCAACAACAATTAAACGATCGCACCACTAAGTTAGTTACCACCCTAAATACCTATTTTCAAGAAAACGAAGTTCCGATCAAAATCGAACATTTTAGCTCTTTCTTCCGCTTTGCCTTAACTGGAAATTTAGATCTGCTTTTCTATCACATGGTAGAAAAAGGGATTTATGTTTGGGAATGGCGCAAACATTTTCTTTCCACCGCCCATACCGATGAGGATCTTTCTCGATTTGTCGAAGTAGTTAAAGATAGCGTTGAAGAACTACGTCAAGGAGGCTTTATACGCGCAAAAAAGCCATCAGTGTCCTCTGAAACTACTTCAGACAGAGGACACAACAGGGCAATTCAACCCAATTTAGCTTCACAAAAGACGACTGTTGTTGTAGAGACGTTGCATGCAACGTCTCTACAACAGGAAGGCCAAAAGCATCCATATACGCCATCTGATTTGGAGTTAAAAAAAAGGGACAAGGCTAAAAAATCCCTAGAATTTAGCTTGTACTATTTCGGTAGTTACGAAGCAGAATTTAGGACAAATAAGTATAATCTGTTGTTTGAGGGTGCTAAGTTTGCCGATCGACACGGATTTACCGCAATTTGGATTCCCGAACGTCACTTTCATGCCTTTGGCGGCTTTTCTCCCAATCCTTCAGTAATTGCGGCTGCACTAGCTAGGGAAACTCAAACCATTCAGATACGTTCTGGTAGTGTCGTTTTGCCCCTGCATCACCCGATTCGAGTAGCCGAAGAATGGGCAGTGGTGGATAATCTTTCTCAAGGCAGAGTTGGTATTGCTTTTGCCTCCGGTTGGCATCCCAATGATTTTGTCTTTGCTCCTCAATCTTTTGGCAAACATCGGGAACTAATGTACGAAGAAATTGCCACTGTCCAAAAACTTTGGCAAGGTGAATCTGTTGAAGTGATTGATGGGACACAGAAAAAGATTAGGGTCAAGACTTACCCACAGCCGATGCAGTCCAAGCTACCGATTTGGATTACCATTGTCAAGAATCCAAACAACTACATCAAGGCAGGAGAGATTGGTGCAGGCATTTTAACTAATTTCTTGGGGCAATCTGTGGAAGATTTAGCCAAGAATATAGCCCTTTACCGGGAATCTTTGACCAAGCATGGTTACGCAGCAGAAGCCGGAAAAGTTACTGTATTACTGCATACCTTTGTAGGCGCTGACTTAGAGCAAACACGATCGCAAGCAAAAGAACCCTTCTTAAATTACCTGAAAACCTCTATGGGGCTTTTGCAGAATATGTTCCAAAGCCAAGGTATGTCAGTTAGTTTTGACCAACTCACGGACGAAGATAGGGACTTTCTCTTATCCACGACTTATCAGCGTTATGCACACACAGGTACTTTGATTGGTACTCCTGACTCCTGTCGCCAGGTGATTGAGAATTTGCGATCGATCGGAGTTGACGAAATCGCCTGTTTTATCGACTTTGGTGTGGATGAGAGTTTAGTACTAGAAAACTTACCCCACCTCAATACTCTCAAAGAGATTTGTCAAGAACTAGGGGATAGGGGTCAGGTGTTAGGTGATAGGGAAGAATTTCCCCAACCCCTAACCCC
>NZ_JADEWG010000039.1 GCF_015207735.1 [Phormidium] sp. LEGE 05292
CACTTGTCCCCTTGTCCCCTTGTCCCCTCACTCCTCCATCCCGATAATTTCATATATTAATTGAGAATTAACTACTAACGGGCGGGGTGCTGCTATTCCATAACCTTGAGCTTCATCTACTCCCATTTCTTTCACTTTTAATAGGATACTATTATCTGTCACAAACTTGGCAATAGTTTTAATATCTAAAATATGTGCAATTCTGTTAATCATGTTGATCATTTCGCAAGCTACCAAATCATCTTTTACTTGTTGCACTAAATTACCATTAATTTTCCAATAATCCACAGGTATTTGTTTCAAGCAATTTAAGGAAGAAACGCCAATACCAAAGTCATCTAAGGCTACCTTAAAGCCCCAATATTTCAAGGATTCTATCAGGTTAGTTGCGAAATTGAGCTGGGAAATTACAACGGTTTCAGAGATTTCAAAACAGATAGATTCCGGGAGAATTTGATAGGTATCCAGTTGTGCTTTTAGAAAATCAATTAATCTCTCATCTTTCACACTAGAAGCTGACAAGTTAATTGCGTATAAATAACGGCTTTGCTCCTCCTGACTCTGCTGATGCAATATCCCAAAAACAGTATCAATTACCCAGCGATCGATCGTCGTAATTAAATCATAACGTTCCGCCGCAGGTAAAAAAGCCATAGGCGGAATTATTTCCCCATTTTCATCCACCAATCGCAGCAGAATTTCCCTAAATTCTCTTTGAGGTTGCTGGGAATTTAAGGGAAAAATTTGTTGACTATATAAGCGGAATTGATTGTTAGCTAACTTGTCTGTTTTCTTAGCAGAAATTGCTTGATTAATCTTGTTTAACCATTGTTCAGCCAAAGTTGTTTGTGCTGTTTCCACTTTATTAGGTTCGTAAGTATAAATGCAATTACGCCCATTATTTTTGGCTTGGTAACAAGCAGCATCAGCCATATTCATCACACTTTCTATACTTTTAGTTTCGGCATTAATTGTCACCAAACCAATACTCACGCCAATAATAAAAGGTTGATTATTCCAAATAAAACGAAATTCCCGGATACTATCTAAAAGTGATTGAGCAACAGCTTGTCCTTGCTTAATAGAACAATTATGAAGCAGTAATCCAAATTCATCACCACCAAGTCTTGCCAGAACATCACTTTGGCGCACTTGTTTTTGCAATAAATTAGTCACTTGGCGCAACAGTTCATCACCCGCTGCATGACCACAAGTATCATTGACAATCTTAAATTTATCTAAGTCTAAATAACACATTGCGTGTTGTTGATTTTGGGTTTTTGTTGTTGCTAAACCTTCTTCTAAGCGTTTTCTAAATTCCTGACGATTAATTAATTCTGTAAGCGCATCATGACTAGCTTCCCAAGACAATTGTTGATTGACTTGAGTCAGTAAAGCTGTACGTTCTCCAATTAAATCTTCTAAGCGTGACTGATATTGCTGTAATTCCATCACCGCTTGTTTGCGCTCGGTAATATCTTCAACCATGCGAATATAGAATTGAGGTCTACCTTGATCGTCGCGTACTAAATAAGCATGAACTTGACACCAAATCATCTGCCCATTTTTACAAAGGTAACGCTTTTCTTTTTGATAGCTCTCGCTGTCAATTAATGTTTGTCTATTTCTTAGTAAGTATCGCTTTTCTGGAGGGATGCTTTCGCTGTTTTCTGCTTCATTAGGCAAGTTTATTGAAGCAATATTTTCCGTAAAATCGAAGGTGGTTAATTCTTTTTCGCCGTAACCTAACATTTTTTGTAATGCTGGATTAATCGCGATCGTTCGTCCTGCCAAATCAATAATTTCAATTCCCAGACTAATCCCTTCAAAAAGTGAGCGAAAATGCGCTTCCCTCTGTTTCAGAGTCGCTTCTGCTTGTTGTTTTTCGACAATTTCTGCTGCTAATTTTTGGTTGGCAGCTTCTAATTGTGCTGCACTAGGAACTGCTAAAATTTGGGGAATTAAAGGGTACAATTCTAATGCTGTATATATTGAAACCAAAGCCGTCAGAGCTTTTACACCCCCAGAAAGCAAATAAGTAGGGTGCCACAACGTCCAAACTTCCAACAGGTGAGTTGTGCCACAAGTAACAATAAAAGCGCCAAACAAGAAAAAAATCCTTTTAAAAGGTAGGTCATACCGCTTGTTGGCTAAGTAGATCAGCATTAACGGAATTGAATAGTAAGCTAGTCCAGTTAACCCATCTGATAGTACGTGCAACCAAACTAAACCAGGATTCCACAGGTAACAGTGTCCGTGAGGAACAAAATTTTCTGACAACAACAAAGTCTTGAATATTTCTTGCATAAACAATTTCTCTGTTTAAAGCTACTGTAAAATTTTCTTCTTTTACTGATTTTACAAAAAAAAATTATGAATACTTTATCTAAAAAATTGAAATGTAAACTTTGTCAATATAACTTAATCCACACCATTAAGTAAGTATTTTCTTCAGAGCTTGGTTTTGATTAAATATTGAATAATATTCTCTCAATTAATGTTAAATTTTAATAGTTGAGTTATAAATGAAGTAATGGGAAAACAGGGACTTTTTGTAGGATTAGTGACGTTAGACTTAGTTTATTTAACGCCTAGTCCGCCCGGTATTAATCAAAAAATTGTGGCCTTGGATTATAGTGTAACCGCAGGTGGGCCTGCAACAAATGCGGCTGTTACCTTTAGTTATTGGGAAAATATAGCACAAATTTTAGGGGTAGTTGGACAGCATCCAATAACTCATTTAATTCGCTCGGATTTAGCAGATTATCGGGTAAAGATTCAGGATTTAGACCCGACTCGATTAGAAGCCCCACCAGTATCTTCGATTCTTGTTAGCAATGGTACTGGCGATCGCACTGTAATTTCGCTCAATGCCACTAAATCTCAAGTAGCTGAAGAAAATATTTTTAGTCACATCTTACAAGATATAGACATCATTTTAATCGATGGTCATCAAATGGCGATCGGCAAAAAAATTGCCAAACTAGCTCAAGCTAAAAATATTCCTATAGTAGTAGATGGTGGTAGTTGGAAGCCCGGATTTGAAGAGTTGTTACCCTTAGTAAATTATGCGATCTGTTCGGCTAATTTTTTTCCTCCAAGCTGTGAAACAACAAATCAGGTAATCGCTTACCTCTCGGCATTATGTATCCCTAACATTGCCATTACTCAAGGAGAAAAACCAATCCAGTATCTATCAAAAGGCATAGCTGGAACCATAGAAGTTCCCGTCATTAAACCAGTAGATACTTTGGGTGCAGGCGATATCTTTCATGGAGCCTTCTGTCACTATATCTTAAACCAAGATTTTCTCCCTGCTCTCCAAGATGCAGCGAAAGTTGCTGCCAAATCTTGTCAATATTTTGGCACAAGACAGTGGATGTCTCAGGAAAGTTTGTTACTGTAGTAGTCGATATGTAACTATCAAAGAATAAATATCCCAGTCAAAATATAAATTAAACAAATCACTGTTTTGTCAGCAATACAGTAAAATCTTGGTTAACGAAACAATTTCTAGATCATCTTGCGTCAAGTTGCTGAAACCAAGGGCTAGCGTCAATAGACAACTATCAAAATTATAAGGAACTTTAGTAGTGTTGAAATCTTTAGGTAAAGACCAATTTGAAGGGTTAGAAGAAGTGATAGCGATCGCTAAATCGGTAGGTTGGGGTGCAGCCGATATCTTGCGCTCTTATTATCGTGGCGAACCCGATCGCAGCGAATTAAATATCCAAGAAAAAAAAGAAGGGCCTGTCACCGCAGCAGATATAGCAACAAACCAATATATTCTCAATGAATTACAAGCCAGATTTGGCATCCAAGACTTTGGTTATCTCACTGAAGAAACATATAAATTCCAGTCAAAAGGAGTCATGTCTCCCCCATTATCGCAAGAATGGATTTGGATTATAGATCCCTTAGATGGCACCAGAGACTTTATTGAACAAACAGGCGAATATGCAGTACAAATTGCTTTAGTTTATCAACATCGTCCTGTAGCCTCGGTAGTAGTTTGGCCGGAAGCCGAAAAATTATATTATGCTCTTAAAGGTGGCGGTACTTTTGTCGAAACACGCCAGGGAAATACCACTCCAGTAACAGTTTCCCAACGCCAAAATATTGAAGATTTATCATTAGTAGTCAGTCGCACCCATCGGGATGAACGGTTTAACTATTTATTGCAACATTTACCATGCAAAAATAAACAATATGTCGGCAGTGTTGGTTGCAAAATTGCCACTATCATCGAACAAAGAGCCGACGTTTACATTTCCCTTTCCAGTAAATCTGCGCCTAAAGATTGGGACATTGCAGCACCAGAATTAATTCTCACCGAAGCCGGAGGAAAATTTACTTATTTAGATGGCTCTCCTTTAAATTACAATCGCGGAGATGTGAATCAATGGGGTTGCTTAATTGCTAGCAACGGTTACTGTCACGAAGAATTATGTAATCAAATAAAAGAAATTCTCGAACAAATAGAAAGTTAAAAATGCTTACCTGTAGGGTGCGTATAGCCTGTGGCATTTCAGAAAAGTGTCAGCATATCGCACCCTAAAATTATTTAGTTTCGCGTTGCAATCACCGCATAAAAAGGATCGCCACCACCAGCACCCAATAACTGTAAAATTTTTGGAACAGTGGACGCATGAATAATTACTTCTGGTTCACTAAAACCGGGAACTAAAGTAAAATAGCGTTTGACTAATTCTACTCGACCAATTTCAGAATTATCGCGCCATGCAGTAATAGCTTTTTGATAAAACATTCGGTTAGAAAAGCTAATAATTGCTATTCCACCAGGTTTTAGAATGCGATGAATTTCCGAAAAAATAGCGTCTGGGTATTGCAAATACTGCACAGAAACACAGTTAAGAACGGCATCAAAATCTTGGTCTGGTAAAGGTAATTTAGGATTTTGATTGAGATTTTGCACAAAGTAATGATTTAAGCGAGAATTGCGTGCTAATTCCTCTTCGTTCATGCCATGACCTTCCACATGAGAAAATTCTATGTCATCTGGCAGGTGAGAAACCCAACTACTCATCATATCGAAAATGCGAGTATTAGGTTTTAAGCGTTCCCGATACAAATCAGTTAATTGCTGAATAAACCCATCATCTACATGAGTTACAAAGCGAGGAAAAGAGTAAAACAGTAAATCATCTGTGTCATCTAACTTTGTGCGTTGATTAGGTCGGAGGAGCATGAGTTTAAATTTACCGAAACAGCAGCTACTTAATAATTATAAATAAATGTAACAAGGGGGGCAGGGGGACAGAAAGTAAAAATTCCCCTTGTCCCCTTGTCCCCTTGTCCCCTTGTCTCCTTGTCCCCTTGTCTCCTTGTCCCCTTGTCCCCTTGTCTCCTCTGCTCCCCTGCCTTTTTACGTGGCGCGGGAATCAACTTCTTGTAGGATTTGATCGACTTGTTTAGCTTTGGCAAATTCCTTGCGTTTAATAAATAATTCTTTGGCTTTTTTTAAATTAGCAACGCCCTCATCTTTATTACCTTGTTGCAAAAAAGCTAGTCCTAAATTAGTTAAAGCGTCGGCGTATTCAGCATTAATTGTTAAAGCTTCTTTCCACTGTTCAATTGCTTCAGGTAATTGACCTTGTTTAGCTAAAGCAACACCCAGAGAATTTCGCGCAACAGCGTGTTTAGGATTAATTTCTATTGCTTTACGATATTCTGCGATCGCCTCTTCTGCTCTACCTTGCCGCTCTAAAATTACTCCTAATCTTAAATAAGGAGTTGCCTCCTTGGGAAAAGCAGTAATTAATTGTCTAAAAATTGCTTCTGCATCAGCCATCTTTCCCTGACTATAAAGGTCAGTTCCGTAACTAACTATTTGCCCATAACCAGATACAACATCTGTACATTTTTTCTTGTTATCAGTAGCGTTGACAACACATTTTTGTAACTTATCTTCCTTGACTTCATAATCACCAGGGCTTGCTGACGCATCTGGTTGAATTCGCCTTGGTGATGCACCTGGTTGAAGTTGCAAACTCTCTGCTTGCCCAAAGCTAGGCTGAGCTAATATCAAAGCTGATGCTCCCCAACCAGCTAAAATGCTAAAAGCCATCCAAAATAGAGGCTGATTTAATCTCTTGTTCACGCTGCTATTAACTTTCATAAGCCTGACGCTGACTCCTCGACAATTAGCAATAGTTCCAGTTTAAGATGAGGAAGTTGTCAGCTTGCACTGGAACGATAATTTCTTACGGCACTGAATTGCCTTTTAACATATTCCTTGTAATTAGTCAAGCAATTGGACGTGCAACAGTTTTCCCCATTGGATGAGTTACCAATCTTATGTGCAGAATAAAGATAAAGTAACTAAACCTACAAAATAGCAATGCAATCAGCAACAGTAGAAAAATCCCAGGCAAATCTGCCACCACTAATTCCCCGTGAAATTTTGTTTGGGAACCCAGAAAAAACCAGTCCCAGACTTTCACCTGATGGCAAATATTTGGCGTATATCGCCCCTGACGAGAACAACATCTTGCAAGTTTGGCTGCGAACAGTGGGAGAGGAAGATGACCAAATCATCACCGCTGACAAAAAGCGGGGGATTCGGATTTTCTTCTGGACTTACAATCCCGACCAGCTAATGTATATGCAGGACTCGGACGGCGATGAGAATTTTCACCTTTACTTGGTGAACATTAAGTCAAAAATTGTTCGAGATTTAACGCCATTTCAAGGAGTCAAAGCAGAAGCGATCGACCTTGACCCCAAATTCCCCAATTTAGTATTAGTGGGAATGAACTTGAACGACCCCCAAACTTTTGACGTTTTCCGCATCAACTTAGAAAATGGTGCGGTGGAGTTCAACACAAAAAATCCCGGTAATATTGTTAGTTGGACAGCTGATGCTGACTTCCAAATTCGCGCTGCCACTGCCAGCACACCTGATGGCGGTTCGGAATTATTATTTCGGGAAACCACTGATAAATCTTGGGAAACTTTGCGCCGTTGGAGTCCTGATGAAGATGGCGGCGCTGTAGGTTTTTCTGTTGATGGAAAAACCCTTTATATTGAAGGAAATCATGATGCTAATGCCCAACGTTTAATTGCTTTTGACCTAGCTAATCGTCAAGAAACTGTAATTGCCCAAGACCCACAATATGATGTTGGCGGCGTAATGATGCAACCAATCACGCGAGTTATTGAGGCAGTTTCTTTTTACAAAGATAAGCAGGAATGGCAAATTTTAGACGAAAGCATCGCCGCAGATTTCGTCGAAATTGCCAAAGTTCGTCCAGGAGAGTTTTTTATCAGCAGTCGGGATTTAGCTGATAAAAATTGGTTAGTTGCTTACATGACTGATGATGGCCCGGTTTACTATTACGCCTATAATCGGGAAACAAAAAGTAGCACTTTTCTATTTAGCAATCAGCCGAAGTTAGAAGGTTTGCAGTTAGCAGGAATGCAGCCTATTTCTTATCAAGCAAGGGATGGTTTAACTATTCACGGTTACTTAACTACTCCGGTTGGAATTGCCACTGAAAATTTGCCGACTATTTTATTAGTTCATGGTGGCCCTTGGGCAAGAGATATGTGGGGTTATGACTCGGAAGCGCAATGGTTGGCTAACCGAGGTTACGCAGTTTTACAAGTGAATTTTCGCGGTTCTACTGGTTACGGCAAAGATTTCTTGAATGCTGCTAATCGAGAGTGGGCTGGCAAAATGCACGATGATTTAATTGATGCTGTAAATTGGTTGGTGGAACAGGGCATTTCTGACCGAGAAAAAGTTGCCATTATGGGCGGTTCTTATGGTGGTTATGCCACGTTAGTTGGTTTAACGTTTACGCCGGAAGTATTTGCTTGTGGTGTGGATATTGTTGGCCCTAGTAATTTGATTACTTTGTTGCAAACAATTCCTCCATATTGGGAACCAATGAAGGTGCAAATGTATCATCGGATTGGCAATATGGAAACGGAACCGGAGTTTTTGAAAGCGCGATCGCCTTTGTTTTTTATCGATCGCATTCAGAAACCTTTACTAATTGGTCAAGGTGCCAACGATCCCAGAGTAAAACAATCAGAAAGTGACCAAATTGTTGCAGCAATGAAAAAAGCAGGTTTACCTGTGGAATATGTCCTTTACACCGACGAAGGTCACGGTTTTGCCCGTCCCGAAAATCGCTTGCATTTTTACGCTGTTGCTGAAGAGTTTCTCGCCAAATATTTAGGAGGTAGGTTTGAACCTGCAACTAATATTCAGGGACATTCTGCTGTGATTAAGTAACTCAAGTTTCTAGTTATAAGATAGAGGTAGGTAGTAGGTAGTGGGTAGTGGGGTTCCTACTACCTACTACCTATTACCATTGCTTCTAAACGAAATTTCGCAATTTGGGCTATTTCGGTTAATGCTTGCGCGATTTCTACTTCTGGCGAATTTTTAATCCTTTGTTCAAAAGCAGTTAAAATGCTATCTTTAGTATGATTTTTCACGGCAATAATAAAGGGAAAACCAAATTGCTCTTTATAAGTTTGGTTTAGGGAATGAAATCTTTGATATTCTTCCAGTGTTAATCTATCCAAACCTACACCAGTTTGTTCTTTGACGGAAGCTTCAGCCATTTTTGCTTTAGTTCCTAAGTCTGGATGGGCGCAAATTAAGTTTAATTGTTGTTCTTTACTAGCTGTTTGGACGACTTCTATCATATTTTGATGTAAGGTAAATAAGTCAGCAAACGGGCGTTTTTGCCAAGCGTTTTTGGCTACCCAAGGAGAATGTTCAAAAATTGTTGCTAAAGCTTCGGTAAAAGCTTCTTGATCCATTTGATTGAGTTGAAAAATCGTATATTTCATAATTAATTTTATTAGCTAATGCTGTTACTTTTAGATGGTTAACAAAGGCTATTCAATCCTAAAAGCTTGCGGTTGATTGCCATCAATATCGGTAAAACCATACTTTGAAGCTAAATCTCCCACCGCTAAAACCTGACCTGATTTTGACATTAAATTTGGGTCAGATGCTAAAGCAACAATTGCTCTGCCGATATATTCAGGAGACTCGGAATTACTCAAATCAAAAGGTTGCAAATTATAAGCTGCCATAACTCTTTCAGTCCGCATAAAACCAGGTGCAAGTGCCACAACCGCAATGTTATATTTTTGCAATTCTCGCGCCATACCGAAAGCCATGTGATTGACAGCATTTTTAGCTAAATCGTAATACAAATTACCCAAAAATTTATCTCGATCCCAAGCGGTAGTACAAACAATTAAACCCTGATTTTGTGGTAGAATTAAAGGGATGGCGAAACGACTCGTTACCAAATGCGATCGCACACCTGCATTAAACATTGTCTGCCAACGTTGTAGAGAATGTTCCCAGAAAGGAGCATCAAAAGCAACACCATCCTCGAAATTAGTACCATAGTAATTTTCATAACCACCCCAAGCATTATTAACTAATAAATCCAAGTGTCCTTGTTCAGTTTTAACTTTAGTAAATAACGCCTCTACTTCCGCATCTATTGTGTGATCGCAACATACAGGAATACCGACACCACCGCGCAGTGTCACCGACTCTGCTGTTTCGTCAATTGTTCCCGGTAAATTATCAGTTGTAGCTTGGTTTTTGGTACTGCGTCCGGTAACATAAACTGTTGCGCCTGCTGCTCCGAGTGCTAAAGCAATACCACGACCTCCACCGCGACTAGCTCCCGTGACTACAGCTACTTTACCTTTTAATGTTGACATAGTGTAATGATTGGCGATCGCTTTTACTCTCCCTATTTTATTGCCACTTGAAAAATTTCCCAAATCCGATTAATCAATTAAATTTTCTGGCAAACTTAGATCTGGTTAACTCTATTCCTGGTTGGTAAAGCCACACATCAGTTGATTATTTGGGGGTAAAAAGAAAACTTTGGGTATAGAACTACGCAGTTACGTTTATTTAGATCGATTGCAACCTCAGCACGCCGCTTACATAGGAACAGTAGCACTGGGATTTTTACCATTACCAGGAGACGCATCACTGTGGATTGAAATTTCACCTGGAATTGAAATTAATCGCATTACTGATGTAGCCTTAAAATCCGCTTCAGTACGTCCAGGAGTACAAGTAGTAGAACGGCTTTATGGACTTTTAGAAATTCACTCTAGCAAACAAGGGGAAACCAAAGCAGCGGGAAGAGCAATCTTAGACACTTTAGGAGTACGACGCGAAGAATGTATTAAACCGCGAGTAGTTTCCAGTCAAATTATCCGCAACATTGACGCACACCAAACCCAATTAATTAACCGCACCAGACGCGGACAATTACTATTAGCAGGACAAACCCTTTATGTATTAGAAGTTGAACCCGCTGCTTATGCAGCATTAGCAGCAAATGAAGCTGAAAAATCCGCCGCAATTAATATTTTAGAAATCAATGCAGTCGGCAGTTTTGGACGTTTATATTTAGGTGGAGCAGAACAAGACATTTTAGCAGCAGCTGATGGAGCATTAACAGCAATTTCTAGTGTTATGGGTCGAGAAAATCCCAGTGCGCGGAAGGAGTAAAGGAGAATTTAAGCATGGCAAATATAGAACATCTCAATTTAATTAAAGTCAACAAACTAAAGTGGATTGAATGGCGAAAAAATAACCCAAAAATCGAACCAGACCTCAGCGAAGCTTTGCTTTCAGGATTGAACTTATTGGATGCTGATTTACAAGCAGTTAATCTGAATAAAGCAGACTTAAGTAATAGTTTACTACCAGCAGTTAATCTCAGTAACGCTAATTTGAGCAGTGCTAATCTTCACTCAGCTTTACTAGTTAAAGCAAATTTGAGTAATGCAAACCTCAGTTTAGCCAATCTCAGTGCCGCTAACCTCAAAGAAGCCGATTTAATTCATGCTAATTTAATCGGTGCTAACTTGAGCAAAGCTAATCTCAAAGGTGCTGATTTAAGTAATGCTAACTTAATTGGTGTTGATTTAAGTGAAGCAAATTTAAAAGCATCTGATTTAAGTGGTGCAAAACTGATGAGAGCTAATCTCAGAGACGCAAATTTAAGAAGTGCTAATTTAATTAGTGCTGACTTCAGTAAAGCTAATCTTTATGAAGCAGAATTAATTGATGCTTACCTCTACAAAGCTGATTTTCAGGAAGCAAACTTAAGCCAAGCGCACTTAATTGGTGCTTACCTTTTTCGCGCAAATATGAGCTTTTGTGAACTGAGTAAGGTTGATTTAAGATGGACTAATTTGAGCAAAGTCAACTTCACTGGTGCTAATTTGCGAGGCGCAAATTTAAGAGGTGCTAACCTTGATAAAGCAATTCTCACTGGTGTTCATCTTCAAGGTGCAATTATGCCAGATGGTTCAATTCATCCATAACCAATCATACCAAATCAGGGTTATACCAATTCTCTATGAAGATGCGCTGCACCAAACCCCACCCCAAACCCCTCCCCGTCTACGGGGAGGGGCAATGATTAAGCGCAATTTTACGGAGAATTGGTATTAGTTACCCCCAATCTCCCTCTTTCCTCTGCGTCCTCTGTGCCTCTGCGGTTCATTATAAAAGACGTTTTTAACCCAGATTTAGTATCAGTTTTTTTCCCGCCTTCCAGTTTAAAAATGGTTAAGGACTGAGTGAATTAACACTCAGTCCTTAATCATAAAAGTTGACTTTTTGGGAATCTTACTTACTTGCAGCAGGCTGACTTGGTGGATTTTTTGGCTTCAAATTTTGGGCGCTAATTCCAATTACCCATACTGTTACTAGTACCACACCAAGAATTTGGTAAAGTTGTAAATTTTCTTGGATAATCAAAAAAGCTAAGATGGTGGTTAAAGCAGGGCCACTGGCACTAACGACGGAAGCTAAAGCTGGCCCGATTAATGGGACACCCATGTTGGTGAATAGATAACCAGAAAGGGTGGTAGTAGCTAACACTAAAGTACCAATTAATAAGCTAGTCCACATTGTCGGCTTAACTTGATATCCGAAAAATGGCAGGACGCTCGCAGACAAAAACAAAATTGTGGTAAAGTTAACCACACTAAAGGGAATAGGGTGCATCCGACTGACTTTAATCAACACCACATAAACTGCAAAAGCCAGACCGGATAAAATAGCTGATGCCACTCCTAAAGTAACATTAGCCATCACCCCTTTAGTGAAGCTGGGAATAGTGAGGAAGCCACCAATGTAAATAGAAATTGTTGCCAAAACCAGTAAAAATGTTGGTTTGTCGCGGAAGATTAACCAAGACAACAAAATGGTAATTGTCGGATAAACAAAGAAAATAGTCGTTGCTACCCCTGTGGGGATATTTCCTAAAGCAATATAGATAAAAAATTGGGATAGGAACAGAAAAAACCCACTTCCAATCACACTTAACAATCTACCAAACTGACTTTTCTGCCCCAGATGTTTGATATCTCGCCATGTATTGTTATAAAACAATGGTGCAATTACAAAAGCCATTATGGGCGCGACTACGATCATTCGCAACAACAAAATGAATAACGAGTTACCAGGGCTTGGAGTAATAAACCCGCCAACTTTAAATAAGCCAAAGATATTTTGCTCCCTTAATAGTACCCTGACAACGATGTTTTGTAAGGAAAACATCAATGAAGAAATTAAAACTAAAACCACTCCTAATTTAAAATTTGCCGTTTGGGGAGATGGTGTTGTAGGAGTAGCTGGGGTTGTTGGTGCTGGGCTAACAGCAGGTGGTTGCTGACTACTACGACCGGGCAATGCTGCCGGACGATTACCCGGTGTTATTTTGGGTCTAGAAGAAATTCTTTCTGGTCGGTAGGTTTCCTGAAGTTGCAGTCTAATGCGAGTTACTAAGGCTTCTAAAATAGCTTCTCCCTGCTGTTCTAGGCTTTGCATCCGACCTAACTGTTGGGAGAAGTTACTTTGATAACTGTTGATGTCTTGTTGCAGAGCCCTTAAGGTAGAATTCAGCGTAGAATTCAGGGCTGCAAGTAACTCGTAGGAGTTTTCGTCTTGGTTGTCACTTGAGTGAGAAGCGTTTGCTGCTAAATAATTAAGTTGTTGTTGCCTTAACTCTTCTTGCAGCTGAGTAGCTAATATCTGAGCCAGCTGTTGCGTCCAGACTCTTTGTTCTGTTGTCTGCTGTTGAGATTGTAGCTGCTGATAGTGCGATCGCATCTGTTCAATTTCAGTATTTAAGCGAGATTTCTCACTTTCTAGCTGGTTGACATCTCGCCGCAACTGCTCTACCAAACTTTGTTGAATGTTTTGCAGTTGTTCTGTCAAAAGCTTCAGTGATTCTTCTGCGGTCTGCGGGTTGCCTTCACCCTGAGTTTGCCTTTGGTTTTCCAATTGAGCCATTAGCTTCTAACCTCTTGCCAATTGGCTATAAAATAACATTTATCGGTCTTCCCCAATAAGACCCCCATCACACCCTAACGACTTTCTTCTACTTGTGGTGGAAAATCTGGTTGCGGGGACAATGGTGAGGTTGGGGACTAGGAACGGCTACCAACCCAAGCCGGGGCAAGTGTAAGATAAATATTTGTTTTCTGTTCCCTTCCCTTACCAAAATGTCCTGCAAGGGAAATCTGTTAGCCGATAGAAGTATTGCTATCTCAATTTTATGAGTTGTTGAGCAAGGAAACAATTTGATTTTTTGTATCTTTTTAACTTGAAAAAGAATGATACTATTCAGGATCAAGGCATTTTTTTGCTTGATAGTAACATAAAAATTTGCTCAGGATAGAGCAAAAACTACCTATCTTAAGTACAGGTACAAATAAAATCAATAAGCTAAGATCTTAAAGTAATACTTAAGTATTACTTTGAGTAAAAATACTGCTATTGAGTAATTGGAGAATAGCTATTGTATGGCTGCGCTCAATCCAAAAGATGACAGATCGGTATCTCCTCAGCCTGAAAATCTGTTCGGGAGGAGAACAGCCTCGTCAATGTCACGGAATCAATCATTAAATTACATTAATGTTTTGGAAATAATAGTTATAGAAGAGGTGGAACGACAAATAGCAAAACTGTCACCCCATCTCGCTAAATACATAAATCCAGAGCAAGTGATTGCTTATGCACTAAATCGTCTGCCTTCACTGTATGCTACCAGCGAAGAGGGATGGCGTAGGCAGCAGCTAAAAGCAAAAACAGAACTCAAAAACCAGATTGTCATGGCAGTACGTCAGGGATTGGCTGCTGTGCAAAAAGATCCTTTGAAAGTGACAACTCCCTTAAAAATGCGTGGCAACTTGGAGATTGCTTCATATAATGTAGAAGGTAATCATCGCACTCAGCAAAAAAAATATTTTTAGCCGCAGAAGATGGAAAACTAATTTTGGCAACAATAGTTGTTTAAAATTTAATGAAATTGCGTTTTTTTTAATCTTAAGGATACTATGACTACAGTCTAGCTACATAATAATTAATATAAAATTTGTTGATAGATAATTGACTGGTATCGGGAAAATAGGTAGTATTATCGATACAAAATTGTGGCTAGTGCAGCACAGTTATCAAACCCCGATAAATTTTTTAGATTAGGGGTGTTAGGGTGTCAGGATGTCAGGGTGCTAGTTGTGTAAAATTTGATTGCATATCAAATTCTTACATTACTCTGTTGAACATTTCCTAATTTAAGTGTTCTCCAATGAAAACAATCACAAGTAAGAGCTTGGTTTATCGTAATGCCATTGAACCAATGGTAGTACAGGAAGTTGAGCATCAGTTACAACAGTTACCACCAAAGATGCTCAAATATATTGATCCAATACAAGTTGTAGCTTATGCCCTGAATCGCTTGCCAGCATTATACGCTACTAGTGAAGAGGGATGGCATTGGCAACAACTACGAGCGAAGACGAAACTGAAAGAGCAAATTACTACAGCTGTGCGTCAAGCATTAGTTGCAGTACAAAGCGATCCTCTAAAAGTTTCCACTCCTTTAAAAGATGGGGAAGTTAATCCAACGTTGGCTTATATGCAGGATAGTCAGTTTTTTGGTAGACAAGGAGAGATGAAAAAGCTTTGGTAAGTTATCGGATTCTGATACTAGAAGTACGATCGCCTAAATGAGCAAAATTTAATTCTTCTCCAGCGTCTAATGCCGCTCTAATTGCTGTTTTATCTGGTTCAACTTGAATTTTTTGAAATTTTTTTGGTAAATCAGTGGGAGAAATAGCATCATCTAAAATTAAAGGTTGTTTACCACCGCTTTTAGTTAAAGATAATTTATAACGTGCAGTTTCTACCGTTTTTAATTTATTGACTTCAAAAAACCATTTCAATCTTTCTTTGAGCATAGCCGCTTTTTTTTCATCACTAGCGGCTAACTTTGCTAACCTTTGAGCTTCTTTTTTCCTCACTTCTGCTTTAGCTTCCAATTCCGCAATTAAAGCAGCGTAGTTGTCTAGTTTGCGATCGCGTTCCTCCCCCAAATTTTCCAGCCAACTAGTAATTAACTGTTCGCTTTCAAGATCGTCATCTTCAATATCATCCAGTAAGCTAGTTAACTCACTGATTTCATCAGAAATATTGAACAGAGTTCGCCGTTGTACTGGTGCGTTTGGTGGTGCTTTACTTTCCATCGATTTTTCCCCTTTGATGAGATCCAGAAGTCTGCCAGACGAGCAATTATTATCATTATAATGAAATGAATACTACATCGAAAAAACAGGTGCTTAATCTTCCTTGAAGTTACTACAGATGATGCAAAAATCACCAAAAATTTTTCGTTTAGTCTTGATATTATCTTTAACTGCATTGCTCACCTCTGTGGCGCTCAATGTACTTTTGTTCATCGCCGCCAGACACTACTACTTATTACTCAATAAAACTACCTTAGATCCGCTTGGTTGGGATTATTATACAGGCAATTCCCAACCAGCTAATCTCACTAATGAGGCAACAAAAAAAGTAGTGTTTTTTGGTGATTCACGAGCGGAAAACTGGACTTTTCCTAGTGAAATAAAAGGTTTTTCTCCTGTAAATCGTGGAGTTTCTGGTCAAACTTCAACTCAAGTTTTGGGACGTTTTGAAAAGCAGGTTTTACCGTTGCGTCCGCAAATTATCATTGTTCAAGTTGGAATTAACGATTTAAAAGCAATACCGCTGTTTCCCGATCGCCAAACCACCATCATCGCCAATTGTAAAGCCAACATTCAGGAAATTGTCAAGCGATCGCGCTCTCTCGGTGCTACAGTTATCCTAACAACTATAATTCCGGCTGGAGAGATCCCACTAGAGAGAAAACCATTTTGGTCATCAGATATCGATCGCGCTGTTGTAGAGATAAACTCTTACATATCTTCTTTGCAAGCGCCGAATGTGATTATTTTGGATAGCTATTCGCTTCTAGAACAAAAGCAGAAAAATAATTATTACCGAGACAGTTTACACCTCAATGATAGAGGATATGAAATTTTAAATAAAGAACTAACAAAAATGCTAATAAAACTTAAATAAATAATAGGGTGGGCTTTGCGCCCACCGCAAAAACTAAACTTGAACCATACCACCAGCAGCTTGAAAACGAGCGCGAGCTCTTTTCAAAGCTTGAGTAGCCTGAATTTTTTCCTGACGATTTTCGCTGTTTTGTACTTGGTTAAAACGCTCTTGAGCTTTACTGTAAGCAGCACGAGCTTTTTCGAGATCGATCGAATCGCTACGTTCTGCACCATTAACCAAAATCGTCACCTCATTATTTTCCACTTCCGCAAAACCGCCCATCAGAGCGATCGCCACCCAGTTTTTATCCGGGCGAACACGCATTACTCCAGTATCCAAAGCCGTCAAAAGTGGAGCGTGACCACTTAAAATACCTAATTGTCCAGTAGTGCTGGGCAGAATTATTTCTTCCGCAGTAGAATCCCAGACAGTTTTATCTGGTGCAATCACACGAACTGTTAAAGTCATTTCGATTTGCGATTTTAGATTTTAGATTTCCGATTTTGCCTAGAGGGGCAGAGATGATTTTTCCCTGCCCTACATCCTAATTACTTAGCTTTGAGTTTTTCGCCTTTTGCGATCGCTTCTTCAATGGTACCCACCATGTAAAAAGCTTGTTCTGGTAACTCATCCAACTCACCAGAAAGAATGCGTTGGAAACCTTTAATCGTATCTTCCAACTTCACATACTTACCAGGAGAACCAGTAAACACTTCTGCCACAAAGAAAGGTTGAGACAAGAAACGCTCAATCTTCCGAGCCCGCGCCACAGTCAAACGGTCATCTTCCGACAACTCATCCAAACCGAGAATCGCAATAATATCTTGCAGTTCCTTGTAACGTTGCAAGGTAGACTGTACAGCGCGAGCAGTTCTGTAATGCTCTTCGCCCACAACATCAGGTTGCAACATAGTAGAAGTAGAATCCAGAGGATCTACCGCTGGATAAATTCCCTTAGATGCCAAACCACGAGACAACACAGTTGTTGCATCCAAGTGAGCAAAAGTAGTAGCAGGTGCGGGGTCAGTCAAGTCGTCTGCTGGTACGTAAACTGCTTGAATCGAAGTAATCGAACCTTCCTTAGTAGAAGTGATCCGTTCTTGCAACTCACCCATTTCTGTTGCCAGAGTTGGCTGATATCCTACCGCAGAAGGCATCCGACCTAACAGCGCCGACACTTCTGAACCAGCTTGTACAAACCGGAAGATATTATCAATGAACAGCAGCACGTCTTGCTTGTTCACATCCCGGAAGTATTCCGCCATTGTCAGAGCACTCAAGCCCACACGCATTCTAGCTCCTGGTGGCTCGTTCATCTGACCGTACACCAGTGCTACTTTAGAATCGGCGATATTTTTTTCGTTAATAACACCGGATTCTTTGAATTCATTGTAAAGGTCATTACCTTCACGGGTGCGTTCGCCCACACCACCAAACACTGACACACCACCATGAGCTTTAGCGATGTTGTTAATCAGTTCTTGAATAATTACGGTTTTGCCTACACCCGCACCACCGAACAGACCAATTTTGCCACCCCGACGATAAGGTGCTAACAGGTCTACAACTTTGATGCCAGTTTCAAACACTGAAGGAGAGGTTTCTAAGTCAACCAGCTTGGGTGCTTCCCGGTGAATAGGAGAGGTTTCTGTAGAATTTACGGGGCCTAAGTTGTCTATAGTTTCGCCCAATACGTTAAAAATCCGACCCAGCGTACCAGCCCCAACAGGTACACTGATGGGAGCGCCAGTATCGATTGCTTCCATACCGCGAATTAATCCATCAGTGGTACTCATGGAAACAGCGCGTACTTGGTTGTCGCCCAACAATTGTTGTACTTCGCAAGTTACGGATACATCTTGTCCAGCTTCATTCTTGCCTTGGACAATCAAGGCGTTGTAAATTCGCGGCATTTTGCCGCCGGAGAACTCAACGTCTACAACGGGACCAATAATTTGGGTAATCCGCCCGATATTTGTCTTTTCTGTGGTGGCTACCATGCTTGCGCCTATCTCAATAAGGGAAATCGTCTTAACATTTAGCAATGCCACTCTTTAGTTTACTACTGAACGCGATCGATCCTTGCCAAAAAAAATCAGTCCCCTCTACTAGTTAACCCGATATTAGTAAATCGGTTAAAGCTAGTTAAAATACGCTTTTTGCTCCTATTTTCGCTTCAGCATCGAACCTATACCTAGAGTACCTAACCCCAGAAAGCCCAAAATAGAAGCTGGTTCGGGGACAGTCGCTGATGCTGGTGGGGCATAATCAACCATGACAATAGTATATGGAGTATGAGCAGAAAACCCATTTCCCGTACTGAAGTAAGAACCCGTAGGATTTCCCCAGCCAGCTGCGTCTGCATTCCATACCCCTGTATTTAAGTTAAAACTACCAAAATCTTTTAAATCATTTAAAGTAATATATTGATCGGCTATTGTTGGTGGTGAAGAGAAGATAAAAGAAGTAAGTTCATCCAATGTCAGAAGGTTATCTAAATTATTATCAAGACCTGTAAAACTACCACTTCCCCAAGGATAGATATCCCATTTTGTTGCGAATTTTACAGAAGCAGCATTAGCTGGATTTGCTTTCATTGCTAATAGAGAAATAGCACCTACAGCGACACCTAACACTAATTTATTCAAAATTTTTGTACTCATCGTAGTTAAAATAGCCATTTTTCCAATTTCTCCAAACAAGTTAAAGTTGGTAGTGCTGATACCCTAAAAGGGCAATCCCCGATAACTTTTGTATTGGTAGAAACTAACCCTGAAGATCTTTAAAAATTTTTCAAATAACTTGAACTAAGTAGTTTTGCGAGTATTTGAATTTCGTTTTAGAGATCTAAGCTACCATATCCCAAAGATCACTGTCATGAGTTTCCGCTATTCTTCATATAATCTTTATAAAAAATTATTGATTACGTTAAATTTAGAGTTTGCTCTGTTAGTATTAAATAGGTATAAAGTCATCTGAAGAAGAAACAAAGAACCTTCCACTTATCTACCTTTACGAAACTGACTTTTATGCTGGCTGAGTGCGTAAATCCTATCTACTTAATTATGCTCAAGATTACTGCTAATTCTGGCTAAACATGAAAATAGTAGCCAATTTTACTGTTTATCAAAGTATTTTCATAATATAATTAATAAATAAAGCTAATTGAACGGTCATATCATCACCAAAAACTATTCTTTCTGGTCAGACATTGACCTCTGGATTACGCTAATCTGCAAAAAATAGCCGCGCTTTCCACTGGGGAAAACACGGATTGTGCTTTAATCTAGTTTGACAGATTTGTTACAAGTGTTAGCCTAAGCCTTCTATTAGTAAATCGGTCTTAGGTTATTAAGTTAAGCTTTTTCAATTCCTTTTTGTTGCTGTTTACGCTTCAGCATCGAACCTGCCCCCATTGCACCAAGGGCTAACAAGCCCAAAGTAGAAGCTGGTTCGGGAACTGGTTTAACCGTTCCCAGAGTACCACCTTTAAGGAGTACCGCAGAATCCAAAATCCCATCACTCACATCCTTAATCTTGATGCTCAAAGTGTTTTTGGCATTCTTGTTCAACAATCCTTCAAAGGTTAAAGTTTTCGTGTAGCCATCCAATTTGGTGAGTGTGCCTGGGCCAGCCGGATTGTCGATGTAGTCTGGGTGAAAAGGCCCAGTAGGGCTAGTGGCAAGGTTGTTAACTGCGACTGTCTGACCGTCACTCAACTTAGCCAAGTTCACCCCATTGAGCAGTAATTCAAAAGAGTCATTGTATACGCTACCCCCATACTCTTTAAATTCTTCCGACCCAAAGACGTATTGGAAAAACACCTTGTCTGCTGTGCTGTCCGCATCAAAGTTGATATCCAGCTGAGCTAAATCATCAGTAGCGCCCGGAGATCCAAAATCTGTGCTTAAATCTGTGCCTGGACTGTTCACTCCCGGTATATCTACTACTTTCCCAGTACTCAGGACGATACCCTTTGTCAAACCAAACGGATCGTCGCTGAAAGTACCAAAAGCGGCGGCATTACCTGTGGTGGTTACGGAAAAATTACTCAAACCACTTGTAGTGCCTAACAAAGCGTTTAGCAAATCAGAACTATTGTTGTTTTGAGTTACAGTAAAGGCCATTACTGGAGTACCAACTACGCTGAGGGCCGCACTTGTCGCAATAGCTGCGGCAGTAGTTTTGTGCCAAAGTTGCAATTTGGAAAGAAACGTATTGATAGACATGGGAACTTGCTTCTCCAAACTAAAAGTTGATTGTGGAAAGAATCAAAAGTATTTACTGTTTTGCAATGCCGTAGGCCGATCGCAATAATCTTCTGCGCTCCAACATCTGCATCAAATCAATAACTGTCCTTTTTTCTTGTATGGATATGACATAATTAACGTGGTTAAAATCATGGTCAAGAACTCGTCTGGATCATGGTAAATACAGATTGTGAAAGTTTTAACTATTTGTGCTGATCAGTAAGCCCTTATAAATAGCGCGATCGCTCTTGCACCCAATCCATACAAGCTGGCAATCTTTGCTAAGATTACCAATTCAGTTAATCTGGCACTGCTCAGAGGGTTATTGTTAACTCAAGCTTGGCATAAACTTTATATAAGTGGCAAGTACCTTTACGTAGTTTTCATTAAAATGATATGTTCAGATTTGTAAAGTTAAGCTTTAAAACCAGGAAAATCCTTCAGTGCAAGGCTCCCAGAGTTCTTAGTAACTACTTAAAACTACTTAAAAAGCAAAAAATATATTTAGATTATGTGAAATTCAAGTAGGTTTCCGTATTTAGGGGAGTTGGGAGTGAAGATAATATAATTTAGTACTATTTTTAGTAAATCCGCATTCATAATAATGCCTTCAAAACCTCTCAAAAAAAATATCTGTGTCCCCAAATAAGACACAGTGGCTAGTATATAAAATATTATTGATTATTCTATCAAACGATAGAAAACTCCAAAGATTTCCTACCCTTTAATTTCACGTTGCTGCTTCCGACCTTTGAGGAAAGCCATACCACCAACAGCAAGCAAGCCAAGCACTGTACCTGGTTCGGGAACTGCTTCAGGATTCACTGTTCCCAGAGTGCCGCCTTTGAGGAACACCGCAGAATCCCAACCACCATCTGCCACATCTTTAATCTTGATGCTCAAAGTATTTTTAGCATTCTTGTTCAGCAGTCCTTCAAAGGTCAAACCTTTCGTGTAGCCATCCAATTTAGTGACCGTACCAGGGCCAGCTGGATTGTTAATGTAGTCTGCGTGAAAAGGCCCAGAAGGACTAGTGGCAAGGTTGTTAATCGTGACTGTCTTGCCGTCGCTCAACTTAGCCAAGTTCACACCATTCAGCAGCAACTCAAAAGAGTCATTGTAACTGCTACCTGCCCATTCTACAAATTCTTCTGACCCAAAGACATATTGGAAGAACACCTTGTCTGCTGTGCTGTCGGCATCAAAGCTGATATCCAGCTTAGCTAAGTCATAGCTGCCCGGTGTATCACCAAGGGTTCCAAAACTTGTGCTTAAATCCGTGCCAGCACTGTTCACTCCCGGTATATCTGCTACTTTCCCACTACTCAGGACGATACCAGAATCCAAACCAAACGGATCGCCGCTGAAAAGACCAAAGGCGGCAGCATTACCTGTAGTGGTTACAGAAAAATTACTTAAACCATTTGTAGTGCCTAACAAAGCGTTTAGCAAGTTAGAACCATTATTGTCTTGATTTACTGTAAAAGCCATTGCTGGGACACCAGCTATGCTGAGGGCGGCTGTAGTAGCAATCGCGGAGGCGGCTTTTTGTAACAGTTTCATCTTGCTTACCTCTAAATATTTCAAATCTTCACATCGATTTGTAGAAAATCTTTTGATAAAAACTACCCCAGCAATATTTTTAAAACTTACGTTGCGGTAGTTTCGTACTCATCTGAATCTCACACTAAAAACAGAATGTCATAACCCAATTAGCAGCGTCACTATTTTTAGCTAATCTTCATCGAAACAATATTTTTTAGGTTATGTATTGCTCTTTATCCTAGTAAACACTTTTCAATAAAATTATTGTAAATAAAGGGTTTTAGCCATTGTTGTCGCAACCAAAAACTTTAAATATTGTATGAAATTTTCTTTTGTTTACTTGACGTATGGATAAGTTATTGGTTAAATGAAAGGAATAAAATTTTGATTTTTTATAGAATAAAAACAAGAATATTTTTGAGTGTAATTACTGTATTTTTACAAATTAATAGAAGATTTTACGGATAAATTTTGCTTAGATTTACGGGTGAATATGTAGATAAATTACAAAATTGATGGGGTCAGAGCGGAATTTGGTAAAGATTACGTAATTATCAATATTTAAAGCAATAGAAACAAAAAATGGGCTTTCTTTCCCAGTAAAGATACTGTATATATTCGTTGACTTGATTAAAAAAACTTATTTTGGGCAAAGTCAGTAGTTTTACTTGGACTTACGCAGCCATTGGGAAAAAACTCTATCTATCCTGAATGTAGAGACAATTCATGATTTATCTCTACATTCAGGATGGCTACATAAGCCCTGAGAAATTAAAAAAATTATCCAAAGAAAAAATTGACTATTTAAAACCGTTATGCAAAAATAGTCTTGCAGTTCTTCAAATAGCAGAAAAAATTGGGTTAACCAGCATCCCATCCATCAATAAAAAAGCTACGCTTCTCTGTTTGGTAAAATGTTCTAGTTGCTGCTGCTGCTGTAATTTTCTCTTGAGTTTGCGCTTCGTCTTCTGCTTTAATTTCTACTTTTTCCTCTTCTTTAACTTCTTCTACTAGCAAAGGAGTGGAAATTTTTAAAGGATCTCTTTGCACAGCTGCCAAACCTTGACGCACAGCAGTAACAATTTGCTCTTTCATTTGCTTCTTAGCACGTAATTGTTGAGCATTCCATCCTTCTTTGCTGGTAGCATATAAAGCAGGGAGACGATTAAGTGCGTAGGCTACGATTTGTGCAGAATTAATATATTGAAGGATATTTGGCGATAGCTTTTGAAGTTGTTGTTCTACTTCTTGAATTACTATTGGCTCAAGAGCATTGCGATAAATAATGGGTTGAAAATCTGATGCACTCATGGGAAAAAACAATACTGAAACCCTACGTAAGGAAATATACAGAGGTTTTGGCAAGGTAGTCAATTGTTTGCTTTTAAGTTCATCAAAATTTTACACTAAAAGCTTAAACAGAATCTTTGATAAAAGTTTGATAATGTCTCGTTTGCAGTTAATCAAAATGCTGTAGACTCTAGATAATTTTTGATGAATTTATCACTCACCTTCCGCAGTTTTGTACTTGTTTGTGTTATAATTGTTATCTTAGTATTGCGAATTAAGGCGTAAGTAAATATACTCCTTAATGATATACTTATTTAGTATGACTAGTGTGTTAAAGAGTTGTACAAACTAGGAAATCTCAGACCTGCTTCTGGTTTTGCTTTTGACGATCGATCTTTTGCTCTATTTTCTCGCCAAGTTTTTACATTCTGCAAAAATAAGACATTATATACGGTCAAGGTGCGTCATGTTGCACTTTTCTTAAATACAGCTCTCCCCAATCTTGACAGCAATTATTAGTCACTGAATCATTATCAATGGGATATAAATAATTAGCTTTACAGGGATTATTAATATTTAATTTTCGCAATTAAAGGAATTGTGTGCTAGTACTGAGTGGATATTACTCTTAGTAACTTTTTCTCCCAATGCTTTACTAAGTAAATTCCATAATTGAAAACCGACCAGTTTAATATACTCTGCATCATAAACAGCCTGCTCAGCAATTTCTTTACAAGAAATTCCATCCCAAGATTTACAAAATACCAACTATTGCACATCATTGAGACGTTTGGGCGCTTTCAGCAGGTAATCCGGGATTAGGTCACGAATATAGCATTGTGGATACTAACACCAGTGCTGGAACAATTACGCTGTACAATCCTTGGGGACTTAATTCTCTACCAGGTGAATCAACTGGGTTCTTAACTCTTTCTTACAATTACTTTAAAGCTAACTTTGACATGATTCATGTGGGTTAATTCTTCGATTTAGTAGTAATGGTGCGTTACGTTGTACTAACGCACCATACTATTTGCTACCAAGAATGTAAAGCTCTTAATTGGGGAGTTTTTTTCAATTGATGAGCTTCCATGCGGCGCAAAACATCATCTAAAATTGTCACTGTTTCGTTAATAAATGGCCCTTTATTTAACATCACACATTCTGCTCTTTCTCCCATTGCAGCATCAGTAATTTCGGCGCGGGAAGGGATACCAGTTTTGGCGAGATTTTCTAATACTTGGGTTGCCCAAATTACGGGAATGTGAGCGGATTGACATAACCAAAGTATTTCTTCTTGCATTTCAGCTAATCTTTGATAACCAATTTCTACTGCTAAATCTCCTCTAGCAATCATCACGGCTAAAGGTTGTTTTCCTGCTGCTTGTACCATGATTTCTGGGAGGTTACGAATTGCTTCTTTGGTTTCAATTTTGGCGACAATGGCGATTTTTTTGGGGGAATTTTGTAAACGTTTTTGAATTTCGGTTTGTAACAATGCCACATCTGCTGCTGTTTGGACAAAAGAATAACCAATTATGTCAGCATGAAGGGCGACAAAATCTAAATCGCGGAAATCTTTTTCGGTTAATGGACAAAGTTGAATTACTGTTTCTGGAAAATTCAAACCTTTTTCTGGGCGAAGTTTTTCTCCTTTAGGACGGGTGTGTGTTACTTCTAAAATTGCGCCTTCAGAAGTGAGAGAAATTACTTTTGTTCCAATATGACCATCATCAATCCAAACCGGATCATTTTTTTGGAGTTGGTTTAAGATTTCGGGGAAACTGGAACTGGCGCGGAAGGGAATTGTGGGGTCTGTTGTTTGGGGAGAGTTAGGAGTTAAAAGTAAGCGATCGCCAACGAACATCCGACTTTTTGCATCAGGCGAAACTACCTCTAATGTACGAGGTTTCGGCCCTGCTAAATCCATAAATATTTTACAATTTTTCCCCGTTTTTTCGGAGGCAAGTCTGATATTTTTAACGATTGATTTCCAAATTTCTAAATTATCGTGGGCACAGTTAATTTGGAAGCAATCAGAACCGCATTCTACTAGTTGTAAAACTAGGGAAAAATCTTCTGCTGCTTGATTGGGTAATGTCACCATGATTCTGCTTTGACGGTGGGCAAAAGTTTTGCCGAAAACTGCTTCTACTTCTTTTTGCAAAAGGCGATCGCCTCGGAAAAAAGCCCGCAAAGGACGACGACCTGGTAAACTACTAGGGTCAGCATTAACCAGTTCGCCTAAAGTAGTAATTACGGCATCTAAATTCGGTAAAACTCTCGATTCACTGCGACCTAAAGAAGATAATCCCCAAGGTACAAGTGCGGTTTGTAATGGTCGTAAATCGTGATGTCGTAGTGCTAAATAATAAGCTAAATTCAAAGCACTTAACAAAAAAGATCTTCTATGAATTGAAGGTTGCCAGCGTTGAAAAATTTCCTGTCCTTCTTGGTAAACACTCTGGCGTAAATTTTGCAGTGCTGTGAGTAGATGAAGAGGGTCTGATAAATCAGAATTGTTCAGGTTGGTGGGAGTTGCAACTAAAGTCAGCATAACACTGCCTTCTCGATAATTCTATTATTAGGATTGCATGATTTTTCGATGGAGGGGCAAAATCTTAGAGATAATTAATGAGTTGTTCGATCGGGTAAATTAATGATGATGCTAGGTGTGATGGTGATGGGAGGCGAGCGTATTTAGATATCATAATAAAATTAAGAATAGGTTAAGAGTTACGAGCGGGAGTACTGCCAAAGAGAAGAAACAATGATCCAGCCAATTATTTTAGAAAAATTAGAAGAACTCGATTGCAGAAATTTTAGAAATACCGGGTGTTTTGGTGTATGGTTTAACTGAACAAGAAGCGATCGAAAAAGTGAACGCTTTAGCTTTAAAACTGATTAACAACGAACTCGCAGCAACTCAGTTAGTTGAATTAATAAAAAAAATTGCTCAAGGAGAAGAGCAAATTCGTCAAGGAAAAGTTGTTGATGGTGAAGTAGTATTTCAACAGTTACAAGAAAAGCTTGAGCAGATGAAGAGTTAATTGATATGTCAGAGTGGGTAAAACATAGAACTAACCTTGATGAAAATTTGAAATAAAACTTCTACCTTTCTTCCCTTCAACCTTCAAAAAACCTTCTGCCTTCTGCCTTCTGCCTTCTGCCTTTCTCAAAAGACGGCAAATACAACTATTTAATTACGGTTCGCACCAATCCCGGAATGGGTGGAATTGCTTAAAGTATTGATTAGTGGCAGCACCAAGCAGCTACGAAAAAACCTCCCGAAAGGCAACCGTCCTTCCAAGGTTCGGAAACCTCGCCTTCATGATCGCCCCTATCCCCGCTCAGTATAGAAAAGAGTTCTGTGTAGTGCAGAACAATATACAAGTTGAACAGAGTAGGTGAAAGGGCTCGGTTGGTGCAGTTAGCAGTGCTGTCTTGCTCTCGATTCTATCTGGTCAATCGAGCCTAGTAAATTTTGTAGTTAGATTGGGAAACCGAACACTCTTATGGCAAAAGTTGTTGGAATTGACTTAGGTACGACTAACTCCTGTGTGGCAGTAATGGAAGGTGGTAAACCCACAGTCATCGCCAACGCAGAGGGTTTTCGGACTACACCTTCGGTGGTAGCTTATGCTAAAAATGGCGATCGCTTAGTCGGACAAATCGCCAAGCGCCAAGCGGTAATGAACCCAGAAAATACTTTCTATTCCGTTAAGCGTTTTATTGGACGTAAATTTGAAGAAATTACTCACGAAGCTACAGAAGTTTCCTATAAAGTCCTGCGCGATGGCAACGGAAACGTTAAATTAGATTGTCCTGCACAAGGCAAACAATTTGCACCCGAAGAAATCTCCGCACAAGTTCTTCGCAAGCTGGTAGATGACGCAAGCAAATATCTGGGTGAAACAGTTACTCAAGCAGTAATTACTGTACCTGCTTACTTTAACGACTCCCAACGTCAAGCGACTAAAGACGCTGGTAAGATTGCTGGGATTGAAGTTCTGCGGATCATCAACGAACCTACAGCTGCATCCCTAGCTTACGGTTTGGATAAGAAAGCTAATGAAACCATTCTAGTATTTGACTTAGGTGGTGGTACTTTCGACGTTTCCATCCTAGAAATTGGTGATGGTGTGTTTGAAGTGTTGGCGACTTCTGGTGATACTCACCTGGGTGGCGACGACTTCGACAAGAAAATCGTTGATTACTTAGCTGAAACTTTCCGCAAAGACGAAGGTATCGATCTTCGCAAAGACAAACAAGCTTTGCAACGTCTGACGGAAGCAGCAGAAAAGGCGAAAATTGAATTGTCCAGCGTGACACAAGCGGAAATCAACTTGCCTTTCATCACTGCGACTCAAGAAGGTCCGAAACACTTAGAAATGACGTTAACACGGGCGAAATTTGAGGAACTTTGCTCTGATTTGATCGATCGCAGCCGCGTTCCAGTAGAAAACGCGATCCGCGATGCGAAGATTGACAAATCTGCGATCGATGAAGTAGTACTAGTTGGTGGTTCCACTCGTATCCCCGCTGTGCAAGAAGTGGTAAGACGGGTATTGGGTAAAGAACCTAACCAAAGCGTTAACCCGGATGAAGTAGTAGCAGTTGGTGCAGCTATCCAAGCTGGTGTACTTTCTGGCGATGCTGGCGCTTCTGGTATCTTGTTGTTAGACGTAACTCCGCTGTCTCTGGGAGTGGAAACTCTCGGCGGTGTCATGACCAAGATTATCACTCGCAACACTACCATTCCTACCAAGAAGTCGGAAGTATTCTCCACTGCGGTTGACGGACAAACTAACGTAGAAATTCACGTTCTCCAAGGGGAACGGGAAATGTCCAACGACAACAAGAGTCTGGGTACTTTCCGCTTAGATGGTATTCCTCCAGCGCCTCGTGGTGTACCCCAAATCGAAGTAATTTTCGACATTGATGCTAACGGTATCTTGAACGTAACTGCGAAGGATAAAGGTACTGGTAAAGCTCAATCTATCAGCATCACTGGCGCTTCTACTTTACCGAAAGATGAAGTAGACAAGATGGTGAAACAAGCGGAACAAAATGCTTCTGCCGATAAGGAACGTCGTGAGAAGATCGATCGCAAAAACCAAGCTGATTCTTTAGCTTACCAAGCAGAAAAACAACTTGCAGAATTGGGCGATAAAGTACCCGCTGCTGACAAGTCTAAACTCGAAGGTTTAATTAAAGACTTGAAGGATGCAGTTGCTAAAGAAGACGACGAACAAATCAAGAAATTGATGCCAGAAGTACAACAAACCTTGTACAGCATCGGTAGCAATATCTATCAGCAAGCTGGTGGTGCTGCTCCTGGTGGCGACGGTACTGGTGCTGCTCCTGGTGGTGACGGTGCTCCCGGAACTTCCGGCGGTGGCGATGATGTAATTGACGCTGAGTTTTCCGAAACTAAGTAAGGTGGTAGTGGGTAGTAGGTAGTTGGTAATGGGAAATTACCACTATCTATTACTTAACTAATAACAAAAAGGTTGATAATGGTAACTAAATTGCGCCTTATCAACCTTTTTGGTTTTTTCCTAAGCGATAAGCTGTCAAGGGACTGTTACGAATATCTTCTTCGGCTTGTGCGATCGCATTTCCTCACCTCATCTAAGAGAAAGTATCGCGTTCTAAAAACGGCCATTTGGGTAATGGCTCTGTCTGTTGAATCCACGCTTTTGGAATTCCTTCCACACCAGTGTAGACTCCAAAAGCGTCACCCACCGATAATCCCGCTAGGGAACATCGGGCACGAACAAAGCGATCCTGATGTGATGTTGTTAGCATTAGCTTTGCTCCTATTTTGGCTGTTTTGAACCGCGTTGAATACCACCAGCCCCAGAAAATAGAGAGACAGCAGAAAACATATTTTTTGTCCGTTTTTTCACCACTGCTTCAGAATTTTTCTAGTAACACTAGCCAATATAATTATATGGCTAAAATAACTGATTATTTTAAATTTTTCCCCAAGTCTAATAGAGAATTACTTAAAACCTAAAGCTAAAGCACTTTGGTAAAATATGAAACTAGCAACCCAAGCTAAACCAAAGGAATAAGCTAAAGCAAATAAAGTGAATTTCCAGGATTTAGCTTCGTTAAATAATGTTGCTGTTGTGGTTAAGCAAGGAGTGTACAGTAAACAGAAAATACAGAAACTATATGCTTGAATAAATGTGACTGTTCCCGCAATTTGGTTAGTCACTGCATCAGCACCTAATCCGTAAATTACTGCTAAAGAACCTACCACAACTTCTTTAGCAATTACGCCAAATAATAAAGCTAAAGTTAAATATGGATTAATGCCAATTGGTTCCATAATTGGACTTAAAAATTGCCCAATTTGCCCACCAATAGTATTTAATCCTGTTGCACCTAGAGGTAAATTTGTCACTACCCAAACGGCGACACAACCTAAAGTAATAAAACCAGAAGCCCTAGTCAAAAATTGTTTGACTTCTCCCCAACCTCTAAGAAGGACGTGCTTTAAAGTCGGTACTCGATAAGGAGGTAATTCTAATACGAAAGGTTCTTCATTTTTAAATACTCCTTGAAAAAGTGCAGCGGTGACGATCGCAGCGACAAAACTGAGGAGATACAAAGAAAATAATACTAAAACACCGTTTCCATTAGGAACAACCGCCGCAATAATAAATACAAAAACTTGCAATCTCGCTGCACACAAAGCAAAGGGAATAACTAACATTGTTAATAGTCGTAGTGCTTTAGAACGCATGACTCTGGTTCCCATTAAAGCTGGAACATTGCAGCCAAATCCCATCATTTGCATGACAAAACTGCGCCCATCTAGCCCTAATTTCGCCATGAAAGCATCCATTAAATAGGCAGAACGAGATAAATAACCGCTATCTTCTAAAACTGCCATAATCATGAAAAACAATACCAGTAATGGCACAAAAGAAGCGACTGTTGCTAACCCGCCCCAAAGCCCATTGACAATAAAATCTTGCGCTAATTTAGGTAATGGACTAACTAATGGTTCAATGGCATTAGTTTGTAACCAACCTGTGATTTTATCCATGATGTCTTGGGAAGGTAATCCCACATTCCAGACTACCCAAAACACCGCAAACATTCCCGCAAAGAACAAAGGTAAACCTAAGATTGGGTGCAGTAAAATGCGATCGATCTGCTGAGTAATATTAACTGCTATCTGCGAAGGCATCTGTACCGCACCAGTGAGGATATTTTCCATCTCTTCAACAGAAATATCCGCTTTTTCAGATAAGCAATTTTTTAGATTAGTAATCTTATGAGTAGTAACGCTTTCTGCTAGTTTCTGACAAATTTCTCGATATGCTCTTTCGTATCCTCTGCCATATTTAGCACTGAGCAGAAAGACTGGTAATTCTAAGCGTTTAGATAACTCATTTACCTGAATTTCCACCCCATAATACTTGGCTTCATCTGCCATGTTGAGAAGGATAATGGCTGGCAACCCTAAAGCTTTAATTTGCAAAGCTATGCGAATTTGCCTATCTATTTGGGCAGCATTTAGAATGACAATAACTAAATCAACACCAAAGCTTTCTAAAAAGTACTGAACTACTTTTTCATCCTCAGAAAAACCGTTGAGGTCGTAAATTCCCGGTAAATCTACAAACTCTACTGTTTCGTGATTAATATTAATATGAGCTTGCAATAAATCTACTGTCACTCCAGGCCAATTTCCCACAAAAGCTGTTGCACCTGTCAACCGATTAAACAAAGTTGATTTTCCGGTGTTGGGCATTCCAATTAGCGCAACTCTTTTTACTGCTTTAGTGGCTTTTATAGCAGTAGTACCTGAGTGACAGTTCATAATTCCCTCTGCACAAATTTAGTAGTTTATTGCTAGCTAGATTTAATAATTATCAGCTTAATTTGTAGTTCCATTTGTTTGAATTAATACCATTTTAGCTTCGGTTCTTCTAATGGCTATTTCAGTGGTAGAACCGACTCGAATATGTAAAGGCCCACCAAACCAAGCTTGCCGTAAAACTCGAATTGGTCTATTAGGAACTATTCCCATTGCTTCTAAGCGTTTAGCTAATGCTTGTCCGTGACGGCTGAGTTGTACGCTTTCTACGATCGCTAAACTTCCCGGCTTTAGTTCTGATAAAGTCATTGTTTGAGTTAGGTATATTTTTATTGTTTCTGATTATAAAGTACAGTATTTGGGAAATATTTTCAATTAGTGTTGATAGCTAATTTAGTTGATTTTTTCAATTAGACAAAACCCTCTGATGCTGATGGTAAGCAGCTTTTAGGTAGATCGTCACAAGCTAATTGTCTATTATTATTAAGAAAAATTATGTAATCAAAGTATCTCTTAATTTTTAAATAAGAAATTTAAAAATTTCTTAAGGTTGCGGAAAGATTGCTAAGTTAGTTTCAGGGTCAAACAAATGAATTTTTTTACTTTCTAACTCTAAGGATATTTTATTACCAATACTTACTTGTTTTTCCGGTGTAACTCGCACTTGTAAAGTAAAATTCTGATTAGTTTCACCCAGTAAATGAACTGATAAATAAGTTTCATTTCCTAACGCTTCCACCAAATCTACTTCTACTTGTAAGTTTTCTGGTGCAGGAACGCTGAGATTGAAATGTTCGGGACGAATGCCTAAAATTAGGGATTGGCGATCGTACTTTCGCAAAGCAGATTCCCAAATCTCCGGTAAAGTTAAACGAAAATGGGGATGATTAATTAACAGTGGCGCTTGGAATTGTACCGGGATAAAATTCATTGGTGGCGAACCAATAAATTGTGCCACAAACATATTAGCAGGACTGTTGTATAATTCTAAAGGTTTAGCTAATTGTTGTAGTTGACCTTGATTCATTACCGCAATGCGATCGCCCATCGTCATCGCTTCAGTTTGATCGTGAGTCACATAAATAGTAGTAGTTCCCAACTGTCTTTGTAACTTAACAATTTGAGCGCGAGTTTCTGCTCTTAATTTGGCATCCAAATTTGATAAAGGTTCATCCATTAAGAAAACTTGGGGATTTCTGGCGATCGCACGTCCTAATGCTACCCTTTGTTTTTGTCCCCCAGAAAGTTGTTTTGGCAACCGTGACAAAAGTGACTCAATTTGTAATAATTGCGCCACATTTTTTACTTGCTTCTGAACAGCTTTCTCTCGTGCTGACAGGTAACGCAAACCTTTAGGAAAAGACTTGGTTACTTTAACTAAAACATCTTCCTTAAATTGCGAAAACTTCTCCCCTGGATTTACAGGCAAGATGCCTGTTCTACGGTTCATTCGGCGCAAACCAAAAGCGATATTATCATAAACTGTCATGTGGGGATAGAGCGCGTAATTTTGAAATACCATTGCGATGTCGCGTTCTTTTGGTGGTAAATCATTCACCAAACGTTCTCCCACCCAAATATTACCCCCGGTTAATTCTTCCAATCCTGCAATTAACCGCAGTAATGTACTTTTACCACAACCAGAAGGGCCTACTAATACCATAAATTCTCCATCTTCTACCGTCAAATTAATCCGGCGTAAGACAGGAGTAGATGAGAGAGAATCATTTCCTTTTTCTGCTTCCGGTTGTTCAATTACTTTGCGATCGGAAAAGCTTTTATAGACATTTTCTAAAACCACTTGTGCCATAATTTATTCCTAGATCCTAATTTTAAAATTACTTTGGATTAAAGCATTTATTAATTGAAAATTTACGAGGTTCACCAAAAGAGTAATTAATCGATCGATCGCTCCTTTAGAATCTAAGCCACGATCGACATAATCACCCAAAGTAACAATTTGATCTTCTGGCTGTGGTTGTATTACAGAAAGAAGATGATCGAAAGCGATCGCACAACCATGAATATCACCAATAGCAAGAATCCGCATACTTAATTAAGAAATTACTTATTGTCAATCATCCATCAACGATTACTAAATTGACAACTTTTTCTTCTTCTTTGAGCTTGTTAATGCGATCGCCAGTCCCATCCTTACCCCAAAAAGGAATCCGTTCCACAGGTAAATTCACCATTCTTGGCGTATCAGTTAACAGCAATACTTTAGTTTCGGGAATTACTTCAATCATGCCAATTAAAGTATCTGATTTGCTAGTATATTGTAAAGCTTGCGTACCAATATCACCTAAATTCGCTAAACGAATCGCACTAATTGGTAAACGTTTAGCATAACCTAAATGAGTAACCAACAACAAATTATCATCTTGATTGAGGCTAACAGCACCAATTAATTTTTCGTTACGACCTAATCTTAATGCTTGTAAACCTCCAGCACCACGACTCATTACAGGTAATTGTTGTTCGTTGAGTAAGAAGCGTAAAATACGTCCGCCAGTGGTAGCTAAAGCTATTTCTTCGCGTTCGTTTGTCGGTAGAGCAAATACTAATTGCTCATCTTCTTTCAGTTTTAAAACTGTTAAACCACGACGAGTTAAATTAGCGAATTCCGAACTGACTAACCGCTTAATTCGTCCTTGTTGACTCACCACAACCACGCTACTAGAATCTTCTGCTGACGGCGCAATAAAATATCCTACCAAAGTCTCAGGAACTTCCTTAGCTTGCGGTAATAAACTAACTAATGGTGTACCTTTTGCTTGTCCAGAAGTAGGCGGAATTTCGCCAACTTTGACCGGGAAAGCTTTACCACTACCAGTTACTACTATTAAATCTGCTTCCGTAGTTGTCGAGAAAGTTTTCACAACCAGATCATCAGAAGATTTCAAATTAGACTTACTGCCATTTTTCGCCAATCTTCTGATATAACCTTTCTGAGTAATTTCTAAATTTGCTTCTTCAGGAGTGCTAGAAGTTAGGGGAGTGAATAAGGAAAGTTGTCCTTCCACTTCCTCCGTTTTTGGTTTATCTCGGCGGCGTTCTCTAGTAGTTTTAGGTTCCTTTTCTGGGGTTTTCTTGGTTGTGGCGGCGGTGACTTTGGGATTGTAAATGCGCGTGCGTCGAGGATCGGAGTATTTCTTTTTTAAAGAACGCAAATCTTTTTTCAAAGCTTTGAGTAATTCATGTCGATCGCTCAACAATCTCTGTAAATTTTCAATCCGTTCCGTAAGTTCGGTTAATTCCTGTTGTAATTGCTGACGTTCTAAACCAGTTAACCGACGCAAAGGCATTGCTAAAATAGCATCAGATTGGCGATCGCTAAAATTAAATCGACTTTGAAAAGTAACTTTTGCCGTCGATCCATCAGGCGCATTTCGCAGAATTTCAATAATCGCATCTAAATTTTCTAAAGCCGCAATTAACCCTTCAACTAAATGCAAACGTCTTTCCGTTTGTTCTAACTCATGCCTATATTGTCGAGTCAGAGTTTGTTCCCGGAAACTGAGAAACTCTTGTAAAATTTCCCGCAATGTTAGCTGTCTCGGTTGTCCATCTACCAACGCTAACAAAATCGCCCCAAAATTACTCGCCAGCGCCGTTTGTCTGTATAAATTTTCCAAAACTTCTTGCGGACTAGCATCGCGTTTTAGTTCAATTACTACCCGCATTCCTTCGCGATCGCTCTCATCCCGAATATCCGCAATCCCCTCAATTTTACCTTGATTAACTAACTCAGCAATCTTTTCAATCCAAGCTGCTTTATTCACCTGAAAAGGTAACTCTGTTACTACGATCGCACTTCGCGTCGTTCCTCTTAGGCGGTGACGACCTTTGCCAATTTGAATTTCTTCAATCTTGGCTATTCCCCGCACCGTAATCGTCCCTTTTCCTGTACTATAAGCCTCGCGAGTTCCCTCACTACCGACAATTTCGCCCCCAGTGGGAAAATCAGGCCCCGGAATTAAATCCAATAACTTATCATCAGAGAGATTAGCATCATCAATTAAGGCAATTAATCCATCTACCAACTCGCCCAAATTATGTGGTGGGACATTAGTCGCCATCCCCACAGCAATTCCAGCACAGCCGTTAAGTAATAGAATAGGTAATTGGGCAGGTAAGACTACAGGTTCTTGTTGGGAATTGTCAAAATTAGGGATAAAATCTACTGTAGCTTCGCCAATTTCACTCAACATCGCCTCATGACTAATTGGTGCAAGGCGTGTTTCAGTGTAACGCATCGCCGCTGGAGGGTCATTATCTACCGAACCAAAATTGCCATGACCTGCCAACAAAGGATAACGGCAGGAAAAATCCTGTACCATTCGCACCAAAGCATCATAAACTGCTTGGTCGCCGTGGGGGTGATATTTACCCAAAACGTCTCCAACCACACGAGCACACTTCCGGTAAGGTCGATCGGGCGTTAATCCCAATTCGTGCATCGCATACAAGATGCGTCGATGTACGGGTTTCAACCCATCTCTAACATCAGGTAGCGCTCGCCCGACAATCACACTCATGGCATATTCAAGATAAGACCTTTGCATCTCCGTATGCAGAGCAGTAGTGATAATCTGTCCTGAAGAGAGTATGTTTAACTGTTTTGCCATGAGTTAATGTTCCTTAAATGATGACGAAAAAAAATCGATGGGTGCGAAATTAACAATTTTCACAGTAGTATCAAACGGCATAGTCAATACTGTCTTATTCTGAATTTAGGCAAAAGGAAACCAAAATGAAAACTGTTTTAATAGTTGAAGACGATCCAATTAACCTTCGTGTTTTCTCGAAGATTCTGACTAAGCGGGGTGGTTTAGAAGTTAAGGGGACTGAAAATGTAGAAGAAGTAATGCAAATTGCCCAAAATGGTAAGGCTGACTTAATTTTGATGGACGTTTCTCTACAAAACAGTAGTTACCAAGGTAAATCTGTGGATGGGATTAAAATTACCCAAATGTTGAAGGCCGATCCTCAAACTGCCAACTTGCCTGTGATCTTGGTAACGGCTCATGCGATGGAGGGCGATCGGGAAAACTTCCTCAAACAAAGCGGTGCCGATGGTTATATTTCTAAACCTGTGGTCGATCATCAAGAATTTGTCGATCAAATTATGGCTCTACTGCCTAAAGACTCTCAAAACATAACTTAATAAATACGGCAAGATACTCTTACACTAGCCTAACTGAGCTATTCCTTTTACAGGGGAGCAGGATAGAGTCTGAGTATGCAATATAAATTTGGAAAAACTTAGCACTATTTTGTCTGTCTGATTCATCAAAACCTCTTGGGTCTGAAACCCCGTCCTTGTAGGACGGCTTTACATTAATTAGAGCGCCACGAATTGTAAGACAAGAACTTACAATCTGTGGGAAAAGCATTTTGAGTTAGCCGTTTACCTGTTTTAAGGCAATGCAAACTAATAGTTTTACGATTTGGATCTTTCTTTGTCGGCGATTCCTGCCAACCACCCACATAACAAAATCCATACTTAGTAGGATGCTTAACAATTGAGCCGCGCTTAAATCCAACACTTAAAGTGCCACCATAGCGTGACCGAACGTGACCAGCGGAATGTTCCAATCGGTGCAATTGTCTTCTGTGAAACTCAAGTGGAACTATCTCTATCAACATGGTATTGTCGGGCGCATCATGCCCTCCCACATACCAATTAGCTAACACCCATGAATCAACAGCATGAGCTTCAAATCTATTTGATAGCTTTTGCTTTAACTTTTTAAGTCCCAGCAATTGTCGCATTTCGTAAGTATCCTGCCCCGTCTTTGTTTCTGTTTGAGAAATCTTTTTCAGTTCGGAATAAAACCAATGCTTACCCACTTCCAAAGGACTGAACGAAACATTCCACTTACGTCCGTTTTTCCAGGTTCGAGCTTTAATATCCTCCACTACAAAAGTAGATACGGGAAACATTAAAGTCAGCCATTTAGCTATTCTCAATTTCCATTGCCATCTCGCTTTAGTTGATGGAGGAAGATGTTTTTTGTTAGCTAAACGATTGGTTCGATTTTTGCGACATGGGGTATTGCGATAGCGCCTTGCCCGTCGCATATTTCGCCTAACTTCAATATGATCTTTTACCCAATCAACGGCATGGGTTTGGATGTTGAGGTAAGTATGAGATTGCGACTTAACCGTAAAAGCTTCTCGCTTTGAACCAGGGTCAATGCCAACTGCTATTGGTTGGTGGTTTGTATTGGATGGTTCTACGTTTAATCGAACACAAAACACTCCTTTTTTCCAGAATGGGGTAGCCTTACCTGATTCAATCCAACGTCTTGCCCTACTGGGAGTTGTTGGCATCAACGGTCTATTTTCACTATTTACAACAGGTACGAACATTGCGATAAGCCCTATTTCTAGGTTTGTATTTCCCTTCGCCACTGGCACATCAGAGCGGTCAAGAACGAGGGAGGTATTCTTAACATCTATTGGGATACCACTCCCTGATGGCTCAGTCTGTCTCGAAGACTTAGGCTAGACACCGTTTTAGTCTCAAATTCAGAAGTTGGTCAGGCTTCCTCTTCCAAGCCTCCGTGCTTTAGCCGGAGGTTAGTGACAAGAGTGTAATTCTAATTTAGGTTTATAGTACTTATGTACTACTTTTATGTCATTTCAGCAATAACTTTACTGAAACTGAGCGAATAAATTATAATGTAAAGTTAAGCTTTTTGCAGGCAGAAGGCAGAACGCAGAAGGCAGAACGCAGAAGGCAGAAGTGAAGAAAGGCTGAAGGCAGAAGGCAGAAGGCAGAAGTGAAGAAAGGCAGAAGGTTATATTTTCTCCTTGTCCCCTTGTCCCCTTGTCCCTTTGTCCCCCCTGCCCCTGGAGCCCCTGGAGCCCACCGGCCTCTTCAGCGAGGCGCTTGTTGAGGTTGAGATGACTGAGGATCGGAACCTTGAGCGATCGTTGCTTGCATTCTAGGAGTAGCGAGAAATTTTTGTGTATCGCTGATTAGGCGAGAACCCCACAAATTTTGCTTTAAAAAGTCCAGATCGGCATAACGATCGTCACTCTTAATCGCAGTTTCTCCTAAAGCCAAAGCTTTTTCCCGATCGCCTTTACTGTAGAGCGCAACTGCGATCGCTAACTTAGGTTCTACGCCATCTTTTTCAATAGTCAGGGCTCTTTGCCATTGCCCAATAGCGGCATCGATATTACCCTGTTCATATTTAATCAGTCCAATGTTGTTCATTGCAGGCCAAAACTTAGCATCAGCTTTCACAGCTTTTTGGTAGCTGTCTAAAGCTGGAGAAAATTGATTTAACTTGTAATAAGCATTTCCCAAATCAAATAAAGCTTCGGCGGAATTTGGTTTAAGTTTTAAGCCATCTTTTATAGCAGCTATAGCAGCATCATACTTTTCTTGCTGAAAGTATGCTGAACCCAGAGCAAAGGAAATAGCAGCTTCGTCAGGCTTTAGAGACTGAGCTTGTTTGAGCGCCACAATTGCTTTGTCTAATTGATTGTTCTGCACATACAATCCACCAAGGAGAAACCAAGCTTGGTAACTTTTGGGAGAAAGCTGAGTTGCTAGCTGGGCGCGGGTTAATGCTAATTCATATTGTTGGAATTGAGCCAACTGAGCAGCTTCTTGTGCTAGGCTCAACCCTTGCTGCTCCAACTGAGATGTGTTGAGTTGCAGCGCATGGGGTACAAGCGCCTGTCCAAAAGCTGGTGCAGCCGCGCTCCAAATCCCGAAGATGAACAAAAGATGAAACCAAGGTTTGCGTTTGGTTGGCACAGTACAGCCTCGAAGTCAGAAGATGTCGTCAGTCTAGTTTAACGATACTTTAATTCATTTTTACGGACAAGTTCTCGCATCCAGATCCCCAACTTCTTCAGAAGCCAGGTATCTGGATTCCGAGAGAGTTCAATTTGAACCCGAACTGAGTGGCTGGTGTCTTTAATTTATATACACGGCTTCCTGTTCCCTTCTCTCACCAAAAATTACCCGATCGACCGATCCCGCTAGATTGCGGAAACTCGTTAATATTAAGAATATTAAAGTAAACCGATCGCCAGTATCGATTTTTCAGTCGAAAATACAGATATGCCTAGCTCAGCTCAGAATTAAGAATAAAGATAAAACCTCAAAGCATTGACAAAAGTGACATGGAAGCTTTTGCGATCGTCCTGAGATTATATTTATTTTCTCAATGATTCCCCGATTACATAATGAATGTCAAATCATGCAAATTCCTTTTATTCGTAAAAAACTTGACCAACGAACCCCTTGGATTGCTGGATTAATCGCTGCTGGACTATTAAGTGTTTCAGGAGGCACTTATGTCATGCTCAACAGGGTAGCGCCGAAAACTGATGTAGCCCAAGTAACCGTTCCTGTAGAAGCTAAGACAATCACCCTGCGAATTACAGCCAGTGGTACAGTAGTGCCGATCCAAACCGTTAACCTCAGCCCCAAAACTGCGGGAAGAATTGCTGAGTTAATGGTGGAACAGGGCGACAAAGTAAAAGCAGGCGATATCATTGCCAGAATGGATAATGCGGACATTCAAGCGCAACTAGCCCAAGCAAAAGCAGCCTTAGCAAAAGCCCAAGCCCAGTTAGCAGAAATTCGCGCTGGAAATCGCCCAGAAGAGATTTCCCAAGCTAGAGCCAGATTATCACAAACCCAAGCTCAGTTAGCAGAAGCCAGAGCCGGGAGTCGCCCGGAAGAAATCGCCCAAGCGAGGTCTCGTTTAGAACAAGCAAAAGCCCAACTAACTGCGGTACAAACGGGTAATCCCGAACAAATTGCCCAAACTCAAGCCCAAGTTCAAGCCGCCCAAGCTAGGTTAGATTTAGCAAATCAGCGTTTAAAAGCTAATCAAAGTTTGGCAAGTCAAGGGGCAATTTCTGCCGATCGATTGCAGGAAGTTACTTCGGAATATCGCAGCGCAACGGCGAATTTGGAAGAAGCAAAAAGGCGATTAGTACAATTAAAAAATGGTACTTCTCCAGCGGAAATTTCTCAACGTCAAGCAGCTGTTCAAGAAGCACAAGAAGCTTTGGATCTGTTGCTAAAAGGTACTCGTTTGGAAGTAATTGCTCAAAGACAAGCAGCGGTAAAAGAAGCACAACAAGCTTTAGATTTGTTAATTGCAGGTTCTCGCCCGGAAGATATTGCTCAAGCAGAAGCAGGAGTGAAAGAAGCCCAAGCGCGAGTAGAACAAATCCAAGTGCAATTAAATGATACGATTATTCGAGCTCCTTTTGAAGGAATTGTTACCCAAAGATACGCTACTATAGGAGCTTTTGTTACGCCAACAACTTCGGCTTCTAGTAGTGCTGCGGCAACTTCTACTTCGGTAGTAGCGATCGCACGCGGTTTAGAAATTCTGGCTAAGGTTCCTGAAGTTGATATCGGGAATATTAAACAAGGACAAGATGTAGAAATTGTCGCGGATGCTTATCCCGATCGAGTGTTTAAGGGAAAAGTGCGATTAATTGCACCTGAAGCAATTGTCGATCAAAATGTTACTTCTTTCCAAGTGAGAGTGGAATTAGTCACTGGTTTAGAAGAGTTGCGATCGGGAATGAATGTGGATTTAACTTTCCTGGGAAATCAGGTTAGCGGTGCTTTAATGGTGCCTACGGTGGCGATCGTTACCGAAAGCGGAAAAACTGGTGTCTTACTACCTGGTGAAAATAATAAATCAGTCTTTCGCCCTGTAACGATTGGTTCCACAATTCAAGACCAAACTCAAGTTTTAGAGGGTTTAAAAGAAGGGGAACAAATTTATATTGATTTGCCAAAAGACCGCAAAAAAATTAAACCATAGTAGGGACACGGCATCATGAATATTTGCATAAGAATGATGTATTTCATCCGCCGTGTCCTTACGTGATTCGTGGTCGCGCAGCGTGTGCGTAGCACGTAAAAATAGTTTTCTGAAATAGGTTCGCTAATTAACTTGTGAAATGGATATTGTTGAAAGCGTAAAAATGGCAACTACTACATTAGTTGCAAATAAATTACGAAGCACTTTAACGATGTTAGGCATTATCATTGGTAATGCTTCAGTAATTGCTATGGTGGGAATTGGACAAGGGGCGCAAAAGTTAGCATCAGAACAGTTTGAATCCCTTGGCCCAAATGTTTTGTTTATCATTCCGGGTAATCAAAACGCCCAAAGAAACCGGGATATTCCCAAAACATTGGTGTTAGAAGATGCGAAAGCGATCGCACGTCAAGTACCTTCGGTGACAGAGGTTGCCCCACAAATTCAAAGCCGTCAACCAGTGATTTATAGTAATAAAAATACTAACACCCAAATTATTGGCGTTACCCCAGAATTTTTACCAGTCCGCAGTTTTGATTTAGCTAAAGGTAGGTTTTTCAGCGAGCAAGATTTGAAGAGTAATAACCAAGTAGCAATCCTTGGTTCTGATGTGGTTGGTAAACTGTTTGGTAGTCAAAACCCCGTTGGTGAAAAAATTAGGATTAGAAATCTCAGCTTTTTAGTAATTGGGGTGATGGAACAAAAGGGTTCTTTCTTAGGAAGTAACCAAGATGATACAGTTTTTATTCCTCTAACTACAATGGCTAATCGCCTCAGAGGAAGAACTTCTCCTTACGGAACTGAAGTGGATTTTATTGCGCTTTCTGCGAGAGATGCTAATAGTATTGGTGCGGCTCAATTTCAAATCAGTAATTTGTTAAGATTGCGCCATAAAATTACCACTGAAGATGATTTTACCGTCAGAACTCAAAAAGATATTCTGCAAATTGTGGGAACAATTACAGGCGCTTTGACTTTAATGTTAGCTGCGATCGCAGGAATTTCTCTGTTCGTCGGCGGAATTGGTGTAATGAATATTATGCTAGTTTCGGTGACAGAAAGAACCCAAGAAATTGGGTTGAGAAAAGCGATCGGTGCAACTCAGCAAGATATCCTGATTCAATTCATGATTGAAGCCATAATTCTCTCTGCTGCTGGTGGTATTGTCGGAACTATAATTGGTGTTGGTGGAGTAACTTTAGTTGGTGCTTTAACTCCTTTAAAAGCGGGTATTTCACCAGCTGCGATCGTCTTAGCTGTGGGAATTTCCGGCGGTATTGGTTTATTCTTCGGTGTCGTTCCCGCCCAACGCGCCGCAAAATTAGATCCGATTGTTGCTTTGAGAAGTGCTTAGAATGGGTACTGGGGACAAAGGGAAATTGATGTAGGGGCGGGTTTAGCAGATAACCTTTGTTACTTACAGACTATCTCTCAACAAAACCCGCCCCCTGCAAATCCTGGAAGGGCGGGTTTTGTTGTTAATTCTTCTGTTGTGAGTACAGATTTATCTACTAAACCCGCCCCTACAAAGTCCTAAATTGATTTGGTCTTTTGGGATTAATAATTCAGGAAACAAGGGATAGTTAAAATATGCTCAAACCAGTAATTATTAGATTAGAAAACATTAGCAAAGTTTACGGTAGTGGCGATACAGAAGTAAAAGCACTACAGGAAGTTAATTTAGTAGTTGAAGAAGGTGAATATTGCTCAATTATGGGCGCTTCTGGATCGGGTAAATCTACAGCAATGAATATTATCGGTTGTCTCGATCGCCCTTCGTCAGGCAACTATTATTTAGATCGAGTAGATGTTTCCCAATTACCAGATACCGAATTAGCGAAAATTCGCAATCAAAAATTGGGGTTTGTGTTTCAACAATTTCACCTTTTACCCCAATTAACTGCTTTAGAAAATGTCATGTTACCAATGGTTTATGCAGGTATTCCAGGGGGGGAAAGAAAAGAACGTGCGATCGAAGCATTGACGAGAGTAGGATTAGCCCAAAGATTGAATAATCGACCTAATCAACTTTCTGGGGGACAACAACAACGAGTTGCGATCGCTCGCGCCATAGTCAATCGTCCAGTATTATTATTAGCAGATGAACCAACAGGCGCATTAGATTCTAAAACAACCCAAGAAGTAATGGATATTTTTACAGAATTAAATGAAACTGGTATCACAGTTGTTATGGTAACTCACGAACCAGAAGTAGCCAAACAAACCAAGCGCATCGTTTGGTTCCGCGACGGTCAAGTGTTGCATTCTCACCTCACTCCTGATGAAATTGCTACAGTCGCAGTGTAATTTATTTAACCGCGATCGCTAATCTCCCATTGGTAGCGTGAAATAAAAAGTGCTTCCTTCTCCCATGACACTCTCCGCCCATATCTGTCCTTGATGGCGTTGGACAATATTTTGGCAAATGGCTAGCCCTAAGCCTGTTCCCCCTTTGCTGCGAGAATCAGACGAATCTACTTGTTGGAAACGTCCGAAGATAGTTTCGAGTTTGTCTGCTGGAATGCCGCGTCCTCGATCTGTAATTGAGAAGAGGATGTAAGAAGTGGTAATGCTGTCTTTGCAGTCAGGGAATTGTTGGCAAATTCGTCGATCTAAATTGTTGGTTACTTCGGCTTTCAGCCAAATGGTACTGTGTGGTGGAGAAAACTTAATCGCATTGCCTAAGAGATTAATTAGGGTCTGGATAATTTCGTCCCCAGATGCGGAAACTGAGGCTGATACATGAGTCCATTCCAGAGTGATATTGGCTTGGTGGGCGATCGCTTTAACAGATTCTACTGCTTGCTCGATCAAATCACTGACCAAGCAGACTTCCTTGACCAGAGACACTTTACCTGACTCTAATCGTTGTAAATCCAGGATGTCATTAACTAAACGCACTAGACGATCGGTATTTTTCACGGCAACTTGTAACATCTGTTGGGCTTTTTCCGGTTTATTTTTCAGGACACCCGATTCCAAAATGCCCAGAGAACCGCGAAGTGAAGTTAATGGTGTCCGCAGTTCATGACTAACGATCGAAACGAATTCCTCCTTCATGACTTCAAGCTGACGACGATCGCTGATATTGGCGATTTGCACAATCAAATAAAGTGGAAGGTCTTGAACATCTCGCATTAGAGCCAAATTCATCAAGCCCCAAATAATCTGCCCCTGTTTCGAGACAAATCGCTTCTCGATTTGATAGGCAGAAATTTCACCTGAGAAAATGCGCTCGATCCAATCGGTATCGGCTTGACGATCGTCTGGATGTTCGATGTCTTCGAGTCTCAATTGTAGTAGTTCTTCTTCTGAGTAGCTCAACATTTGGCAGATGGCGGCGTTAACTTCCAAAAAGCCACCTGTGGGAGAAACTAGAGCCATTCCTGCCGAAATGGTGTCGAATGCTCCCCGAAACTTTTGTTCGCTCTGACGTAAAGCGAATTCTGCTTCCTTGAGCGGGGTGATATTTCGCACGCTGGCAAGTACGTTAGAAATCGAACCATCTGCTTCTCGATAGGGAATATAGGAGGCACTCAGAAATTGCTGCCCAATCCCAGCCAGTGTAAACCATCCGGTGAATTCAATCGTTTCTCCGTTAAAGCAGCGATCCAGGCGGGGTTTAATCACAGTTTGAAAAACTTGCTGCCCCATGATCTCGCCGATCGTGTGTCCAATAATTTCCGATCGGGATTTGTTCTGCCAGTTGAGGTAGGTTTGGTTGACAATTTGGTAACAGTAATTGCGATCGATCAAGGCAATGCCATCAGTTGTGGCAGAGACTATTCGTTCGTAACGCTCCAGGGCGATTTCGGCGGCTTTGCGATCGCTGATGTCGTTCAACACACCAATTACACAATCTTGCTCATCCAGATGGGAGATTCTGGCAGACAGCAACACCGTTTTGATTTCTCCCGATTTGGTGCGAAATCTGATTTCAAAATTATCGATTCTTCCGTATTGAAGCAGAGATGCACGAAAGTGCTGTAAATCTGCTAAATCAGTCCACAACTGCATTTCAACACAGGTTTTCCCAATCGCCTGAATTCGGGAATAGCCGAGAACTAGCGTGAAACTGTCGTTCACGTCAAGGCAACGTCCTTCTGCTAGGGTGGCAATCCAGGCTGGCTGAGGGCTATCCAGAAACATCGTGGCAAACTTGAGTTCCGATTGCAGCAGGGCGATTTCGGCTTGTTTGCGATCGGTGATGTCGATCGCAATTCCATGCCACACTACCTCTCCTGTCTCTCGTCGTTGGCAACGAGCACTCACACTAAGCCATCTAACTTTGCCGCTGGGTGTAATGATGCGCCGTTCATTCTCAAAGGGTTGCATAGTTTTCAGACTATAAGCAACAGCTTGTTGAAACTGGGCGAGATCGTCAGGATGGGTTTGATTTGGAGCCAATGAGCCATCCCGAAGTAGCTCGGAGAGCGGAACTTCATGAATTAACTCAGCAGCACGATTGAAATATTCATATTGAAATCTCCCTTCGGCATCTACTCTCAGGCTAAATATGATGGCTGGAGATGCAGCCGCAAGTTCTTGGAATTTGGCTTCACTCTGACGTAAGGCAGCTTCGAGCCGCGCCCGATCGCTAATATCCCGAACAATAACAATTACGGCATTCTGTCCTTGCAGGTCGCACTCTTCTGCGGCAAGTAGTAAAGTCTTAATTTCACCAGTCTTGGTTTGAGATGAAATTTCTATGTTATGAGCAGAACCTTGTGTTGCCAACAAATGTCTAAACTGCTCTCTTTCCTTGAGATTTGCCCATAAACCCAGTTCTAAAGCAGTTCGCCCGATCATTTCCTCACGGGAAAAACCATAAAGTTCTAGCATCCGATTGTTTACTTCTATAAATCGTCCTGACCTGTCAGTGATGCCGATCGCATCAGGACAGGCACGAAAAATTGTCGTAAACTTTTCTTCCGACTTTTCTAAGGTATTCTGAAGGCGATCGAAAGATTGTTCTAACCGATCTGCCATCAGGTTGAAAGATTGCCCCAATTCTCGCACTTCAATTATTGAGCTATCGATTGGCAATCTCTGGGTTAAATCTCCGGCTGCGAGTTGCCCACTAACTCGATTCAGCCGAGTGATGAGGGTAGTAAATCTATTGGCGATAATTAGTCCTGATGCGATCGCCATCGATAAAGTTAGCAAACAGAGTAAAGCAGTAGTGCGCGTATTTTTCTGGATTTCCCCCATAAAATCCGACTCTGGAATAGTTGTCACCACCAGCCAATCCAAGCCGTATTTTTCCTGGTAGGGTGTGATTTGGATAAATTGCCGTTCACCCCCAGCCGTTAAACTTAATTGTTGAGGAACCCTGAGATTGTTCAGATTAGCAAATTTTTGGATTAGCTTTTTAGTAACTTCCTGCGTTCGCAGATCCTGACTGTTCAGGGCAGACAGACGGGTAGGTTTCCCATTTAAAAGTCTCATTCCCGATGCTTCTGCTTTGAACGATGTTGCTACCAGATCGCCGGATTTCTCAATGATGAAGACCTGTCCTGTGGGAGAAAACTGAAGTTGGTTAAGAAACAAGCTAATCTCAGGCAACACATAATTGGCGCTAACAATATGTTGTGGGGTGTGTAAGTAGTTATCAAGGCGATCGCTCACCCGTTCTGAAGTTTGCCGCAACAACTGATTCGCCAAATTCTCTACTGCCTGCTGTCCGCTACGGTAAGAAAGATAACCTACCAGTGCCGTTGTTCCCACCATTTGCAACACAAACGAAATCACCAGTAACCAACGTAGTGGAATTTTTACTGGATCAACCTTAAGTTGCACATAATTGGGCAATAGCATAAATGGTAGTAGTGGAACCCTTGTAGTGGATACAACCTATTGTATTTTGACCCTGTTATTATGTAACATAAAGCACTTGATATACGATTGTCATTAAGTTAATCGCTGCTTTTATTTAGATAAATAATAACCTTTTTTAAAAAACACTACTTCGGGATCGTAATCAAGGCGCGAACTACTCCGCCCTGTAAGAAGGACATGAACTTCAGCGACATTTCCGTTAAATGCTAATATTTTTTGTTTATTATATTAAAACAAAATTTAGTTGAGAAAACTTTCTTCAGGTTTGGGAAACTGGAAAGGAAATATTAGATACTAATGTTATTTTGGGGCAGCAAAAAAAGCTTCTGGTAATTGATACTCTTAGTTTTACTAAAGCATCAGTCCAGTAAAAGAGATTGACAAAAATCCAAAAATATGTGTTATGTACGGGTGAAGCATACAGCAACGGGCAACTGCTGCTCCTACGGATCGCTATGCCTAACGGCAGGCTATCGCCAACGCGAACGCAGAACAGGTGACAATTTATTGTACAAAACCCAAGATTTTCTGCCCGAAAGCTGTAGCGCGATCGCTAACACCCAGCCAGGATCTGTATAAACTACACTTTGAGTTCATTTTGTCAAGTAGTTCTACTAGACTGGCACTCTAGTATTTCTTCGGAAAAAATGTTGCCTAACTAGTAGAAACTTTAGGTAAATCTTGGATAATAATGGGTAACTAGTATGATAGGTTGATGACTAAAACCCTTGATTTATCTATGTTTTTAAATGGCTCAGGTCGGATTTGAACCAACGACCCCAGGCTTATGAGTCCCGTGCTCTAACCAACTGAGCTACTGAGCCTTGCTTTTCGCTGTTTATCACCTTTGTTAATTTAACACACTATTTTCATAAAATGCAAGCTTTTTTTGGTGATTGGCAACCGGGAAAGAGGGAAAGTTCTTAGCTTCGTTTTTTGAGTTTTGAGTTTGTAAAGGCGGGTTTTATCCAAAAATTATTTGTCAGGTGCTGAAGTTGTGTGCTAAACCCGCCCGTACAGAGTTTTGAGTTTTAATTTGTCTCCTCTGCTCTGGGCGCACCCGCGTGTGCGCCCCTACCCCTTGCTTCCCTTTACCTACTACTACGAGGTAAGAAAGCGATTGGGTTGACTGCTCCCTGGCCTTCGGGATGCACTTCAAAGTGGCAGTGAGGGCCAGTGCTACGCCCGGTGGTTCCCATCGCAGCAATATTTTGACCTTGCTCAACGATTTGTCCTTCTTGGACAAAAATGCGGCTGTTATGGGCATAGCGAGTCAGACTACCATCTGGATGTCTAATCTGCACTAAATTGCCATAACCACCGGAATTCCAACGAGCATAAACTACAACACCTGGAGCCGAAGCAAAAATCGGTGTGCCAGTGGGAGCCGCAATATCAATCCCTCTGTGCATTCTGCCCCAGCGCCAACCATAACCAGAGGTTAGTGTTCCTCTTGCAGGCCACATATATCCAGTCATCTGTTGGTTAGCACCAGGATAGTTGTTGTAAGGGTTCTCGATTGGTGGTAAATCGGGACTTACTGTTTGACCTGGTGTGTTTTGGTTGTAAGGCTGATATGGGTCTACACCTAATGGTGCTGTGGCAACCCTTTGTTGTCTTGTGTTTTGGGTTGGTGGTATCTGGTAATAAGTACGTGGTAAGTTAGCTGGCGCTTCTTCCGCACGTCTTTGGATTTCCGCTTGTAGAGCTTGGTTATATTGGTTAGGCCGGAAATCAGGATTGACTGGGTAATTGTTTGTGCCGCGTAATTGAGCAGCTGAGTTATTGGTGTTAGCAGTAGGTGGTGTTGCTGTCCTGCCATACCAAGCATTATTTGCTGGAGGATTAGCACCTGCTTGCTGCCGCCCATGCTGCCTGAGTTGGAGAATTTCCGCCCTTAGTCGCTCTACGTAAGGATTAGAATACTGTTTTGTTCTATTTTCAGGTTCTTGATTGGTAATGTTTTCTGCTAGAACAAACTGATTATTTTGAGTTTGAGCCGATAAATTGTCTTTGTGAGTCTCGCTAGTTGGCTTGCTAGCAGAAAGGAATTTGTTTCCAGTTGCAGAAGCCGAAATGCTTTCTACTGGTTCGTTTGCGGAAACATCCCAACCTGGTACATCATCTGTTCCTTGTTGAGTGAGTGGAAATGCAGTTGCGGTTACATCTGCTGGTGCATTTTCACTGATTGGTTGTGGTAGTAAGGCTGAAACTACTGGCAAGTTTGGTGCCGCGTTACTTGATAGCGTTTCAGGTGCCAAATTAGGTGAAGCTGAGTGGAATTCCGAGTACTTTGTGCCCGACTGTTGGGTACTAATTGGTAAGGCGCTAACTGTGTTTTGGGGAACTTTCAGTTGCTGAGCAACTCGGATGCGATTGGGGTTATCCAGTTGGTTAGCTTTTGCTAGGGTGGCTACGGAAACATCATATTTCCGTGCGATCGCTTCGATCGTATCTCCTGGTCTAACTTGATAAACTACTGAAATGGTAGGTTCTTCTACCTGTAGCTGTTGCCCTAACTCCGCCTTGGCTTTTGGCTGTACCATCTCTGTTGGCTTGACTGTTGCCACCTGAGCTTGCCATTGGGGAGAAACTGGTTCTACAGCTGGGGATGATTCGATAATCGGGTGCAATTGTCTAGAAACTACTGTTGGTACAACAGGTTCGCTGACAGGCACTGATGACTTAATAGAAGACTCCTCAGACTTCCACTCCGCCAGACTATTTCTCAAGCGGTTCGATGACTCTTTCAGACGATTGAGTGCTACCGCTTGTTTAACTTTTAAAAGTTGGTCAACGCTACTTGCTGTAGCTGTTTCACCACTGGGTGTTTCTGACACTATCGCTGGTTGTTCAAGGATGGCACTTTGGCTTTCAGTTCCATCACTATTGTGATTTAGGGATGAAATCTGATTTACCGAGTTCCCCTCTGTTGAACTAGCATTAGCAGATAATTCTTGGTTTTGATGTGCCAGCGGCTTTGGTTCTAGTGCTTCTTCTGTGACCGATTTAACCTCTTGAGAACCCATTGTCTCGGTCAGGGAATTGGTAACTGTTGATACTGCCCAATTAGCTTTTGGTTCAGTAGCTACCGCACTGTCTCCCTGACGTGGTAGTAGGACGCTACTAGACGCTCCCATTGAAATAGCTAAGCCAATCATAGCCGCAGAGGTACGGGCTCTTCGGTTTACCTCTGGTGGAATTGGCTTGAAAGATCCCACCATCGAGCAATCTGCTGTACAAGCTGGGATGGGATTAATCTTCTGCGTCAATGCTCGTTTCAAAAAACGACCTCCTACTTTCACTAGCGTTTAACTGCCCTGATGGATGCTTTGTCAAACTTTACCAAACCTGTGATTGGTATCACATTTGCTTTTGATCCAGATCACTGACAGTAAAGATGCTTAAGCAAGGGTACCTTGATTTTTCAATTTAGACAAGTTTACAAGACTTAATAAATTTGCGCTAGCTGATTAAACCCTGAGTGGTGAATAATTAATATTGCTTTTATGGGCTATTAAGCGAGGTTTCCTGAACTAGAGTTACAGGTATTATCCAGGGCTAAATCGCACTTCTGCAAATTCATGTAAATCATTAAGCTTAAGTGGTAGATGCTTTTTGTTTACTTCATAGATTTATAGCACCATCAGAACAAAACTCAATACCTAAATTGCATTTAGCCTGTTTGAGACTTGGTGCTGATTCGATCGACCATCACTAAATCGCAGCCTAAAAGCAAAACAGTTAAGCTAGAAATGTACTACAACTTCTGCCTCTGTGAATAGTAGTTTGGCAAAAATTGAAGAATCTCTATTAGTGGATCTCTCACTAGCAATGGTTGAATCAATAGAAATTTCTTATGCTAACTCTTTAAATTTATCTTATTAAATAAAAAATACTCAATGATGCTGAACAACAGGCGAGATATAGTTTTAATCTGTTTCAATAGTTCAGAATGTTCGATATTTACCGAAGACAATTTTGGATATTTTGATGTATATATGCAAATTTAGAGTTAGTTGACAAAGAGCTTGTAGAGGTATATATTTACTTGGATCTAGTAAGCCGAGATGTGAGGAGAGAATGCGGCTCTAGTGATTAACGGAGAATGGTTTTAGTTAGTCTAAATAACCAAGTTGTCGCCTAGCCTCAAATAAGCCAGCTGCTACGCTTACCGAGAGATTTAAGCTGCGAACACCAGGCTCAGACATGGGAATGTAAACTGTTTCTGTACAGATTGCCAGTATGTCTGGTGGTAGTCCTTTGGTTTCGCTACCGAACAATAGCCAGTCATCAATTTGAAATTGAAGTTTCAGATAGCTGCATTTTCCCGAAGTACTGAATCCAATTAATCTTCCACCAAGTTGTTGATGTAGAGCAAGAAATTCTGACCAAGACTGGTGATTGTGTAATTTTACAAAAGGCCAGTAATCTAAACCTGCTCTTTTCAGGTAACGATCGCTAATTTCAAACCCCAAAGGCCCGACTAAATGCAGTTCTGTGCCTGTAGCGGCACAAGTTCGGGCAATATTGCCTGTATTGGGGGGAATCTCGGGGTTTACCAAAACCACTTTAGCCATGAGGAGTTTATGCTTGTGCGATCGCACTAATCTGTAAATATTACTTTTTCAAATTTTACTAACAAATTAGTCTCATTTAATAGTTTTTATTAATCAAACAAATGCTGAATCGATTGATTAAATATTCTGATGGTTCTGGGGAGGTGGGGAGGTGAGGAGAAAAGGGGACATGTGTAATTTTTACACTCTGCTCATGTTCTCCTGTGC
>NZ_JADEWG010000003.1 GCF_015207735.1 [Phormidium] sp. LEGE 05292
CAAGGAGACAAGGGGACAAGGGGAAAGATGATTTTTCCGTTGTTTGCATTATCTCTCCTTCACAAATCAATTTCTCCGTTGAAAATGAATTAGCCCTGCCATCTCCCCACCCTCTGCCCTTACTGCTGAGTTGTTTCGCTGCTGTGGGCGATCGCAATTTATCCAGTTGGTTGATTTGGAGACTCATTGTTTAGGTTAGCTACAACTGAATCAAATTGCTTTTTTTGCTTTTCTTTATCATCACTATTGGGTGAGGGTAGCCAGTATCCTAATACACCTGTTAAACCTCCCCAGTATATAGCTGTATTTGGGTTATCTTTTGCATCAGCAGTGCATAGTTTGAATATACATAAACCAATCACGATCGTACTAAAAAATACTTGTACACCAAATCTCCAAGATTCAAAGTTTTTCATAGTAGTATACCAAGAAACAACATTAGTGTTTTCGTCTATTAATCACTATTAAAGTCTATGCTTCTAAAAAAATATAAGTACCTTTAAGGGTACTTATATGCTCCAAGATTGATACTGAACTTTCTGTTAATAACTTTAGTTACTACTTGTGAAACTCTTAAATTTCAAGGGTTTTCCCTATGTCTCTGCTGCCTCAATGATTAATGTATATGGATTTTAGCGGCTGATGCGATCGATCAACCAAAGCGCCACAATAATTCCGGCAAAATGTCCAGCAATCGTATTAATATTTGCTTGTACTGCCAAAATATCTAAAGAACTAATTAGGCGAGAAGGATCGGCGTAGATAGCTGTTTGGACTTGGGAAATTGACTTGGCTGCCAAAGAACCAACGATCGCCCAAGCACCCAAAATAGTTAGTAACATTCCCACTAAATTAATTATTAACCCCATACGAAGGATCGGGATAGTTTCTGCTTTCCGAGGTCGCATACTGGGATTAGATGATTGCAATTGTCTGCCAATGCGAACATAACGGAAACCCATGTAAACACCGATACCCAAACTGACGATTCCGCAGATTGCCAAAAACACCCCAAAACTAGTTCCTGGATTGCCACTGTTGGCATTATTGGTGTTAGGTGAACGACTGAAAACAATAAACAACAGCAACACGACTATAGAAATTACACCTAGTACTAACTGAAGCCAGAAACTAGTCCAGCCTGCAATGCGGAAACTCCCGGCTATTTGGCGAATAGCCGCTGGAACTGATGAGGAATCTGATTTATTTGCCATACGGATCAACCTGTTAGCTAATTTAAGATAGAGAAAAATTGCTGGTATGTGAACTTTGCTTTCTATACGATCGTCAGATCATTTTAGTATTCTCCGATTCAGCTAGAGTAAGTCAACCAAATAAAGTGTCCTGGAAACAACTATTTTGATCGCAGTTTATGCCATTTAAGTACCCAACCAGCTTAGGTCGGCAGTTATTGGCTCGCGGTAGTTTGGCTCTTACCTTAGTAGGTAGTTTGGCACTTTACCACCAAAGTGTCTTGACTGATAGGGTAGTCTTAGAGTATTGACACTGGCGAGTCGATCGTACTCATCATCTCATTGCCAGCAAAAATCTGCCCTATGAAAATAAAATTTTCTTTAGCAAAACTGATGGTATTGATAGAGAAGAAAAAGGAGAAAAGATGCGCCTTTGTTGGCTAAAATTTTTTAGGAACAATAAAAATTAAGAGTTTTCAGTGCTTCTGTTACACCTAGCTTGTAATTGACCGCTAATAGTTCATGTTACTTTGTTTTTCTTGGTTAAAAGGAATCTGTTCCGGGCTTTTTTGATGGGCCATGAAACTCTCAAGCACAAACAAAGCAAAAATATTTTCTGAATCTGGTGATCAGACGAAGATTTGACTGTCTAGAATTGATTGTAATATTAACCAGTCTCCCATCAGAAAAAATACAATCTCATCGTCATTGATGCTGATACTGATGAGTCATATTAGTCCTGATTGAATCAAGACTAGCTAGCTGTTCTGATGATCGAGAGATCGGGTTCGTGTTCAGCGTTATGCGAATCAAGCAAGAAACAATGGAGTGTTAAGCAGGTTATGCAAATGAAATTTGACGACATTTACCAGTTTTTCGATAATCCTCCCCCGATATATCTGACCAAGGAGTTAGCGGTTTGTTATGTACTTTCTGTCTTAGCACGGGGAGAATCCTACGGAACAGAACTAATTCAGTTAATTGAAACGGAATACCCGGCTTATCGTCTTTCCGATACAGTGCTCTACAGTGCTTTAAAGTTTCTGGAAGAGGAACAGGCGATTAGTGGTTACTGGAAGAAGGTAGAAGGGCGGGGTCGTCCCCGGAGGATGTACCGCATTAAACCGGATTGGCGAGAACAGGCGCAGAATTTAGCTGGTCTTTGGCATGATTATGCGACTAAAAATTTCCAACCTGGTGAATCTTTGATTAACAATCGGGAAGCTGTTAAGGAGGTTTCAGAGAGAACGTAAATTTATGTAAAGTTAAAGATACTTCTCTGATTCAATTTCCAGCATGAGTACGACGATTCTTTCTTCAACTTTGCTGCTTACGGTACTGTTAGCGATCGGGCTATTCTTCTTTATCAGGGCTTCTGTGAAGAATAGGACACAAGTAATTCAATTGATGTCAACAGAGCCAACTGATTCGCTTTTAGCCCAATTGCAGCAGCATTTCACGCAGAGATCCTATAAGGTCGTCGCTTTAGATGCCACTCAAAACCAAGTAACTTTTGCCGGATTCGTGCGTCCAAGTTGGTTTTTAGCAGTTTTTTTGACCTTTTTGGCGGCGATAGGAATTCTTTGCTTGGTTTTGGTGTTGTCGTTTCTGTTTCCCCAGATAGGGTTGCTGTTTTTAGCTCTGGAACTGTTTTCACCTGCCGCAGGCATCTTTTACTGGCAAAAAGCTGGTCGTCAAGAGCAGGTTTCGCTGAAGTTTGAGAATGCAGCGGCAGAAAGTACCCAAGAAACACAGAATTTGATTACTGTAACTGGGCATCGAGATGAATTGTCGGTTTTGCGAGAGACTTTAGGCTGGCAACAAGTTTCATAAATGCCGAGTACACAAAGGCAGAGGGTAGAGAGATGGGGAGACAAGGTGACAAGGTGACAAGGTGACAAGGGGACAAGGGGACAAGGGGACAAGGGGACAAGGTGACAAGGTGACAAGGAAAATTAAATTTTACCTTTCCCCTCTGCTCCTCTACTCCTCTGCTCCTCTACTCCTCTACTCCTCCTATATGTTTAACCCCATTCAAGCTGAGGTTTGAATGGGGTTGATTTAATATTCTTATCTAGCTGATTCGTGACCATTCTAATGTGCTTGAATTCGCCACGAAAATCTTTCTGAGTTTTGTTTTTCCATCGCCCCTTGAAATCTCAATCTCTGCCTTGGGGTATGGGGTACCGGGCTGTTCTATGGGTTTGTGAAAACCGTTGTTAACCCTGCTGATGAACTCCATACCCTGACACCTGATTACCATTGAGTTAATCCTGGTTTAGCAAGGTGTAAATAGCAGAATTGAGAGGAAAATTTTGGTTCTTTCCCACCATTTTTCTATTTATCTGTTCAGACTGACACTGTGACGAGTTGGGGTTTTTCGTTTGGGTGTTCTAATTCCCGCAAGCTAGGGAACAGAAAATGGTTTTCTTCCACGTACTGCGCCCCAAATAAACCTTTTTCTGCCCAGAAGTACCGATCTGTAGTATGCTCGTTACGCTTCACTAGCAGCAATGCGGGTGGTGAAATTCCTTCGGCTTGAATAAATTTTCGTGCCGCCGTTACAGGTTTTTCTTGCCCACTTTCAATGCTATATTGAGGCACGTGCTCAAGAATCCTCCGGCCTTCTTGGCGACGACGACTTTTGCGCTTCCGTCTCCTTGCCAAGCTGTCTACCTCCTCTTTAAGGGAATAATTGTAATGATATTTACAAAACCGTCGAAAGTATATCGGCTTGAGTAAAAAAAATCAAGTTTTATTAACTCTTTGATACAAAACTTTCAGCGAATCTAGTGGATAATGGAAAATTTTGATGAAGAGGAACTGAAAGGGTAGAATAATCAGACGATTTGTGGTACGGGGCTGGGGGATAAACAGTCTGTGGAGGGAAGTTTGCGGCTGGAAATGCTAGAGATGATGGTTGAAAAGTCATAATTAATTTTATGTGAAGTGAAAAAAAGTTGCGTTTGTGGCATGATGATTGCCTAAACTGGATATACTCAATCTCTTCACACCTGATGCCCGAAACAAACTGGTTATGGTTTAGTTAGGGCAGTTTAGTTAGGCAAACTATTATTGATTTTATAGGCTGATCTGCTATGTTGATGCCTGCCAGTTCAGAATTCGTAACTCTTTGTCAAGCGCAGGTTGATTTGTTGACGCAATCTTTGGGTGCAGCGTTGAGTGTGGTGTATGTGACGGAAGAGGTGGGGGAGAAGGAGACTAAGTTAATTCCGATCGTTGCTTACCCGGAGGCTGGGGTAATGAGGGAGGAAAAACGATCGCTAAGTTTGTTACCAACTGAACTGCAAGGAATGAATCCTAAACGCCGTTTACCTGCGGCTGTGGGTAAGGATGGGTTGATGTTGGATCAGTGGGCGAGGGATGAGGGAAAGGGTAATTTTCTGTCGCAACAAAGACAGATTGTTTTCCCTCTCATACATGAGGAGGTGGTGATGGGTTTGTTGGTGACTAGTAGGGGAGATAGGGCGTGGAATGAGTCGGAGAGGAGTCAAATTGAGGAGATTGCTCAAACGATCGCGATCGCTTGTATTTTAGACCAACGTTCGCAATGGTTGGAGCAAAGATTTAGCGAACAACAACGTTTGCAAGCTCAACAAAATGATTTGTTACATAATCTTTTACATCAGTTACGAAATCCTTTGACGGCGTTAAGGACTTTTGGGAAACTGCTGGTGAAAAGGTTGGGTTTGGATGAGAAAAATCGGGAGTTTGCGAATAATATTTTACGGGAGAGCGATCGCATTGAAGATTTGTTGCAACAGTTCGATCGGGTGATTGATTTAACTGATGATGTCAATGAAGCCCCAGCGGATGGGTTTTTAGATAATTTGTTGACGATTTCTCCGGTTGAATCGAAGGTGGAAACAGAAAAGGCGAAAAATGTTAAGCAACCTTTGCTGTTGTTACCGGAGTCGGGGTTGATGGAAATTCCGAGTTTGTCAGCTTGTTCTTTGGTGAAGGTTTTAGATTCGGTTTTGGCGGCGGCTTTTGCGATCGCACAGGAGCGAAATTTAACTTTTAAAGCGGAAATTCCTAATAGTTTACCAGTTATAAAATGTGATAGTAAGGCTTTAACAGAAGTTTTGAGTAATATTATAGATAATGCTTTGAAATATACGCCTTCAGGCGGCAAGGTTTTTGTAGAAATTAAACGGAAAAATACGGGTGATGGTAAGTTTTTGGGTGTGGCGGTAAGTGATAATGGGCTAGGTATTCCTAAGCAAGATTTAGAGCATTTGTTTGAAAGGGGTTTTCGGGGTGTGAAGGAAAAGACGGAGATTCCGGGGACGGGTTTGGGTTTGGCGATCGCAAAAGAATTAGTCCAACAAATGCAGGGAGAAATTGAAGTTTTTAGTCCAGCTAAACATCCAGAAATCAAGAAATTAGGAACTACTTTTATTGTCTGGTTGCCAGAGTTTAGCGAATAACAAATGGTTCGTTGCGATCGCTTCAGTGCTTTTATTCAGAATTTAACGAATAGATGATGGTTCGTTGTGAACACTTCAGTGTTCTTATCTCTGAGAACACTGAAGTGTTCACAACAGACAAGTTTAATGTGTTATTTTAGGACTAAATCAGAGTTTAGAGTTAGGGTAAAATCTGTATTAGGAAATATTGTAATAATTGTGGCTTTTTCTTGATTGCGAAATGAGCCAATTAATGCCTCTGAAGAACCGAAGCCAGAATTTAATAATACTTGTTGGGAAGTGACAAGTGGGTTTCCTGACATAGCTGTAAAAGCCGCAGCTGCTGCTGTACCTAAAGCAGAATTTTGCACAATTTTGTCAAGTCTTTGATTTTTAGAAATTTCGGAAATTCTATTAATAATTCTCGAACTAGCACTAATTTCAATTCTTTGACCATCCGATAAAACTAACGCTTTGGCAACAAATTGAGCAGTTTGCTGGTCTTGCATTGTTATTAGTTCGCCAACGATTTGACTACCCGCAGGAATTAAGGAATTGGCATTAAAAGAAGAGACATTTCTCGGTAAAGTTAATGTCAAAGGAATTGGCGCTGGTTCATTAGGGGAAACTAAAATTTTCTTCGCTACAGCGTATCTGACAGAGAGTGTTGTTCCCGCCGGGATTCTTACTGCGATTTGTCTGCGGGGAGTTTCTTCTTGCTCTTGGTTAGTATTAGTTTGGGCGAAGTTAGGAGATGGACAAACTAAAAATATAGACGCAGCTAAATTAATTGTTAAGGCAATTAATAAAGATTTTTTTGTTTTAGTAAAATTGGGCTTATACATAAACTACTCACGATAGAATTGTTGCTCATGATTTTCAGGGATTTTTAAGTTGAGATTCGTTGGTTCTAAGTCTTCTAATTATCCAATCAAATCTAGTTCTAGCGAGGCTAATGTTGTCTAAAAGATAGGGTGGCAATTGTTCTAATTTTACTTCTTCTGCTTCTGCCTTACCGTAACCTAATTGACTAACTAAATCGCGCATTCTCAGAGAAAGTAAAATTGCTAATGAACGGTAAAAACGGGAAGCAAAACTAATATCAAATTGCAATTTTTTAGCTAATTCTCTACGAGGAATGGACAAAACTAAAGAATTGTTTAAAGAAGTAACTGTGGCTGATGGGGGACGAAAATCGATAAAAGACATTTCTCCCACAACTTCACCGCTTGTAAGTGTAGCAATTTCTTTACCACCAAGGGCGGAAATAGAAACTGTTAAGGTTCCTTCTAAAAGAATATAGATGGCATCAACGGGTTTCCCTTCTTCAATGAGTACTGTATTAGGTGTAATGTTTTGCCATTTACTGGTTTGAATTATCCAGTCAACGTCGTCATCGCTGAGTTCTCCCAATATTAAAAAGACTTTTTGCATAAATAAATTCCTGGTACACTGCTAAAAGGATAGTTAAATAATTTATGAAGCTTAATTAAGCAATTCAAAATCAAGAAATTGGAAGATAGCAACCCTTTTGGCAATTAGCTTAATGCAATTTATCAGCGCGATCGCTATATTATTAGCGATCTATTGCGATACAGATCATCCACAGGCGATGCTGTATTGTACAAGTTTTCCAGTTTTATAGGTAAAGTGTCAATAAAAAAACGATCGCTATTACAAATTGTAGAGCGATCGCCTTTTTTTGGAGAAACCTGAGCATTTAGATGCCTCTGTTGTACCCTGGATTAGAATTTGGGTTACTGTAACCGGGGTCGCTATAACCCGAACTGTAACCAGGGGCACGTCCAAAGGAATTAACGGTTAAATCGGAGTTTAATCTAAGGTCGAGGTCGCTGTCGGGATCGATGACTACAACTCTATTGGATCTGTTGCGTCCTCCCAAGAGTAACCCGCCTACGGTACCTACGCCTGTACCTGCGAGAACTTCTAATGCGTCAATACGACGATCGCCTGTAACTCCAGCGATTAAAGCGCCAGCAGCAGAACCAACAGCTGCACCTGCTAAGAGACTGGTAAGGTTTGTACCTTTGCGAACTTCTTCTGTTCTGGTGATTACGTCGGAGGAGGCGTTGATCGATCGGCGTTCTCCACCAGGTAAAATTAAATCTCTAGCTACAAATTGAGAACCACCACTTGCGGGTCGTAATTGTCCCGAAACTTGACTTCTAGCGGGAATTAGGATTTCGCCGTCACGAGAAACCACATCGCGATCGACAGTCAGAGTTAAATTAGTAGTTTCGTTAGGAGAAACCACAATTTTTTCTGCTGAATCATATCTAACTTGAATCGCAGTTCCCGAAGGGATTCTGTAATTACCTCTTTGACTAATTGAATCTCGATATTGTGCTGAAGCGGGAGAAGCAATTAAAATTGGTGCGATCGCAGAAGCACTCATTCCCAAAGCAACAATTAGCGCTGTTGTTGATTTCCAGTTGCGAATTTTAAACATTACTTAGCACCCTCCTGGGGTTTTTCTGTTGAATTTTATGACGCTGGTTTAAAAGGTTTGTTTCCCATATTGTTTATATTTATTGTCAGATATTTTGTAATTACCTTTTTCTAGGCTAACAACGTTAATAATGAGGTTCATCAACCGTTTGGGGTAAGACTATTTATAGATATTTTTTGTTTGTGCTGGGAGGTGTTCGGGAAAATATTTAAGACGTGGAATTGAACATTTTGTTCCTGGTAATTTTGGGTAATGGTTTTTAATTGATGAGCATGAGAATTACTAAAGATGGAATTTCGGCAATAACAAACTCTCCTCTATTTCCTGTCTTACTTGCCGATTTACATAACAATCGCTATGCAAACAATCTACCAACAATTTATTGGCATCATAATATTGCTGAAGCAATTTTTGCTGCTGTTTGTTAAATAGCCAACTGTGACCGATATTGCGATACTCGACCATTAATAATTTTAATTTTTCGATCCAGGTTTGGCTGTTATTCTCCCACCATTGCCTGAATTTCCAACCGTCAGCATCAATGTCGGGAAATTGGTTTTTCAGTTCTTGCAAAGCTTTTCCTAGTTTAGGATCTAGTATATTGGCGCGTTCGCAGACTAGGAAAAATGCGCCTTTAAAAGGATATGGAGAATTAGTAGGGAAATCGATTTTCAAAGTTCGATCGCACGCGAGAGTAAGCAGATCGTCAAGACCTAGATCGAGGGTGTGGATATTGCCAAGAGCTAGTAGAATGAAAAGACGACGATCGAGAAGGCTAATTAGTTCCCGATCGCAATAATCAAGTGCATTTCGCTGCGAATAGCGATCGCATCCCAACTGAAAATAAAAAGCGCGTACAGCAGCAGATTTATAGGGAACTTCTACAGAAGCAGATTTCTCTTTTACCCAGAGCAAAAATTGTTGCAATTTTTCATCATTTGCGACTAATTCATTTACCTGTTGTTTCATTAATTGCAATAGATAATCTGCTGGCTGTAACATTCCTACAGCTAGCATAAATACTTCTCGCCAACGGTGTTCCGTAATGTGATTAACTAGATTTTGTGAAGCAATTTCTAATGCTTTAGGCCCAGAACTATTGACAATTTTTCGGGCTGTAAAATATTCCTGAAATGTCAGATGAGAAAAAGAGTAAATTCCTCTGGCTCTTTCTACCAGTAAACCATGTTGTGCTTCGATCGATTTCAACACGGCTTCGCTATCTAATTGTAAAAGTTTTGGATCGGTTTCTGCATCGGGTAAATTGCAAATAAAATCGGTAATGTAAGATTCGATTGTCTGTTGTTTAAAAAAGTAATCCTTGTGCTCGAATGTAGTTAAAGCTATTTGGCTGAGTAAATCTTTCTTGCGCTGAACCGATAGTTTTTTGTAAACTTCGTCTCGACGAATAATTCCCCTTTTAGCATCCCATTTTCTTAATAAAGTAGCGATGCCTTGCTTGTATAATTCGGCGCGATTGGAAGGGAAATCACCTGCATCTTCAAATTCTAATAATAATAGCGTCAACAATAAAGGATTGGTTGCTAATTCTCTAATAGATGGATTTGATTGTAACTGTTGTAAACATCTTTCGGCGGTACTTCCTGCTATTTCTAGTTCACTAGTACAAAATTCCGAGTTTTCTTTTACTTGAAACCACTTGGTTACAAATGACTTAATCTGGCTCTGATTAAAGTCGGTGATTTCTACTTCGGTGAATTTTTCAAAAGTATATTCCTGTCCGGCAATCCGACAAGTGATGACAAATTTGTTTTGATAGTATTCAGACGAAAAATCTTGTATTTCTTTGATTACTCGATTAGCATCTTCTTCTCTGATTTCATCTAAGCCATCGAGCAAAATCAAGCCTCTGCCCTCTTTTAATATTTCGATAATTTCGTCGATCTTCACGTTACAATTAGATAACAGATGGGCAATAAATTCTAGGTGATTTGTTTCATTTCTGGCTTCAGCAAAGTCTCTTAAAGTGATAAAAACAGGTAATAAATTTGTAAAAATTTTGCCATAGCTGCATTGGATGGCAAGATATTTTAAAAATGTGGTTTTACCAGAGCCCGGTTTTCCTAAAATCATCAGTTTTGGATAACGTTCAACTGCTTTTAGACCAGGGACTCTTTCTTTAATAATTCTACTTAGTCCAAAGCGATCGAAATTTTCTGATTCCGGGTCAAAACCTTCTAGTAAATTGGCTATTGTTAACCGCCTACTGCCAGTGATTTGTTCCAAAATATTAACGTTGGTGTAGATATCTGTTAAGCCGATCGGTTGCGTCATATCTAAAACTCTGATTGTGCCGCAACGCTGTTGAATAATTGGTTGTATTTTGGCTCGAATATTTTGAACAAGGCTATCTATATTGATGCTGGTGTAATTAGGTTTTTGCTCCGGCTGCCATGCAACAATATCCTGTAAATCTAACTCTAGAAAATCGCATATATTCAGGAATATTTGACTTTCTACAGGCTGACCTCGGAAAAATTTCCAAATTGGCTGCCGAGATTTACAATTTACCTCATTAGCTAGTTGTTGTTGGGTCAATCCGGTGCGGTTGAAAGCCTTTTTTGCTTCTTGAATTCCTTGTTCGGATGCTTGGAGCGATCGCTTACTCATTTTCAGTATATATTTCACTAAACTTTTGTAAATTTTGCTTGCGAATTCATCTAAGCCAAACATTACGCAAACATTACACAAACACCTGTTTGTAATACTGGTGTTGTTTGGATTTGGAACAATTCTATCGAGGAATTTGTTATGGCAACCGTTCTGATTGTAGAAGATGAGTCGATGATCGTTAAAGTGTTCTCTAAGATTCTCACTAAGGCAGGGGGCTTCATGGTACGCCACACTGAAAATGTGGAAGAGGTAATCCAAATTGCCCAGTCTGGGGAAGCCGATTTGATTATAATGGATGTTTCTTTGAAGAACAGCTGGTATGAAGGACAAATTATTAATGGTTTGAAAATAACTCAAATGCTGAAAGCTGACTCGAAAGCGGCTAAAGTACCCGTAATTTTGGTGACAGCTAGCTGCTATGCGGGCGAACATGAAAACTTTCTGAAAATAAGCGGTGCAGATGGCTACATTGCTAAACCAGTTGTGGATTATCAAGACTTTTTGGATCAGATTCGAGCGATGATACTAAACAGAGGATAAATTATTGATTTGAGCGGCAATATCATGCTAACCGATGATACAACAACTGCGATCGCACTCTCTCCATTTCCCAATTTTCTGAGTTTACAGAGGCTTTAAAGCTGACAGCAAAGGAGTTGGAAGAAGTGCGATCGATCGGTCGAATTTGATTCTAATAATTTATTCAATGTAATTCACGATTTTGTGAATAACGAATTTCACCCACAAATGACTGGAGAAATGGTGAATTAAGCGAAATTTTTAGTAACTTATTCGCTAAATTTGTTAAAAATTTGGTTTGGAATATTTTTCTATTTCGCAGATGGGTAATAGTAACGTATCTTCGATGTATTGTCGGACTTCTCGGCTGACGTAGCAATCGCTGTTTAGACAATCTATTAATAATTTATTAGCATAGGAATATTGATTTAGTAATATTTCCTGATTTCCGCTTAGCTGCCAATCATGACCGATATTTCGGTGTTTTATCATTATTGGTTTTAATTTATTAATAAACGAGATTTTTTCATAATTGTAGGGCTTAAGGGGCTTAGGCAATTCGGCTATTAGTTCTGATAGTGCTTGCTTCAAATCTTCGTCATTCCTATTAACAAGGTTATAAGCACGAGTAAGTTGAAACTGCCCAGAAGGAGTATGTTCTCCAACTGTAGCAAGCTCTAGGTCAAGAGCAAGCTCACTAGCACTGCGAAAAGCTCTTTCTAGACCATAAACACGAGAAACATCAAATGAAAGATTAGCTTCAAGAGCATTAATAATTATTTCATACTGAGAACGGTTTAGACTACTTAATCTGCGATCAATTCGGAATAGGTAAAAAGCTCTAATAGATGCTAATTTATAAGGAAGATTAACTGAAATAGACTTCTCACAAGCCCATTTTAATAATTGTTGTATTTCCTTTTCATTATTTATAGTTTTATCAGACTGCTCTTTCATTAATAGCAATAAACTGTCAGCACTTGGCGACATCCCGACTGCTAACAAAAAAACTTCTTGCCAACGTTTTTCCATCATCTGGCTAACCAAATTTTTTAATGCTATTTCTGATGACTGCTGAACAGTAATAAACTCTCTAGCAGTGAAATACTCATGAAATGTCAAATGAGAAAACGAATAAATTCCTTTAGCTCTTTCTACTAATAATCCATGTTGGGCTTCAATTGACTTCAAAACTCTTTCACTGTCCAGTTGCAACACTTCAGGATCTGTGCTGGCATCGGGTAAATTGCGTATATATTTTATAATATGTTGTTCAGCCACTCTCTGTTTAAAGAAATAATCAGAACTTTCAAATGTATTTAAAGCAACTTTACTGAATAAATCTTCCTTACGTTGAACTGATAGCTTTTTGTAGACTTGATCGCGGTATATTCCTCGTTTAGCATCCCATTTCTTCAGTAAAGCATCAATTCCTTCTTTGTAAAGTTCTGAACGATTTGCGGGAAAATCTCCTGATTCCTCAAAGACTAAACAAAGTAATGTCAGAAGTAAAGGATTTGTTGCCAATTCATAAATTCGCTGATTTTCTTGAAGGCGGTACAGGAAATTCTCTGGCTTTACAGCTTGATTTTTAAACCAGTTATTTGCAAAGGTAGCAATTTGTTGCTCATCAAAATCAGCTACTTCTACTTCAGAAAATTTCTCAAAGCTATATTCCTTTGCTGCAATACGACAAGTCATGACAAAGCGATTGTCACGAAACTGGTCAGAAAAATCTCGAATCTCTTTTAAAACTCGTTGGTTGTCCTCTTCCCTAACTTCATCTAATCCATCGAGTAAGACTAATCCCTTGTTATGTTGAAATATTTCAACAACGTGATTGCCTGTAACCTGGCAAGTAGATAATTGCTGGCTGATGTATTCTAGTAAATTTGGTTTATCCTTAGCTTCAGCAAAATCTTTGAGAGTGATAAAAATCGGTACTAGTTCAGTCTTAAATTTACCCTCTACAGACTGTATTGCTAAGTATTTTAAAAAGGTTGTTTTACCTGCACCAGGTTTTCCCAAAATCATTAATTTAGGATACTTTTCGACTGCTTCTAGTCCTGGGACTCGCTTTTCTGAGATTCTGCCAAGTCCGAAGCGATCAAATTCTTCAAAGTTACATTCTTGGAATAATTCAGTAATTTCTTTGCGTGTGCGCCCGGTAATTTTTTCTAAAATATTGACGTTGGTGTAAATGTCATTTAATCCAATGGGTTGATTCATATCCAATACGCGCATTGTTCCGCAGCGTTCTTGGATGAGGGGTTTTATTTTTTGACGTACTTCTTGGACTAGGGAATCTATATCTGTTACTTCTACTTCATTATCTTGGTAAGCAACATCTTGAGCATTCAAACCTAGAATTTCACAAATACCACAAAATATTTCAGAATCAACAGCTTTCCCATTAAAAAACTTTGAAACTGGCTGACGGCTACATTTAAGTCTTGCTATTAACTTTGTCTGGTTCAGTCCTTTTGTAGTTAAAGCTTGTTTTGCCAATAAAATAGCTTTTGGAGATAGCTGAAGTGAACGTCCTGTCATATTCAAGTGAAAATACTTTTACCTATTTTACTGACTCCCGCTAATAACTGTTCTCTAACTCATTCAAACTTATACAAAGTCATACATTCAACAAGCCCATCTCATTCACGATTTTGGTGAACCTATAAGAGTCGTGATTGGTAAAGCTTGTATGGACACTATCTCAATAGTTATACTCACTGCTTTCATTACTTGGGTAATAGAACGTTCTGCGGATGCTTGCTGCAAACTTATAAGTAATAAGTGGCGCAAAGGTCGCAAAGCTAAAAACTTGAAACCATCTAAGGAACGTGACGAATAGAATTCGTAGCTAGACAGACGAAACCCGCCTGCGCGGGTTTTTTGTTTGTTTTTTAAATTTTGGACTGGTAGGCTTTGTCTAATTGTTTAAAGTAGGGGCGAAGCATTTGGGCGATAAATTTTGCAACTCACAAAAAATTCTTGTACCCAAATGCTTCGCCCTCCCCCGCAGATGATCTGTATTTACAATCTTTCGCTAAGACAGGGCGAAGCATTCGGATATTCATATTTTGGTTGAGTTGCTTAAATTGTCGCCCGAATGCTATAGCGCTATCGCGCATGGCTTCGCTAACGCCCCTACAAAATTTCTGTCCGATACGCTATTTTACATTTGCCAAAAGTTTGTGGAGTCGATCGCACTCACCCCACCCAATTTAATATAGTAAAGTGCCTCATATTCTCCCCAAACTACCAACTAACACCCATGAGACAAACCGAAATCTTACAAGCACTCAAACAACTAAGCAACTCAGAACGCCTTACCATTGCTACAGTTGCTTTGCAGATGGCGCGGGAAGATTGGAAAACTCTCACTCCAGCAGAAAAAGAGCAACAACTTGCTATCTCAGCCCAACTAGCAGTATTAGATTATTTAAAAGATGAAGAACTAACTGCTTTCACTGCTCTGGATGGAGAAGACTTTTATGATTATACAGATGAAGATTTAGCCAATCTAGATTCCCATGCAAAGAAGTGAAGTTTGGCTAGTTAATCTAGCGCCTACCGTAGGAGCAGAAATCAGCAAAACTCGTCCTGCTGTTATCGTTAGTAAAGATACAGTGGGAATTTTGCGACTTAAAGTAATTGTTCCTATCACAGATTGGAAAGATGATTTTGCAACTAGAGTCTGGATGGTGCGACTTGAACCTAACGCAGAAAATAATCTCACAAAAACCTCAGCAGCAGATGCTTTTCAAGTCCGTTCCATCTCCCAACAAAGATTTGTTCGTCAGATAGGAACCATTCCCGAAACAACTATGGAAGAAATTAACGCCGCCTTAGCTACTGTTCTAAATATCAAGTAATAACTCAAATTACTAGTTACATAGATTGTTGGTTAGATCCCCCCTAACCCCCCTTATCAAGGGGGGAACCGGATTCAAAATTCAAAGTCCCCCTTGGTAAGGGGGATAATGGGGGATCTAAAACGTCTGGGCTAATAACTAGCAACTTACGTTAATAGTTTTACAATTTAACTATGCAAAAGTGCAAATGTACTGGTATTAATAAAGAAAGAAAGGTACGGCGAAACAGCCTGCATGATTCCTCTACAACTCTCATTAACAAACTTCCTCAGCTATCGTAAAGCAACCCTGGATTTTCGGGGATTGCATACTGCTTGCATTTGTGGCGCAAATGGGGCGGGAAAATCTTCCCTTTTAGAAGCTATCACTTGGGCGATTTGGGGCGAAAGTCGGGCGGCGACTGAAGATGATGTCATCCACTCTGGCGCGGATGAGGTTCATGTGATTTTCGTTTTTGAACATCAACAAGCAGTTTATCGCGTTTTACGATCGCGTCGCCGAGGCGGAGGCGCAACTTTAGAATTTCAGGTAGAAACCCCTACAGGTTATCGCGCTTTAACCGAACGGGGAATGCGTTCAACTCAGCAATTAATTTCCGAACACCTGAAATTAGATTACGATACTTTTATTAATTCCGCTTATTTGCGTCAAGGTCGAGCCGATGAATTCATGCTCAGAAAACCCACTGAACGCAAACAAATTTTAGCAGATTTGTTGAAGCTAAGTCAATATGAAGAATTAGCCGAAAAAGCCAAAGATTTATCCCGTCAATTTAAAGGACAAGCGGATCAAATTCAGCAGGATTTAGACAGAATTAAAATTCAGTTACAACAGCGAGATGTCATTGCTCAAGAACAAGCGATCGTAGAAGCCCAGATCAACACTCTCCAACAAGCCCAAGCTGCTGATAATCAAGAATTGCAAAGGTTACAAGCTCTACAACATCAGCGCCAAACTTGGGAACAACAACTAACTTGGCAACAACAACAATATCAGAATCTTCGGGGAGATATTGAACGACTCCAGCAAGATTTGGCGAGTAGTCAACAGCAACAACAAGAGTTAGAAAATCTCCTGAGTCAGGAAGCAGAAATTACTGCTGGTTATGCTCATTTTCAAAACTTGCAATCTCAAGAAGAAGCATTAGCCGGAAAATTTCAATCCCATCAAAAAGCAGTTGAACAAAAGCGCAAGTTACAAGAACAACAAACTGGGGTAATTAACGAGTTAAATCTGCAATTGCGTCAGATACAAACTCAGTTACAAGAGTTAGATAAACAGGAACAACAAAACCAACAAATTTTAAATCAAACAGGCGAAGTTGAAGCAGCTTTAGCGAAGTTACAACAGGCGCGAATTCGCTTAAATCAATTGGATGAATTGCAATTGCAAGTTAGTCCTTTGTTGCAGCGTCGTCAACAGTTGCAAAACCAGATCGATCGCACTCATGCTAAACTCAGCGCCAGGTTAGAGGAAATCTCCGCTTCCGCTTACCAATTGCAAGCACAGCAGCAACGTCAACCAAAATTGCAACAAGCAGTCATGGAAGTGGCGACGCAAATCGATCAGTTGGAGAAAAAGCGAGTTTACCAACAGCGCGTGCAGGAGAAAGGTTTAGAAAGACGCAGCTTTATGGAGCGTCTGCAAGAAAATCAGAGGGTATGTGAGCAAAAAATCGGAGAATTGCAGCAAAAAATCGATATGTTGCAAAATCCCGATGCAATTTGCCCTTTGTGCGATCGCCCCCTTGACGAACACCACTGGGATAGAGTCGTTCAAAAAACCCAAAACGAACACCAGGAAATTCAACAGGAGTTTTGGGTAATTCGAGAGCAATTAGCAGTCTGCGAGCGAGAAATCCAGGTACTTCGGGGTGAATATCGCCAATTATCCCAAGAATTAGCACCTTATGATAATTTACGAGAACAAAGGGGAGAATTGCAAGCCCAACTTCAGGCGACAGGCGATGTACAACAACGTTTGCAACAAATGAGAGCGGAAGTTGAGCATTTAGAGCGATCGCTAGCCACTGGAAATTATGCCACAGAAGTCCAGCAAGAACTGCGCCAACTAGAGCAAGAGTTACAAAACTTGAGCTACGATGAGAAAAACCACGCTTTAGCCCGAAATGAAGTCGAAAGATGGCGTTGGGCGGAAATTAAGCAGGATCGAATCAAAGAAGCGCAACGTCGTCAAACCCAAATTAGCAGCAGAAGACCTGAACTACAAGCCCAAATCGCCGAAATTCAAAGCCAAATTGAGCAACAACAAACAGATTCCGAATTATCGCGTCAAATTGCCGCTATTAACCAGAAAATCGCCGAAATAGATTACAAAGAAAGCGAGTACAACTCTGTAAGAACTGCGGTGCGTCAAGCACGTAATTGGGAAATGCGCTATCAACAATTGATTGCGGCGCAACAACAATATCCGCAAATTCGCCAACGCTGTCAAGAGTTAGCGGGAGTGTTGGAAGTGCGATCGCAAGACGTAGAAACTGCTAACCTACAAATTACTAATATCATCAAACAATTAGAGCAAATTCCCAACACATTTAATGAAATTCAAACCATAGAACAGCAGATGCAATGGCGAAAACTGCAATTAGAAGAACAGTTGCGTCAAATGGGAAGTTTGCAACAACAATTACAGCATTTGGAAAGACTAAATCAAGAATATCAAATTCAAACTTCCCAATTAACCAAAGCAAAACGTCAATATAAAGTCTATAACTCTTTAACAGAAGCTTTTGGTAAAAAAGGTATTCAAGCTTACATGATTGAGAACATTTTACCACAATTAGAAGCCGAAACAAACTCTTTATTAGCAAGACTTACAGGGAATCAATTGCACGTTCAATTCGTCACTCAAAGAGCCGGAAAAAGCGGTAGAACATCAAGTAAAAAAGATGTGAAAATGATTGATACCCTGGATATTTTGATTGCAGATGCGCGGGGTACTCGTGCTTACGAAACTTATTCCGGTGGCGAAGCATTTCGGATTAACTTTTCGATTCGTTTAGCATTAGCAAGACTACTAGCACAACGCGCAGGAACAGCTTTACAAATGCTGATTGTAGACGAAGGTTTTGGAACACAAGATCAGGAAGGTTGCGATCGCCTAATTGCGGCGATAAATGCGATCGCCAACGACTTCGCCTGCATCCTCACCGTCACCCACATGCCATACTTCAAAGAAGCCTTCCAAGCGCGAATTGAAGTCAACAAAACACCCAACGGTTCCCAATTAAGGTTATCTATGTAGATTTCCGAAAAGTTGTGATACAATGATTAATTGTGCCGATATAGCTCAGTGGTAGAGTAGCTGATTCGTAATCAGTTGGTCGTGGGTTCAAATCCCACTATCGGCTTAGTAAAATCAAGGGTTTCAGCCATTCACCTTTTTACCTGTTACCCATTATTACCTAAGATTCACCTAAAATATCCACTAGCTAAGACAGTTGCTTTAAAGAGGTAAATTATGGCAACATTCACCATCGAAAACCTACCCGATGACTTAATAGCACAATTGCAACAACTTGCCAGCCAAAACAATCAAACAATCAATGAGCAAATCATCAACCTATTAAAACAAGCAGTACAAAAACCCCAACCTCCCCTAAAATTTCTCATCTCTCCCGAAACAGATCCCACCTGGGAAGAACGCCGCAAAGCTGTCCCTAAACTGCAAGCAGAAATCGACCAAAGACTAGAACAACGCCGTGCTTCTAATGTTGAATAGCTTGATAGCACTGCTTTACTCAGAGAGGATCGAGATAGATGACAACGCCCTTACGATGCGTTATTGATGCGAGTGTGGGAATTAAGCGATTTGTACCCGATCCTTTAACCCCAAAAGTTTATCAACTGTTCGCCCACCTCGCTATTGGGCAAACATAATTCTTCATCCCAGATCTGTTTTATATTGAAATCGCAAATATCTTTTGGAAATATGTTCGCGCCGGACTTTACGCTGCTGCGGATGTTCCAGCAGACTTAGCTACCCTAAAAACTTTCCCTCTACAACTTGTTTCTATGGCTGAGTTAATGGAAGAAGCCGTTAATATCGCTATAGTTTACGGAATTTCTGCTTATGATGCGTCTTATGTTGCGCTTTCTCACCGAGTCAGTGCCCCTTTACTCACATTAGATCAAAGATTAGTAAATACTCTCACCAATGCACCTTATAACGTGCAGTTATTTACCAACTTTTCTGTTCCACCTTTGCCTTAAAATAATGCACAAACAAATCCTGATTATTAACCGATCGCGTTTTACCTTTGAATGAAAATGAGCGATACGCGCTACGCGCACACTTCGTGAACGCACTCCAAAAATTAACTAAAGTTGAGAAGGAGCGATCGCACTCCGAAAATTAGCTAAAGTTTAGAGAGCGATCGCTTTTTGCCTTTGAGTGAAAATGAGCGATCGCACTCCCAAAATTATCTAAAGTTGAGAGAGCGATCGCACTTCGATAATAAGTTGAAGTTAACAGAGAGCGATCGCTTTTTACCTTTGAGTGAAAATCAGCGATCGCACTCCCAAAATTATCTAAAGTTGAGAAGGAGCGATCGCACTTCTATAATAAGTTGAAGTTAAAAGAGAGCGATCGCTTTTTTCCTGGAAGTGGAAATGGGCATTACATTTTTAGAAGTGTTATATTAAAAGGAAAGTGTCTTACCTCACTTGCAAATACTATTAAATTATTGAGGTCAAAATGTTTGGTTATTCAAAAGAGCTAGAAGCAAACATTAAACGAGGAGATCATATATCTAATGAGCTTGCAAAGCATAAAGCTCAAGAAGAATACGACAAATCAGCTAGTGGAGTTTTTGAAAGATTGCAGTTGTGGATTGAAAAGGAAAAAAGTCAACTAGAAGCTGATGAACAGCTACAGGTAGTTTACTACAATCGGGCAGGAAACCCCATTTATTTAAATCAAATAAATTACTATAATCCTCAAATGATTATACTGCGTGGAGAAGATACCGAAGGAAATAGTCATCGGCTTATAATGAATATGAACTTGGTTGAGCTAGATCTAATTCGGCTAAAGATTAAAGGGGAAAACAAGAAGCAAATAAAATTAGGATTTGCGATTGAAAATATTAAATAGCACGAATCTATGTAATGCAAAACTCTAGAAAAGATCCACTGTCAATTACTCATCCCCAATTAGCTACTCAATGGCATCAAGAAAAAAACGGAACTCTTACTCCAAGTCAGGTGCTAGCAGGATCAGAGAAAAAAGCTTGGTGGATATGTCCTAATAATTCTAGCCACGAGTGGGAAGCTGTTATTAATAGTAGAGTTAGAGGGAATGGATGTCCATTTTGTAGTGGGCATAAAGCTTCGATTGTAAACTCACTTGCCAGTCTTTATCCCGAAATAGTTAAGCAATGGCATCCCACAAGAAACGGAACACTTACACCAGATCAGGTAACAGCATATTCCAATCAAAAAGTCTGGTGGAAATGCCCTAATTGTTCCGATCATGAATGGGAGGTGTCACCAGCAAGCAGAACATCCAAAAGAACAACGGGATGTCCCTTCTGTAGTAGTCGAAAAGTCTCAATCTCAAACTCTCTAACTAGTCTTTATCCTGAAATAGCTAAACAATGGCACTCTACAAAGAATGGAACTCTCACACCCAATCAGGTATCGAGTGGTTCACACAATAAAGTGTGGTGGAAATGTGCTATTGGTATTGACCACGAGTGGGAAACTTCTATTGCTAATAGAGTACAAGGAAAAGGTTGTCCGTTTTGCGCTGGTCAAAAAGTCTCTGTCACCAACTCACTAGCCACTCTTTGCCCAGAATTGGCTAAACAGTGGCATCCAGAAAAAAACGGGACACTCACACCATCTCAGGTTACAACAGGCTCAACTAAAAAAGTGTGGTGGGTGTGTACAAAATACTTGAATCATGAGTGGGAAGCTAGTATTGGGCATAGAGTCAGTGGTAGAGGATGCCCTTTTTGTAGCGGTCGAAAACCTTCAACTACTAACTCCTTAGCAAGTCTTTACCCTGAAATAGCTGCACAATGGCATCCAACGCGAAACGGGGAACTTACACCACACCAAGTTGTAGCAGGTTCACATCAAAAAGTTTGGTGGATATGTCCCAAAAGTTCTGATCATGAGTGGGAAGCATCGATTGGAAACAAAGTTAAGGGTAGGGGGTGTCCTTTTTGTGCTGGACAAAAGCCTTCAGTAACTAACTCTTTAGCAAGTCTTTATCCTGAAATAGCTGCACAATGGCATCCTATAAAAAATGGATCATTGACTCCAGATCTAGTTATGCCAGGTTCAGAAAAGAAAGCTTGGTGGAAATGTCCCATCAATCCTACTCACGAATGGCAAGCTAGCATTTACAGCAGAGCTAACGGCGGTGCAGGATGTCCTGCGTGTAACAATGGGTGGACAGTGGGAGCCATACGTGGATTTGTAGCTTCATTAATTAACTATCTCAACACTTTTACACCTGCTGAACTTTATCTCCTCTTTCAACAAAGCGGACTCCTACAAACTCAAGGCAAAGGAAAAGGCTTTGTAAAAGCTCTCGTTACTGGACGCTTTCCAATAGAAGAACTTGAAAAGTTTGTCAAAGGTGAACCATCGCTAGCAGACGAATTCCACCAAGATAAAAACCTAACACTCGAAGCACTCGAAACCAACAACAATAACCACAACCCAGAAACCCAAAAACCAACCACAGAAGACCAAATTGACCAAACAATCGACCCATCCGACGAACAAGACGACCTAAACCTTCCCATCGTCCAAACAAAACAAGTCCTCAAATCCTTAGATCATCACATCGTATCCTCAGCCGATGCAGAAGCCGTCGAATTTCTCATCGCCTCTGCAAAAGCCAAAATTTGGAAACACACCTTTCAAGAAGAAACCACAGCCATCACCCAAGCCGAAACATACACAGGCGACAGCTACGCCCAACGAGTCAAAAGCGAATTCCTAGACGAATATCACCGCGCCAAAAACCTCCAAATCCCCACAGGATACGCCTTCCAAATCAACGGCAAACCAGCAGAACCAAACCTGATGCAACGACTCATAGCCGTTCGAGTCCGCGACAACAAACGAGTCGGAAATTGGTCAGGAACAGGTGCAGGCAAAACCCTCTCCGCAGTCCTCGCCAGTCGCGTCATCAACGCCCAACTCACCCTAATCTGCTGTCCCAATAGCGTCGTCGAAGGTTGGAAAAACGCCATCCTCGACATATTCCCAGAAAGCCAAATCGCCACCAAAACCTTCACACCCAACTGGCAAAACAGATCCCCCCTAGCCCCCCTTAACAAGGGGGGAACTCCAACCACTCCCCCTAATACAACTCAACCCAACCAAGAAAAAACTCTAACAACTCCCCCCTTAGTAAGGGGGGCTGGGGGGGATCTTTCCCCTAATACAACTCAACCCAACCAAGAAAAAACTCTAACAACTCCCCCCTTAGTAAGGGGGGCTGGGGGGGATCTTTCCCCTAATACAACTCAACCCAACCAAGAAAAAACTCCAACCACTCCCCCCTTACTAAGGGGGGTTGGGGGGGATCTTCCCCGCTACCTCATCCTCAACTACGAAAAATTCCAACAACCCGAATCCCCCGACTGGGTGCGTACCCTAATCGAAAGCGAACAAATCGACTTCATCGTAATCGACGAAATACACTACACCAAACAGCGTCAAGTTGAGGATATGTCCCGACGCAAAGAACTGATCGGTGCCCTCATCGCCAGCGCCAACGAACAAAACCCCAACTTGCACATTATCGGAATGTCCGCCACCCCAGTCATCAACAACCTACAAGAAGGCAAAAGTTTAGTCGAAATGGTGACAGGAGTCGCCCACAACGAACTCGACATCCGCCCCACAATACCCAACTGCATGAAACTGCATCAGCGACTCGTCACTCTGGGCATTCGCTGGATGCCAGAATATAACCTGGAATACGAACAAATCGAAATCCCTGTTGACTGCGGCGACTACATCGACCAAATTCGCGCCCTTGGTAAAAACGGCACCCCACTAGAACTAGAAAAAATCCTCACCCACGCCCGTTTACCCGTAATTCGCCAACAAATCCAACCAAAAACCCTGATTTACACCCATTACATCCAAGGAATCGACAGTTTACTGAAAAATGCCCTAGAAGCAGATGGTTGGCGAGTCGGATTCTACACAGGCGAAGACAAATCCGGTTTACCAGGATTCCTCAAAGGCGAAATTGACGTACTCATTGGTTCCAGCGCCATTGGTACAGGAGTAGATGGTTTACAGCACGTCTGCAACCAGCTAATTATCAACGTCCTACCCTGGACTCATGCCGAATTTGAACAACTCAAAGGACGCATCTACCGCCAAGGACAAGTCAACAATAAAGTAAAAATGGTCATTCCCCTGACCTTTGCCACAGTTAACGGTCAACATTGGTCATGGTGCGAATCTAAAATGCAGCGTCTTCGCTTCAAAAAATCGATCGCAGATGCAGCCGTTGACGGCGTAGTTCCTGAAGGACATTTACGCACCCCCGCCCAAGCCTACCAAGATGTGATAAGTTGGCTAGAACGCCTCGAATCTGGCGAACTCCAAATCATCACCCGCCCCAAAATCATTATCCCAATTCCAGAGATCGATCCCACAGATGTGCAGCGAAGATTGCAACGTTACGGCGACTTCTCCCAAATGAACCGTCTCTGGAATCAAACTCACAGCGCCAAAACTCACCAACGCCTGCAAGAAAATCCCGAAGAATGGGCGCAATATCACACATTATATCAAGAATCTCGAAAAGATTGGGCGATTATTCCCTACGAAGAAATGATTCGTTGGTGTCAACAACGTAGCGGTTATGTTATCGGTGATTTTGGTTGCGGTGAAGCCAAACTTGCCGAAGCAATTTCCGACAGACATACAGTTTACAGCTTCGATCATATCGCTATTAATAATAATGTAATTGCCTGCGATATGTCTCACGTTCCCCTCAACGATGAAGAACTTGATGTAGCGATTTTCTCCCTTTCCCTAATGGGTTGCAACTTCACCGACTACCTAAGAGAAGCACGTCGTACACTTAAACTCGATGGTCAATTGCATATTATCGAAGCAACTTCCAGATTTGGTGATATTAATCAATTCTGCACTGATTTAGAAGCTTTAGGATTTGCCATTATTAGCCTTGAAGATATGTGGAAATTTACCCATATCACGGCTAGGAAAACTTACCGAAAACCACAAGCTGGAGTGGAATTGAAGTTTTAGGAAAAATCCGATCGCACCCATCCCCCATCACCCCTAAAATTCAAACAGAAATCTTCTTCTTCAAATCCTCATCACTTGGCCCTAATTTTGTCACATCATAATTATTAGCAGGATAAGAACGAGAAGGTCGATCGACAAATAAACCAGACCTAGTGCGTGCAGGTAAATAACTCAGCACCCAAGCGCGTGCGTGCAAACAAAATTCGATAAACTTTTTCACCGCAACTGGAGGCGCTTCTAATTCAAAAGCTTTTAGCGATCGATCGTCTAAAATACAACGAAATACTAACTCAACCAACCCTCTAGGAACCAGGGGAAACCAACTAGAAATTAAGCCAACAAACAAATGATACAGTTCTTTAGTGGCAGGAGAATTATAAACAAATTTATCCTCATATTCCTGCTTAAAACGTGCCATTTCTGCTAAAGAATCAGGCAAATCTTTAATATTCATTCGTTTAGCAATCTCTAGCCAAAAGTTCAGCCATGCAAAGCGTTCTTTTTCTGACATTCTTCGCCAGCCAAAGCGATCGTTCCAATAAATAGGTTCTAAAATTAAAGCAGCAGTAATATAAATAAAATCTTGATTATTGATCCGAAAATGACCATGAATATAGTTCATTCGTTCAATGCAGGCACGACCTTGTTCACTATCATAGCCATGCTTAATCATCTCAAATAGCAAAATTGCAGTATCATCATAACGCCTCTGAGTGTGTGCCTGAGCATAACCCCGCTTTGCTACTAAACCAGCCATTCTCGGACTAGCAAAAGCCCTAACAAATGCCAATTCAATGTAACTTCGCTGAAAGTCCCAAGGGAACTCATAACTTACCATAATTTTGACAATTTCTGAATGATCCTTAACTGGATCTAATTGCTCTATTTTATTGAGATTATCATAACGCCCCATTTTCTATTCCTCGTGTTAAATACTTTTTTAATAAAAGCTTTCAACCAAGATATTTACCCTGTACTAAACAAAAAACTTCGACACAACACAACTAAAAACAGGCAACAAAGGCGAAGTTAATTCATCATCATTCATCAAAGTCGCCACTAACACCAACCGCGCATTTTCTCTGCGATAAACCTCAACTTTTTTCAGCCGCCAATCAGCAATCCAATACTCTTCAACACCCCGCGTAGAATAAAGTTTCAATTTCGCTTCTCTATCTCGTCTTACATTCTCATTACCCGCAGATAAAACCTCAACTACTAACTCAGGCGCACCCGTCAAATGTCCCGCTTCATCTAATAGTAAATCTAACCTTTCATTACTCGCCCAAACTACATCAGGAATCACATCATCTGACTCACCAAAAAGCACCCCAGCAGTGATACTTGCTTCTCCTAAACCACTTGATTCCGACCAACTATCAAGTTCTCGAAAAAATTTACCACAAGTACGTTGATGTTTCCAGTGAGGCGCTCTCGTCATAAACAAATCTCCATCTACAACTTCGTAGCGCGTACCCTCATTTTCCGGTAAAAGCTCTATATCTGCGGTAGTCCAACGCACTCCCGGAGTTTTCGCATAACTCATGGCAGAACTCCTTTTCAGTGGTACTAATATAAGTTTAATAAAAAACTAAGAGATATTTTCCGAAATCCAAGCCAAATAAGGAGCATATCCCGCAACCAAAGGTAAAGCAATAATTTCGGGAACTTCGTAGGAATGTAAATCTTTAACCTTCGCCGCTAAACTCTCAAACTTCGCCAACTCAGTCTTAATTAAAAGTTGCCATTCTTCCTCTTTATACAACTCACTTTGCCAAGTGTAAATTGATTTAATTGGCACTAAACTAACACAAGCAGCGAGTTTAGACTCTACTAAACTTTGGGCTATCTCTTCTGCTTCAGCTTGAGAAGGTGCAGTCACTAAAACTACACAATATTGAATTTCGGAACTCTTATTCATTACCTACAACTGTTACTGCTTCCACTCCAAAATGTAGCGCAGTTTTGGGTACAGTGAAATAGAAGTTAGTTTTTTTTTGCGGTGCGATCGCATTTTTGGGCCTAGTATCTTTAATATCAGCACCTATCAGTGTTGCTTCCGATAAATCAGCATCCCTTAAATCAGCTTGATTCAACCTCGCCCAGTTTAAATTCGCTTTTTCTAAACAAGCTCCAGCTAAATTTGCTCCCGTTAAATCTGCTCCCCCTAAATTTGCGTTCCGCAAAATTGCTGTACTTAAATCTGTACCAATTAAATTTGCCCCTTCTAAATTTGCCCCGATTAATTTAGCACCACTTAAATTAATACTTGACAAATCTACTCCACTTAAATCTACACCATTCAAAAATGCCTTACTTAAATTAATCCCACTTAAAGAAGAACCATAAAGCATCGCCCCAATTAATCTTGCAGCTTCCAAATTCGCCCAATTTAAATTAGCGCCACTGAGATTCGAGCCTCGTAAATTAATTCCTTGCAAATTAGCACCACAAAGATTTGCACCCCACATATTTACCGATCGAAAATTAGCACCCTTCAAATTAGCACCACTCAACTTTGCCCCTGGTAGCTTAGACTTTACCAAAAAAGCACCACTCAATACAGCTTTAGTTAAATCAGCATCAACTAACTTCGCTTCACCCAATTTAGCAAACTTCAAATTTGCCCAATTTAACAAAGCACCACTCAAATCTGATTTATGCAGCAAAGCATGAGCCAGATTCGCTCCCCTTAAATTTGCCCTCGATAAATTTATCCCTATTAAATTAGCTTTCGTCAAATCAGTTCCGCTCAAATCCACTCCAGCAAAATTTCTTTTTCCTTGTTCATAAAGCTCTAATAAAGTAGTAACTTCCATAATGATTTTGCCCCTTTCTCTTTAGCTATTGAAATGATTTAAAATTCAGGATTACCAAAAAAAGTTATAACTAATTACACCAATTAATAGAGCATTTAACAGGGAAACCGTAAATTACAGCAAGAAGGCAGAACAAGTGAATGAAATAAAGCTTGTACAGTCAGATGCCTTTTAAAATTGATTGGTTATGTCTGCCGCACTGCATTACTTTTTTAGTATTAAAGATGCCTGACACAGATACAACTTAGCTTTATCCAAAAATAAAAAGACAAAACTAATATAATTTTTAACTTGCTATTAATTACAAATTTTACTCTTTAATTTTTGCTTTGTTATACCTAAAAATAAATAGTGTTACAAATATTTTCAAAATTTCATTTATAGTAATCACCAAAATGTAACGAATATTATTAATTGCTAAAAAGAATGCTTTTATTTTCTTGCCTTTTGTCCTCTACACTTATGCTAAAATCAAAGCTGCCTTGAGCGCGAACCAAAATTACCCAAAGCAGCTAAATTTCAGACAAACTCTGTTTTGAGTTTAATTTGACGACAAAGAATAAACTTGACCATCTATTAGTAAGCGGGTAATTCCCTTCGCTTTCAAATAATGGCTAGCTTTTTGCAGCATTCTACCATCGGGAACCTTAATCACCCGTTGATTCCGGTTAGAAAAACGTCTAGCGATGCGATGATTATCAAACACAGGCAGAGTTCTTTGTTGAATTTCGTCTTTAGGAATTTGACCCAAATCACCAAAATCCCTTAAAGGTCGTGTAATTAATTCTGCTGCCCGGTCTACCACCAAGTAACATGGTCTAGGGAAAGAAGCTTCCGAGAGAGGTAAAACCTGAATCAAAGTGCCTATCTGCACTCTTCTTCTTGGAGTGAGAAATGCTTCATCATTGTCATCATCGTCATCATCTAAATCTTCATCGTCTAAATCTTCATCATCTTCATCTTCCAAATCTTCTTCGCCATCGAGCAAATCTTCGCCCAACATTTCCCCAATAGTGCTGACATCAGCATCGTATGCTTCATCAAGCAGTTCATCATTTGTCTCTGCTGCTAGCGTATCTTCCTCGAATTTTGCTTGTGGAGGAGCAGGTTCTTTTGTCAATTCTTCTACTTCATTCACAGGTGACGCAACAGCAGAAGAACGCTTTCTAGAGCGTCTGGCAGAACTTACCTCTAATTCTGGGAAGACTTCTGGTTCTTTTTCTTTAACAACCTTTTTTGGTTGAGATACCAATGGTTTGGGTTTTTCTGGTTCTGGTTCTTCTATTATTTCCGGTTCAGCGACATCAGCAACATTTTGTCCGCGAGACGATCGCTTTTGCTGAATCAAAACTTCATATTCATCAGGCAACAAAGTGCTTTTCAGCAACCGACTAATTGTAGAGTGACTAACACCATACCGCACAGCCAGAGTAGAAGTTGTCTCCTCCGGGTTGTAATACAGTTTAAGAATTTCCGACTTATCTTTTTCAGTTAATTTTTTAGCCATTATACTTTACTTCCCTAACCCCTTTTACGCGCCCCAGAACGCCGAGAACGGCTTGATGTCGATGTGTCATACTCTAAGGCAGCGCCAATTGCAAACAACACTCCACTGAACACCCAAAAAACCTCTGGCAGAGAACCACTTTGATAATCTGGCTGTTTTTCTGCCCATTTAAACCACATATCTGCAATGTACAGACATAAAGCTGCTGCCGCAATCATCCGCCAAGACTGAGAAAAACGTCCTCCCCAGAAAGCTAATAGTAGCATTGTGGCGATGATTAATAAGAGAACATCTGCCACTACATAAAATAGACCTACTGGCGTAGCGAAAGGTTTAAGTTGTTCATCGATCGCGACAATCCAAGGTGGTACTGATGTAGTTGCTTCTGTAGCTGCTGGTGTCACAGTAGGCTTAGCAACTGGTTTTGGTGATGCAGCTGGCGTGACTGTGGCAGGTGTGGCAGTTGGTTTAACCTCTGGGGTTTTGGCAGCTGGGGGTTTGGCAGCGGGTGGTGCAACTGCGGGCGAAGGAGAAGCTTGAGCAACCAAAGCGACGTTATTGCTAGAAGGTAAGATAGCAGCTTGAGCAGCTGAGCCTCCCAAGGTAGTCACCCAATAAGCTAAGGCTATACCAATAGCTGCGATCCCCACTACAATTGCCCATTGCCATTTCTCCAAGTTCAACCTGCGAGATATTACTGCCTGAATCATGCCCCAAGCCAGAGCAATATAAGTACCGATGAAAAACAAATCTCCTAAAGAAACATCAGGCTCAAGTTTCCAAACTAATTCCCAAAAACCAAATAAAAAGTTGCCCAAAAAATAGAACAGCATCCCCAAACCAATTCCCAGCCAGACTTGACGACCGCTGACAATTTGAGGACTGCGCCAGTTTCTAAAGCAGAGTATGGCTGCAAATAAGTAAGCCACCTGTTCAAAAATATAAGTGCCGATTAAATACCATTTCGGACGCTCCTCCCCTGGTGGTGTAATACTAAACAGTAAAAAGAACAACAGCGCCAGAACAGCCCAAACAATGCCAGCGATGACGATCGTTTTCACTGAAAACAGGGGTTTAGGACTAGACGATTTATCCGAAATGTTGCTCATAGCGGTTCACAAAATAGCTGGGAGATGGAAAGCACAACCTGAATCAACTTTGAGAGTATTGCACTCAACAGATTACTACTAAACAGCACATTGATTAATGCCCACATAAGCCATAGTAACTTTGATGGCGCATTTCATCAGCTATTGCCACAAATTACCGACAACCGGAGTTTGATTCAGCCAACTGACAAACAGACTGCGCTCAGGAGGTTGCAAGTCCTCTAGGGCATCGATAGCACGGCTAACAAAACTAGTATTCCCAAAACATTCTTTACCAAGACGATGCAATTCTCGCAAGAGGGTAATTAAATGATGTTCTTCCCAAGCGGGGAGTTGGTTAGTACTCAACGGATCGATTGACAGCAAGTGATTTACTGCTGCTGCTGAATCAGTCTGGGGAAAGCGCCACTGCTGAAAAACCTCAATGAGATTCTTTTCAAATAATCCTGCTTGCTTGTTACCTAAAATATCCTCAATGTCTATACTTACCGCTTGGAGCAGCAAAAGACAAGCTTGAGTAAGGGTCGTCGTTTTAGCATCACCAGCACCATCTGTGCCTAGTTGATCTAGGCGAATTTTGCCCCAAACACTGAATCTTTCCGTTTCTTCCAATAACACACAGGCTTTGCCTCGGTTATCTGTTAGATCTCGCCAAAAGGCTTTAGCTTCTTCCTCTTGATTGGCTCTAAAGACGCTAATGAGGCGAAAGGTTTGCCCTTGGTAATTCAGAATCGGAATTGGCTGATCCCGTTTGGGGTGCTGAATGCTAGTTATTTCAACATCCTGCCGTTTCAAAATAAACATGACACTGGCAATTGACTCCTGTCAGAACCGGGGGTGCAGCAAGTGAGAACCTTAACCTCCCAGAGACTAGCTTTAAATGCAGAATGCTGGTGTTACAGGTGCGGCTACTGCTGGCGATCGCAACTTACACACTATCCTATCTAACACTTTTTGGTGCCATAGATAGATAGATTCTTGCGCCTTTCCCCCTCAAAACCAGAAGAAGTGCAAGTATCCTTGCCTCTAGTTCTCGGATCTTTAATTCTTACTTGCTTTGTGATGACAGTCTAGATGATTTTGACTATCTGTTGCTTATTATGCCCAATAACTCTGTTTACCCTGCTAAGCTGCTCCGAATTTTAGTTAAATTTTCGGTTCGACCAGACAAATACCAAGAATTTTTGATAATATAAGCAAGCGTATACTTGGGCGCGTAACTCAGCTGGATAGAGTAGCAGCCTTCTAAGCTGCGAGTCACAGGTTCGAGTCCTGTCGCGCCCGTTGTCTATCAGGTGCAAAGTCTTTGCTTAAGACTAACAAGGGGACTTTTGGGACAAGGGGACTGTTGAGAATTTTTAACTTTTGTCTTCTGCTTTCTACCTTTCCCTGTTAATCTCCGTTAAACCAAGCAGTAATGGCTAAAGCTAGTCCATCGGCAGCATCATCGGGTTTAGGAATATAATCTAAATTCAATTCCCTAGCTACTGCTTGTTGGACATCAAATTTATCTGCATTTCCCATTCCGGTTAATGCTTGTTTAACTTGTGCGGGAGTGAATTCAACTATGGGTAATTTATGTTGCGCTAATACTAAAGTTAGTACACCTCTGGCTTGGGCAACTGCGATCGTATTTGCCATGCGATAAAAAAATAATTTTTCGATCGCTACTAAATCTGGTTCTAACTGTTCAATAATTGTATTCAAATCTTCATAAATTGTGCAGAGTCTTTCGCCAATCGGAGCCTTAGCCGAAGTTTTAATTACCCCAAAATCTACTAATTTTACAGGTATTTGCAGCATTTTTTCACAAACAATTACCCCAAATCCTACTACGGCTAATCCCGGATCTAATCCTAAAATTCTCTGCTGCATACAAAATTTTATCCTAGTTTTAAATAAATCAACAAAAATTTTATATGATAATTAGTAAAATCATGAAATACTATATGCTAAATCCTGTATCTTCCGAGATATAACTAAGGAAATTGTTGAATAGGGTGGCAACCTGCCGAAATTGTATAGGGGTTGACAGTTGCTTAATAGGTGACTTTTCTGGTACAAGTACCTAGACAAATATATTGGAGACCCGAAATATTTCTATTTCAGAGTGAAAGATTTTTACTATACACTCCTCTGACATACCTTTCCTAATTCCTTATTTCTGAATCAGTCATGTCAATCGGTTTATTCAAACAAGCACTGCTTTTCCTGTCGAATGAATCCCGCAGTCGTACACCTGAGCGGTTTAACAGGCAATTTAACAGGTGGTTTAAATGGTTGGCTCCGGGTTTGTTGGTGAAACGCTGGTTATTAATTAGTGTTGGCGGTGTTTTACTAACAACTTTGGGTTTGGCGATTTGGGTAAAGCTGACTCCTATTAACCGTTTGATTCAGCTAGTTAACGATGTTTTAGAGAAGATTACCACGATCGTTCCTAATTATATTAGTGGGCCATTGGTGATTGCTGGCGGTTTGTTGTTGATTTTTTGGGGACATACTCGCAGTTTAAATTCGATTACGGAAGTCCTGAAGCCGAGTGGAGATGAAGAACTAATTGATGTGTTGCTTACCCACCGGAAGCTCAATCGTGGGCCAAAAATTGTGGCGATTGGTGGTGGTACGGGACTTTCAACTTTGTTACGAGGTTTAAAGGCTTACAGCGCAAATATTACTGCCATTGTCACGGTAGCTGATGATGGCGGTTCTTCGGGACGTTTACGGCGCGAAATCGGGGTTTTACCCCCTGGCGATATTCGCAACTGCTTAACTGCTTTGGCAGATGAGGAGAAGTTGTTAACGGAACTGTTTCGCTATCGTTTCAGTGCTGGGGATGGTTTGGTGGGGCATAGTTTTGGTAATTTGTTCCTCACGGCGATGAGTGAAGTTACGGGAGATTTGGAGCGTGCGATCGCAGCGAGTTCTAAAGTATTAGCAGTACGAGGTAGAGTTTTACCTGCTACACTTTCTGATGTTTGTTTGTGGGCAGAGTTAGAAGATGGACGGCGTGTGGAGGGCGAGTCTCATATTACCGAAGCAATGGGTAAAATAGTCAAAATTGGCTGTATTCCTGCAAATCCTCCAGCTTTACCTAAAGCTGTCCAGGCAATCAAAGAAGCTGATTATATTATTATTGGCCCTGGCAGTCTTTATACCAGCATTATTCCTAATTTATTAGTACCAGAAATTGCGGACGCGATCGCGCAACGAAAAGTTCCCCGCATCTATGTTTGTAATATGATGACTCAGCCAGGAGAAACTCAAGGTTACACTGTTGCCGATCATATTAAAGCGATCGATAAAGCTTGTGGTAAACGACTATTTAATGCTGTATTAGTCCAGCGCAAAGTTCCTTCAGCAAAAGCTTTAATTCGCTATGCCCAAGAGGATTCTCACCCAGTTTACTTAGATAGAGAAGCTGTCAATTTATTAGGTCGGCGGATTGTTTTATCTAACATTATGTATGAAGATGAAAAAACTGGTTTAATTCGCCATGATTCAGCACGACTAGCTAGGGTTTTACTCCGTTGGTACAGCCGTGCTCAATCAGAATCAATCATGGGATTGCATAAGTTATGACCTTTAAATTACAGGAAGTTTTGCTAGCAAATGCCCAAGAAACTGATCGGCTAGGAATTAAATTAGGGCGCAATCTACCTGCTGGTACGGTAATTCTATTGTCAGGTGATTTAGGTGCTGGCAAAACTACTTTAGTGCAAGGCATCGGTGCAGGTTTAGGAATTTCCGATCCCATAGTTAGTCCTACTTTTACTTTAATTAATGAGTATCACGAAGGACGTTTGCCTCTGTACCATTTTGATTTATATCGTTTGTCACCCAAAGAAGTAGAAGCATTAAATTTGGAAAACTATTGGGAAGGAGTCGAGTTTACTTTAGGAATTGTGGCAATTGAATGGGCGGAAAAACTGACTTATATGCCGGACAATTACCTGCAAATTCAATTGCTTTATACTTCTAACGAGCAACGTTTGGCTAAACTGATGTCTATGGGAGAGTTAAGGTTAGATTTGAGCTAACTAAGCATCAAATCTTAAGACTTTACCCCTGATTTCTGTAAATAGCTTTCCTCTTTCATAAACTACATTTCCTCCGACAATAGTTATAACAGGCCATCCAGTTAATTGCCAACCTTCAAAGGGACTCCAACCGCATTTTGTTTGTAATTCTTCGCGCAAAACAGGGCGGTAATTATCTAAGTCTACCAACACTAAATCGGCATCGTAACCAGGAGCGATCGCACCTTTATTAGGAATCTTATAAGCTTTAGCAACCGCCGTAGACATCCAGTTAGCAACTTGGGCGATTGTACATTTTCCCTGCATCGCTTGAGTTAACATTACTGGCAAGGAAGTTTCTACCCCAGGCATCCCTGATGGCGTATTTGGGTAGCCTTTGGCCTTTTCTTCTAAAGTGTGAGGCGCATGATCTGTAGCGATAAAATCAATCACACCATCGAGTAAAGCTTGCCAGAGAATTTCGTTGTCTTTTGGCGATCGTAAAGGTGGATTCATCTGCGCCAAAGTGCCAATTTTCTGATAAGCTTCTGTATTAAGGACTAAATGTTGTGGGGTAACTTCCGCTGTTACCCAACTCGGTTTATCTTCACGCAACAATTGGGCTTCATCCCCAGTGGAAAGATGCAGAATATGTAACCGTCTTTGGTACTTTTTAGAAAGTTTTAAAGCCAACTGAGTCGCTAACAGCGCCGCTTGGTTATCTTGAATTTGAGAATGGATAGCAGGATCAGTTATACCAGCAAACTCTTGTTTTCTTTGGTTGATTCTAGCCTGGTCTTCCGCATGAACCGCAATTAATCGTTTGCCGTGAGCAAAAATAGCTTCTAAAGCGGTTTCTGCGTCTACTAATAACTGACCGTGCATTGACCCCATAAAAATTTTAATCCCTGGAGTCGGGTTAGCGGTTAACAAATCTGGTAAATTCTCGGCTGTCGCCCCAATGAAAAAGCCATAATTGACTAAGCATTTCTTGGCGGCGCGTTGCAGTTTATCATCTAACGTTGCCTGAGTCGTGGTTAAAGGGCGAGTGTTGGGCATTTCCAGAAACGAAGTTACCCCACCTTTAGCACAAGCACAGCTAGCCGTAAATAAATCTTCTTTGTATTCTAGTCCTGGTTCGCGGAAGTGTACTTGCGGGTCGATCACCCCTGGCAACAAAGTCAAACCAGCCGCGTCGATGATCTTAACGGTAGTTTCATCTATATTGGTGCTAAGATCCGATGCAACCTGGGCAATTTGTCCATCTGAGATTGTTACATCTCCCACCAGAAACTCGCCAGTAGGTAAAAGTATTCTGGCTTGTCGAATTAATAGGTTAGTAGCAGAAGACATGGCAAGAATTAAATTAAAGTAGATGTAGAAGGTAAAACTTTGCAGAGCAGTATACTCTGAGAGTATATCTGACTAAAGCTCAATTGAGCTAAAACTATTTCTCCCTGTTCGTTTAATTGATTAAATATCTATGCCTGAAATTCAGAATCAAAATCCTGAAAAAAATCTGCAACAAAAATATGACAATGCCTGGTTAGAGGTATTAAAGACCATTTTACTAAGTGGTATTTTAGCTATTGGGATTCGTACTGTTGTTGCTGAAGCCCGTTATATTCCTTCGGGCTCAATGTTAGAAACTCTACAAATTAACGATCGCTTAATTGTTGATAAGCTAAGTTATAATTTTAGCAATCCTCAGCGTGGTGATATTGTTGTTTTCAACCCGACTCAAGCCCTAGAAAAGCAAAATTTTCATGATGCGTTTATTAAACGAGTAATCGGTTTACCTGGTGAAAAGGTAGAACTAAAAAATGGCAAAGTATACATTAATGGTAAGGTTTTACAAGAAAAATACACCAATGGACAACCAACAAGTACAGATGTTTGTCCTATGGGAGAACCACCTTTTTTGGCAAAACCAGTAGTTGTACCTCCTAATTCTTATTTGGTTTTGGGTGATAACCGGAGGAATAGTTATGATGGTCGTTGCTGGGGTTTAGTGCCAAGAGATCGGATTATTGGTAAAGCTTCAGTGCGTTTTTGGCCTTTAAATCATGTCGGGGCGATCGATCAAGAACCTCTCTACCCAACGACGAAGTAAGGCAGAGGAACAAGGGGACAAGGAGACAAGGGGACAAGGGGACAAGGAGAAGTTTATTAACTTAACATTGTCTCCCTAATTCAAAACTCAAAACTCAAAACTCAAAACTTTCCCCTGCCTTCTGCCTTCAAAATTAACACCAAGTTTGTACAATTCTTCCGGTTAATTCTTTGCCTAACCAAGGGGTATTTGCAGAGAGGGAACAAAGATTATTAATGTTTACTTGCCAGGTTTCTTGGGGTGAAAAAAGAGTTAATTCAGCGGGGGAACCTGGGTTAATTGTAGGGGGAGTTTGCTGTAAACATTCTGCTGGGCGAGTGCTCAAAAGTCGCCACAGTTCTAAAGGGGAAAATTCGCCAGTTGCTACTAAGTTTTGCCAGAGTAAGGGTAAAGCTAATTCTAAACCAATTGCACCGGGAGGCGCTTCTGAAAAAGCGACGGTTTTTTCTTCATAAGTGTAGGGAGTGTGATCGATCGCGATCGCATCAATTATCCCCTGCTTGATTCCCCGTCGCAAGGCTAAACGGTCATTTGGCGTACCTAAAGGCGGTTCTAATCTTAATGATGGGTGGTAACTTGCGATCGCTTCTGTATCTAATAATAAGTGCATCCAAGTTGTACTGGCGGTAATGGGCAAACCGCGCGATCGAGCATCCTCAATCAGTTGTACACTACGAGCAGTAGAAACCCGCATAATGTGGACAGGGGTACCCACAGCGGCGACAACTTCCAGCAAAGCAGCGAGGGCGGAAGTTTCTCCGATCGCAGGGTTTCCCGATAGTCCAAAACGAATGGAATCAGCACCTTCTCGCATTACGCCATTGCCTACTAATTCGGGGTAAGATGCCCATAGTGCGATCGGTTTACCTAAAGGCTGAAGATATTCCAAAACTCTTCGCAGCAAAGCCAAATTGACAATAGGTTTGCCATCCGCAAAACCTACCACTCCCGCATCTGCTAATTCTGCCATTTCCGTCATTTGTTGACCTTGAACACCTTGAGTTATTGCGCCCCAAGGAATAAGTCGGGGAGAATTTTTTTGCAGTTTTGCGACAGCGGCGGGGTTATCTATTGGGGGCGAGGTATTAGGGAGAATGGCGAGGCGAGTAAAACCTCCAGAAATAGCAGCTTTTTGTAATGATTCTAAAGTTTCCCGTTCTTCAAATCCAGGTTCGCCGGAATGACTGTAAAGGTCTACTAAACCTGGGCCTAAAATTAAATCATGACAATTCCGCATTTGGATATCAGACGGAAACTCATAAATCTGATTTTCGACAGCTTTAATGTAACCATCGATAATTAAAACATCAGCTGTTTTATCTGTCCCGGAAACTGGGTCTAGTATTCTTACTTGTTGGAGTAATTCATTCATTTGTCATTAGTTATTTGTCATTTATTATTAGACTTCTTGCAAAAGTTCAGAAATCTAGGTTTTTTTAACCACAGATATCCACAGATAAACACAGATGAACACAGATAAATACAGAGATTGTCTATTTTTGCAAGAAGTCTAATGATAAATGACTAATATCCTTTAGCCTTTTTCCCTTTCGTTACTTCTGCCTTCTGCCTTCTCTACAATGCGCCAGCTGCGGTTTTATCTAAAACACCACCACCTAAGTGAGAGGTGATATTCATTGATTGCAGGACTGGTAAAGCGTTTATACCATCAGGATAATCGATGACGGTGACAGCACCATTGCCTTGTTTAAAGTTCCAGAAATTTTCTGGGCCTAAGTTGAATAAATGGGCGAGAATGGCTTTATTAATCGCATCATGAGCAACAACTAAAATTGTTTTTGGTTGTTGGCTGTATTTTACTACTATAGATTGCCAAGCTACGATCGCTCTATCCCACACTTGTTGTAAATTCTCTCCTTCTGGCATTTGCACAGTTTCCGGCGCATTCTGCCATTGTTTCAACAAACCAGGATAACCTTCTTCAATCTCGCTTTCGTACTTACCTTCCCAAAGTCCGTGACTAATTTCTTGTAAATCAGGAAGTAATTCTAACTCTACTTTTGGGTGATATTTCAAGATAATTTCGGCTGTTTCTTTTGGACGCAACATTGGGCTAGTAATAGCCAAATTAATTTCTATATTTTTCAGAAATTCTGCGGCTGCTTTTGATTGTTCTCTACCATTATCGTTCAAAGGAACATCAATTTGACCTTGGAATTTTTTCTGACGATTCCAATCAGTTTCCCCATGTCTGACTAATAATAACCGAGGGCCTTTGTGATTAGGTCGCGGTTTAGGTAAACTTTCTCCTAAATGACTAATCACATTCATGGATTCTATTTGTACCTGTTGAACTCCTTTGCTATTTCCTTCTGTTGCATCAAAGGAGAAATTATCAGGGAAATTCAAAACGCTAACACCACAATTCGACTGTTGAATTGAATGATAGGAAGCTGGGGGAATACCTGTTGCTGTACAAATTAAAGAGCGATTAATCCCATTGTGCGCCACAATCATAATTGTTTGTCCTTGATGGCGCGGTAATATTTCTTGCCAAAATAACTTGGCTTGGTCAAATAAGGCTAGTACCGGGAAATATTCTTCTGTTTCACCTGTTTCTGTTGGTACTAGCATTCGCAATTCATGAGGGCGATGCTTCCAACATTTATAATCTTCGGGAAACTTTTCCTTTACCTCTTCCTTTAACATTCCTTGCCAAAGAGGTAGGTGAATTTCCATCAGATTCTCTTTGACTTCTACTGAAGTTAGATCTAAGGTTTCTAAACAGGAAAAAATAGTTAATGCTGTTTCTTTTGCACGTTGTAAAGGACTACTATAAATTGCAGCAAATTTTAGTCCTTTGAGGGCGCTAGCAACTTGAACGGCAGTAGCACGGCCTTCTTCCGTTAGAATAGACGCATCTAAGCGACCTTGGATTCTTTGTTCTTTGTTGTAGCTGCTTTGCCCGTGACGGACAAGGATAACGCGAGTTGACAGAGTTTTATCCTCCACAAAGGTTTTCGGTGAGGGAGCGGCAGAGCATAATTGTGCCAAGATGATTTTACCTTATGGTTGGACATTTCGATGCTGTTGTTTGTGCGTTCCCGAAGTTTGCGCGTAGCGCGTATCGCCCTTCCAAATTTCCAAAATTAGTGATTAAGGCGATAAAAGTACCCAATAACAACATATTTTAATTGCTAAAATGTACTGGGCAAATTATCGTAGTTGAGAAAATGGGTAATCGATATAATTGCAGATAATGTACAACAAATAAGCTTTAATGGTAAAGGTAAATTGCGGAGAATTAAATGACGCTCAAAAGGTTAATTTTAGGGTTGCTAACGGTTTTTTTAGTTGTGTTTTTCATTGGCCCATCTTTGTTAGGGAGTTGGCAACAGCCACAAATTCAAAGCCGTTTGGAACTCTACCAAACTAATTTACTGTTGCACGCAACCGAATGGCAAGGAGAACCAGGAGAGGAAGCAAATAGTAAATCTTTGCAAGATGCTTTAATTGGTACAGAACCTTTGAAAAATGCTCAAAAGCAATATCAAGAAGCGCGAGAACAAGCAGAGACTAATTTAGCAAAAGCTAAGGCACAAGCGGAAGTTTTACCAGCTAAAACAGAACAACTAGAAACAACGATTACCCAATTAGAAGATTTCATCAATCAAGCAGATTTACGGTTGGGAATTTTACAAGCTAAACAAGGAGAAAGGAAAACTGCTGTTGAGACTTGGCAATCAGTAATTCAAAGATTAGAAGCGAAAAATTCTAATTCTCAATCTTTGAAAATTACTGAGGTTTTGCTGGGTTTGTGGAGTAATCCACCGCAGATTTTACCTAATTCTGAAGCGACAATCAAAAAATCTTTAGATGGCTGGTTTCGCGATCGAGCTTTATCCAAGTTGTACTATTTACAACAAAGAGAAGAGGCTTTAGCTGAATTAGTAGCGGCTGAACAAGAAATGGCTGAACAAGCTGTTTTAAAATTGGCAATTGTGGGCGCTGTACCGACACTAGGGTTGTTAATAGGCGTAGGATTGTTACTTTTCTTGCTAATTCAAAGAGCAATTAAAGGTAAAGATTCTCTATTGGCGCAAAATGGAGATTTAACTTGGTCAACACCTTGGGATGGGGAAATTATTTTACAGGTGTTTGTCGCTGGCTTTTTTCTGATGCAAATTTTGGTGTCTATTCTGGTGTTACCAATAACCGTAAAACTGTTAAATTTTGACACCGCAAATTTTGATTTACGGTCTAAGGCTCTTTTAGTTTTTGTTAATTATCTCCTAGTAGCTGCTGCTGCTTTGTTGGTTTTGTATGTATCCATCAAACCTTTCTTACCTTTACCTGAAGGATGGTTTCGGTTTAAACTGTTAGATAAGTGGTTACTTTGGGGATTTGGTGGCTATTTGGCAGCTTTGCCTTTGGTGATTTTAATTTCCTTAATTAACCAAAGAATTTGGCAGGGACAAGGAGGCAGTAATCCCCTGTTATCTTTAGCATTGGAAGCAAAAGATTTGGTAGCTTTGGCAATATTTTTTGTCACTGCGGCGATCGCAGCCCCGATATTTGAAGAGATCCTATTTCGAGGATTTTTGTTGCCTTCTTTAACTCGTTATTTACCAGTTTGGGGCGCAATTATTGCTAGTAGTTTACTGTTTGCGATCGCGCATCTGAGCCTTTCCGAAGTTCTGCCATTAACAATTTTAGGCATTGTATTAGGTGTAGTGTATAGTCGATCGCGCAATCTCTTGGCACCAATTTTTCTCCACAGTCTTTGGAATAGCGGTACTCTGATTAGTTTGTTTATTTTAGGTGGGGGTATGTAAAAAAGCAAACATATCAACATCTTGGTAGATTAAAAAAGTTGTTGATTTACAACCAATTAGTCTGCCTTTCGCCTAACCTCAAAATAGGTAAACTATTGAAGCGCGTAGGTGTCACAGTAAATTATAAAGTCTATGCAAGTGAAGAGCGAATTAGCGATCGCCAACTCTGACTCGAAATCAGAAACAATTACCCTGGATGTGACAGGGATGAAATGTGCTGGATGCGTCAAAGCTGTAGAAAATCAGCTGACACAACATCCAGACGTAATTTCTGCCTGTGTCAACCTGATTACCGAGGTGGCAGTTTGCGAGGTAAAATCCGGTAAAGTTGAACCATACACTTTAGCCGCTAAGTTGACAGATGCAGGTTTCCCCAGTCAACCGAGAACTTCGGAAAATCAGCTAACCAGTAGTAATTATGTTACTCCAGCCGAACGCCACCGTCAGGCAATAAAATCTTCAATTCGGCAACTGATAATAGCAGCAATTTTGATATTTCTCTCAGGGATTGGTCATTTTACCCGACATTCCCTAATTCCAGGCGAACATTCGACAATTCTCACTTCATTTTGGTTTCACTGGGGACTAGCTACCGCTACCTTATTAGGGCCGGGTCGTTCTATTTTAGTAGATGGGTGGCGCGGACTGCGGCATAATTCCCCCAACATGAATACTTTAGTGGGTTTGGGGGCTTTTACCGCTTATACTGCGAGTACGATCGCGCTACTGTTTCCCCAACTAGGTTGGGAATGCTTTTTTGATGAACCAGTAATGCTGTTAGGCTTTATCTTGTTGGGAAGAACCCTAGAACAACAAGCTAGAGTCAAAGCTGCCTCTGCCTTTGAAGCCTTAGTTTCCCTACAACCTCGGATGGCACGTTTAATTGCCGATCCTAGTGTGGCAGCATTCGGGCAAAATAGCGTGGAAATTCCCGCCGATCAGGTGCGTGTGGGAGAATTTTTACAGGTATTGCCAGGAGAAAAGATTCCTGTCGATGGCGAAGTGGTAGAAGGAAAAACAACGGTAAACGAGTCAATGCTTACCGGAGAAGCCATACCTGTGAGTAAGAAAAAAGGAGATGCTGTCGCTGCGGGGACTTTGAATCAAAGTGGAGCGATCGCCATTCGAGCCACCCGTACAGGTAAGGATACCACCTTAGCGCAAATAGTTAGCTTAGTTGAAACTGCCCAAATTCGCAAAGCACCAGTACAAAGATTAGCCGATACCGTAGCCGGGTACTTCACCTACGGCGTAATCACCATAGCTACACTGACCTTTTTATTTTGGTACTTTGCCGGAACTCGGATTTGGCCTGATGTTTTAGTTAATGGAGCCATGAGTCATGGTACACATCATTTAACACATCAGTTATCACCATTACTGTTGAGTTTAAAATTAGCGATCGCAGTTTTAGTCGTCGCTTGTCCCTGTTCCTTGGGACTAGCCACCCCAACCGCCATTTTAGTCGGTACTGGCATCGGTGCAGAACAGGGATTACTGATTAAAGGAGGAGATGTTTTAGAACGAGTATCTGCATTAGATACGGTAGTTTTCGACAAAACAGGCACCCTCACCAGTGGTTATCCTACCCTTACCGACTGTATTCCCAGCCAAGATTTAGAATCAAACTCGCCTTTAGCTAAATTTTCCCTCCTCCAACTCGCCGCAGCCGCCGAAAGTGGTAGCCGCCATCCTTTAGGTTCCGCCATTAACCAAGCTGCTACTCAAGCTGGTTTATTCATTCCCGCTGCGGAAGACTTTTATACTGAACCTGGACAAGGTGTATCAGCAAGAGTAGAACAGCAGTTAGTGTTAGTCGGAACAGAAACCTGGCTGCAACAGCATGGTGTAACGATCGATCCGAGTCTGACTGAAAAAGCCAGCATTCTAGGAAATGCGGGAAAAACTATCGTTTATGTGGCAGCTGGTAATTGTTTGTTCGGGTTAATTGCTTTTACCGACTCGGTGAGACCTGATGCGGCTAAAGCAGTGGAGGCTTTGAGACAGCTAGGATTGCGAGTTATGATGCTGACAGGAGATCGGCAAAAAGCAGCTTTAGTAGTTGCCGAAAAATTGGGAATTGACGCGGTAGATATTTTAGCGCAAGTGCAACCAGATGGCAAAGCGCAGACTGTGGCTGCTCTCCAAAGTCAAGGTCATCGAGTAGCTATGATTGGTGATGGGATTAATGATGCACCAGCTTTAGCTCAAGCAGATGTGGGTATTGCCATGCACGCCGGAACAGATGTTGCGATCGAAAGTGCTCAAATTATTTTAATGCGCGATGCCGTCATGGATATTGTGGCATCGATTCAACTTTCCCGTGCCACTTTCAACAAAATCCGCCAAAATTTATTTTGGGCACTTGCTTACAACATTTTGGGAATTCCCTTAGCGGCGGGTATTTTGTTACCCAACTTTGGGGTAGTCCTCAATCCGGCTGCTGCTGGTGCCATGATGGCTTTTAGTTCTGTTAGCGTAGTCACTAACTCATTGCTGTTACGTCGCTTACCTCGAAGTCAACAAAAGCCTAACGATTAACTAATAGCAGAAACCATCAAAGTAAAAAGGGTCAAACTCCCAGAAAATTTACAGTTTTTGCGCTTTTTACTTTTGTCTTTGACTGAAACTGATTTAGTTAATTGATTAGGACATTAAAGTGGATGATTGTTTTATAAACTCGTTGCAGGAAAGGTTTTTCAATGGCAAAATCAAACGGTAAATACCTTTTAATGGTGGAAGATGATAAGGGGCGTAAAGAGTTTATCCTCACTAAGCCTGCTTATTCGATCGGTCGAGATCCAGAGTGTAATATTCGGTTATACTCCCAGTTCGTTTCTCGTCGTCATGCCACTTTAGTTCAGTTACCCAACAAAGATGGCAGTTATTACTACAGGATTATGGATGGAGATGCCACAGGTAAAGCTAGTGCCAATGGTTTGATTATTAATGGTCGGAGAACAGCTGCTCACGATCTCAAAGATGAAGATGAGGTGGTCTTCGGTCCAGGTGTAAAAGCGACTTATTATCAGTTGAAGCCAGACACTACTGTACCCACAGGACCGCTTGAAGACCCTTATGACATTACGTTGATTAATCCTGCTAGTTTTGATGAATGATGCCGATCGATTCCATTGGATAAACTTATATAAAGTGTCCAAAAGCTTAGGTAGCTATCCAGCTACAGGTTCAGTTATTTGCCAACTGCGATAGCCAACAAGTGCCTGACTTACCAACTGAAACATTTGATAGCAGTGGTTATCAACTTGCAACGGTAATTCTTCGTTTTTGACCACCAAAGTCATTTTAGTTTCTTTCTCAGTTGAAGTAGTGCGGTCAATCAGGATTTCAACGCTGGCAAGCTTGGAAAACGAAACTTTACCAGGCGTTTCCCTGGCCATAATATATTCCCCTGTGTTGTAGGTGATTTCTAATGGACAGGATTTTAAAACTTCTACCACCAATTCACCAATGCGTGGGAAGGGAAGGCCAACTGTATAGGAGCTAGTGTAACGAGCCATCATTCCTCCGGCTTTTGTTCTAAGACCCTCTTATAATACCTAACCTTTGCGGAGATCAAAGATATGTTTTGACTCTCTTTTGCCAAGATTGTTATTTTGCTAGGACTGTCTTTAAATTATGTTCACATTCAGCAATTTGGGTCAAGGAAATCAGCAGGAGATGGCAAAAGTTTCCCAGTTTTCACGGGGTAATTCTGGGCAGTCTGGCAAATTGATTGTCTTTGAAGGAGTAGAGGGTTGTGGTAAAACTACTCAGTTGCTGCGTTTACGTGATTGGTTAACCGAAAGTGGTTGGGTGCAATTTCTTAGAGAGCAGATTCAGGCTGAACCAGTAATGGTAACGCGGGAACCGGGTGGGACAAATTTGGGTTTGGAGTTGCGGCGATTGTTGCTAGAACGAGGTAAAGAAACGACGATTCAGGAGAGAGCGGAATTGTTGTTGTATGCTGCGGATAGAACTCAGCACGTTGAGGAGTTGTTAAAGCCGAATTTGCTTAAGGGTGTGGTGATTTTATGCGATCGCTTTACCGATTCTACGATCGCCTATCAAGGTTATGGTCGCGGACTTAATCAATCCTTAATTTCTCAGCTTAACAATATAGCTACAAATGGTTTAGAAAGCGACTTAACTGTTTGGCTAGATCTTGATGTCGAAATTGGTTTAGCACGCAAGCGCAAACAAGGGGAAATCACCTTAATGGAAGAAGCTGATTTAGCTTTTCACCACCGAGTACAACAAGGTTTCACCGAATTAGCAAAAGCTCATCCCCAGCGAATCGTCAAGATAGATGCCAACCAAAATCAAGAATTAATAGCTGAACAAATCCAAAAGATTGTAAATGAAAGATTAACTCAATGGTACAACCCTTAAATATTACATTTTATAATTAAGTTCGTAGTAGCGACTTCAGTCGTTCCTCGCCTGAATAACAGGACTAAAGTCCTCACAACGAACCAAATTTATTACATTAAGTTCGTAGTAGCGACTTCAGTCGTTCCTCGCCTGAATAACAGGACTAAAGTCCTCACAACGAACCAAATTTATTACATTAAGCTCGTAGTAGCGACTTCAGTCGTTCCTTACCGCAATAACAGGACTAAAGTCCTCACAACGAACCTGGTTTTTTACGAGTGATTTATTTGAATGGAATTTTTTCAACAAGTTATTGGTCAAGAAAAAGCAGTAGAATTCCTCAAACAAGCAGTAGCCAAAAACCGCATTGCTCCCGCTTATTTATTTGCTGGTTCTGATGGCATTGGACGCAGTTTAACAGCTAGTTGTTTTATTGAATTAATATTTTCCAATTCCCTACCTCCAGACAAAAGAGACGAAAAGAGTAAGGCAATCAAAAAACGGATTCAATTAAAAAATCACCCCGATTTACTTTGGGTAGAACCCACTTATTTACATAATGGTGTCAGAATTTCCGCAGCAGAAGCAGCTGAAAAAGGGGTGAAACGCAAAGCACCACCCCAAATTCGCTTAGAACAAATCCGCGAAGTTTCCCAATTTTTAGGTCGTCCACCTTTAGAAGCATCCCGCAGTTTTGTCGTCATAGAACAAGCCGAAAGTATGGCTGAAGCCGCCGCAAATGGGTTATTAAAAACTTTAGAAGAACCGGGAAAAGCCACAATAATTTTAATTGCTCCAGCAGTTGAGTCTTTGTTACCCACTTTAATTTCCCGGTGTCAAAGAATCCCTTTTTCTCGCTTAAATTTAGCAGCGATGGAACAGGTATTAACTGCAACCGGAAACCAGGAAATTTTACAACATCCAGAAGTTTTAGCTTTAGCAGCAGGAAGTCCGGGAGAAGCAATTTTTGCTTGGCAACAACTACAAGCGATTCCCGAAGAGTTGTTAAATAAAATCAGACAAGTACCGCAAACTTTGCGCCAAGCATTAGATTTAGCCAGAGAAATTGATAAAAACTTAGATACAGAAGCACAACTTTGGTTAGCAGATTATTTACAACAATATTATTGGCAGAGATTTTTTCAACGAGGGATGATTGAAAAGTTAGAAAGAGCGAAAAAGTTATTGCAAAAATATGCTCAACCCAGGTTAGTTTGGGAAGTAACTTTTATGGAAATGAAAGAATTTTTGGTGGCTTAAAATTTATATGCTATCCGTAGGGTGCGTTATAGCAATTCTCTGTAAAATTGCGCTTAATCATTAGCCCCTCCCCGTCTACGGGGAGGGGTTTGGGGTGGGGTTTGATGCAGCGTATCTTCATAGAGAATTGGTATTACTAACGCACCATTCCATGTGAATTTTATAAGTAAGTGGGATGGTGCGTCACACTGGCATTAACGCACCCTACGTATAGTCCTGATACCTTTAATTTCCGGTTATTGGAATCTCGACGATAAATTCGGTTCCTTCGTCTGGTGCAGAAAGACAACGCAAACGACCTTTATGTTTTTCGGTGACTATTTGGTAACTGATGGACAATCCCAAACCAGTACCTTTACCTGCTGGTTTAGTGGTAAAGAAGGGTTTAAATAAACGTTGTTGGATATTGGGTGTCATACCCGCTCCGTTATCTTTAATCCGAATCACGGCGAAGGATGAGGGATTAAGGGAACAGTCTTCTTGTTTGACTAATTCTGTGGAAATCCAAATCTGTTTTTCGCTGACTTTTCTGCTTTCTTCCATTGAGTCGATCGCATTTGCTAACAAATTCATAAATACCTGATTCATTTGTCCGGCGTAGCACTCGACTAAGGGCAAATCTCCGTATTTTTTCACAATATTAATTGCTTTGAGTTCTCCTTTCCCTTTCAAGCGATGGTTGAGAATAGTTAGCGTGCTATCTATACCTTCGTGGAGATTAGCAGGTTTAGCACCTACTTCGTCTACCCGTGAGAAGTTGCGTAAAGATTGCATAATATCTCTAATGCGATCGGTTCCCAATTTCATCGAAGACAGCATTTTCGGCAAGTCTTCCAACAGATATTCCAAATCAATTTCTTCGACTTTATCTGCAATTTCAGCAACAGGATTGGGATAGTGTTCTTGATAAAGTTCGAGTAGTGCTGCCAAGTCAGAAACGTATTCGTTGGCGTGATGGAGGTTGCCGTTAATGAAGCTAACTGGGTTGTTAACTTCGTGGGCAACACCTGCTACTAATTGCCCCAAACTGGAGATTTTTTCGGTTTGAATTAATTGAGCTTGAGTTTGTTGGAGTTGGTGCAAAGATTGTGCTAATTGTTCGGCTTTTTCTCGCTCTCTGGCAGATAATTCTAATAAAGTTGCGTTCTTGGTTTCTAGTTCTTGGGAATAGGTTTGTAAGCTGGAGTAGAGGCGGGCGTTTTCGATCGCGATCGAAATTTGGGCGCTCAACAAATTTAATACACGCGATCGTTCGGCAGTAAAAGTACCAACGAGTAGGTTATTTTCTAGGTAAAGAATCCCAGAAAGCTTTGCTGAATGAAGCAGAGGCAAGCATAAAATCGATTTAGATTGGTTGGCGGCGATGTAAGGATCGGCGGTAAATTTTGAGGTAAGGGCGGCGTTATCTAAAATCAGGCTTTCTCCGGTTCTTTCTACATAATTAAGGATAGAAATAGGTAAAACTGAAGAATCAGCGATGAGCAATGAATTATGCAAGTTTACTTTAGTAGATGAACCGCTGAATTCATTGCTTTCAATATTTCCCGAAGCTTCAATTATCCACTCTTCCTGGTGTTTAGTGATAAAGCAACCTTGACGAGCCCCAGCATTTTCGATCGCTACTTTTATCAACTTCTCCAACAGGTTGCTGAGGACGATTTCTCCAGACAGGAGAAGAGAAGCTTTCAGCACAGTAGTTAAGTCGAGAATTTGAGCACTTTTTGAAGTTGTTGAATTTGTTTGAGTTAGTTCAAGAATATTGGTGGTTTCTGGCTGTAGCGATCGCAAAATTAACTGAGGATATCTCACATCCAAATCTTTTACTTTTGCAATAGCGCCCCAACGAATATATTTGTAATAAGCTTCTGTCATGTAGGTTTTGGCTACTTGAGTTTTGCCCAAAACAAGATAAAATTCTGCTGCTAGTTCGTTCGCTAACGCTTCTTCTTGGATGTATCCTTGTTCTTTGGCTCCAGCAATAGCGCGATCGTACAATTCCATCGCTTCTAAAATTTGCCCCAATACTCTGGCTTTTTCTGCCTCAATTAAATCGTATTTATGCTGATAATTAGCTGGGCAATGATCCGCCCAATGTTTCATTTTTTCCTGATTGGATTCCACCAAAGCTAAATATTTTTCTTGTTCGCTAGCATCCACTTCTGCATACATTGCTAGCAAAGACAGCGAGTAGTAAAAATTGTGCGTGGCAACAGTCATATAACCCATCACGCAACTTAGCTGTTCGGCAGCTAAGAAGGCATTTTCTAAAGCTTCTGCCCGATTTTTTAAGGTGTAAAGCAGAATCAGTTTAGATAAATAAACAGCAAACAACAACATTCCATTATTCGCTGTTTTCAGTTCTGGCAACCTAACTGATTCATCAAAGTATTTGCCAATTAAACGGTATTTTTCTAAAGAATTACCCAGCAAATTCTGCACTAGTTGTCCCCAAATTCTGGCATAAGCAATGGCAACTTCTCGTTTCAATTGCAGCAGGAAATCGATGTATTTGCTTTGCTTTTGTTCCACACTTTCTAAGTGTTCGCCTACCAAAAATAAATAGGTGCAATAGTTCATCGCGCAATAGCTGCCATACTCCAAATCTCCTATTTCTAAACCGCTTTGTAAACCTTTAATAAACGGTGCGAGGGTTTCTCTAGCGTGTTCTTTCCAAGGTCTAATAAAGGGATTAAAGGTTGTAAAAACTTTGGCTTGAAACTCTTTAGCATTGAATTGTTCTAATAACTTAAGTCCCAGTTGACCTGCATGATATCCTCCCTCGATATCTCCCATCGCCGCACACAAAATCATGCCGTAAAGTGCATAAGGGTAAGGTGCTAATGTGGAATGTCCGCGATCGAGACAAAGTTGAATCATTGTCAGAATAACTAACAGCATGATTTCTGGCTTGGCTTGATAAGCCGCTGGCATAATTGCGATCAAAATTCGCATTGCTGCTAAGTCTTCTGGTGCGGTCATTACTGGCAAATTTTCTATCTCTTCCAGTTGAGGTAATTTGGGAAAAGTTGGTTGAGTGTTGGGAGAAGTGGAGAGAGAAATTCCTAACAAACTGAGAGCTTCAACACCTGTATCGATCGCTTTTAACATCTGATTTTGAGCTATTTCAAACTGCATTTTTAGCTCGTGAATTTTGATGCGATCGAGTAATGTTTCAGCTTTTTCTAAGGCAATTTCAGCTAGATTAGCAGCGCGATCGAAATTGGCGTTCAAAAATTCAGCTTCTACAGTTTCCACAGACAGAGATAGCGTTAAGCGATATTGATTTTCCCAGCTATCTTGTTTTAGCAGTTGTAAACCTCGATTCAAATATTTAACTGCCGCTTCGTAAGCAGTAGCAACTTTGGCTTTTTTTCCGGCAATTAAGTTGAGATTTGCTAATTCCTGTTTCTCCGATTCACAGGTAATTAAATCAACGCCAATATTTAACTGATTGACGATATCAAAAATGTTTTCTTCTAGTAAGGCTTTATTAGTTTTCTCCAAAAGCAACTGACCGATTTTCAGGTGCGTTGTTTGTTTGTCTGCTTCTGGAATTAGGGAGTAGGAAGCTTGCTGGACGCGATCGTGCAAAAACTTGTATCCAATTTTCACATCTTCCAAATTTAGCCAATTTATCGGCTGTTCTTTGTCCACAAATAGGGGGATTTTATAAGCCTGACTCAAGGGCAAAACTAATCCCGACTGAAGCGCCTCCCACAAATCATCAGCAGTAGTTAATAAAGATTGCTCATTAACGATCGCCAAATTTTCTAAACTAAATGTATTGCCGATACAAGCTGCTAATTTGAGTGCTTTTTGCGTTGGAACAGACAGTTTTTGAATATTTCTGGCTACCAATTCAACCACATTATAATCGGTTATTCCAATGGCTTGAATTTTCTCAATATCCCATAGCCAGCGCCCTTCATGAAAATCAAAAGTTATCAGTTTTTCTGCGTACAGGGTTTTAAACAGTTGCGTTAAAAAGAAAGGATTTCCCCCAGTTTTATTAAACAGTAACTCTGCCAATCCAAATACTCGATTTTTCGGAGTTATTGAATTGTCTAAATCGGGAATTTCTTTTAACGTATCGGCTATTAGTAAGGTGACATTGGCAAAATTCAACGGACAAAGGACGATATTACTAACTTTTGCTCCGGCTTTTTCCACTTCCTCCAACGTCAATATTAAAGGATGCGTCGGACTAACTTCGTTATCGCGATATGCCCCAATTACTAACAAATATTGACTGTCAGGATCGGTGGTCAGCAATTGAATAAGTTTCAAAGAAGCTGCATCTGCCCACTGCAAATCATCTAAAAATACCACCAGCGGATGTTCTTGAGTGGCGAACGTACTTAAGAATTGTTTAAACACCCGATTGAAGCGATTTTGCGATTCGGTTGGCCCTAGTTGTGGTACTTCTGGTTGTTTGCCAATAATGAATTCTACTTCAGGAATTACGTCAATAATTACTCGTCCGTTTTCACCTAATGCTGTTTCTAGTTTTTCTTTCCAAATGATAATTTCTTGAGCATTTTCGGCGAACATTTGCCGCAGTAATTCTCCGAATGCTTGGGCGATCGCAGCATAAGGAATATTCCGTTTGAATTGGTCGAATTTGCCAGCGATAAAATATCCCCTCGCGCCAACAATTGGTTTGTGAACTTCATTAACAACTGAAGTTTTCCCAATTCCCGAATAACCGGAAACGAGCATTATTTCGCTGGCACTCGCAGCAACTCTGGCGAAGGCATCCATGAGAGTTGCCACTTCATTTTCGCGTCCGTAAAGTTTTTGCGGAATTAGAAATTGCCCGGATTTATCTAATCTACCAGGGACAAAGTTTTCAATTTTACCTGTACTTTGGAATTGATTTAAACATTCTTCTAAATCTGATTTCAATCCCCAGGCACTTTGATATCTATCTTCGGCATTTTTAGCTAATAATTTCATGACGATCGCTGCCACTGCTTCTGGTACTTCCGACAAGCAACAAACCGATCCTTGACATGGTGGTGCGGGAATTTTAGCGATATGACAGTGTACCAATTCCATCGGATCGGTCGAATTAAAGGGGAGAGTTCCTGTCAGCATTTCATAGAAAGTAACGCCGAGGGAATAAAAATCCGTGCGATAGTCGATCGATCTATTCATTCTGCCAGTTTGTTCTGGCGACATATAGGCGAGAGTGCCTTCTAATAAGTTGAGATTGCTAATCGTCGGGTTTTCTTTATCCAACAGTGAAGAGATACTAAAATCGATCAGTTTGATTTCACAAGATTCAGGATCGATCAGGATATTATGCGGTTTAATATCTTTGTGGATAATGTGGTTTTCGTGCAGTTCTCCCAGCGTTTGGGCGAGATCGATCGCAATTTTCAGAAAATCGATTAAAGTATTTGTTTGGCTAGAGATAAAATCTTTGAGCGTTATGCCGGGAAAATCTTCTAGCACCAGAGCTAAACTGTGCTGATAGTCCTTTAATTCATAAGGTTGAATTACTCCTGCAAGATGGAGGGGCTGCATAATTTTATATTCGTGTCGCAGGCGAGTAATTTCTTCTAAAGTGGGATATTCAGACCTGAGAGTTTTGACGATAACTGAGGTTTTGTCTGTTTCTCGCTGACCTCGATAAATTACTGTTTTCCCTCCAGAATGAACGGTTTCGAGGAGTTGGTAGCCAGGTAATTTTACTGTCATAGTCTTTTACTTTTGGGTTGTGAGGAGTGAATAGATAATTAAATTTGGGATAACGGAAACAACAGACTCAGCATAAAAATTGTGTGGAAAACGGCTACTGATTTATTATTCCGAAAAACCTTATATTGGCGTTAGTAAAGATATTCAAAGTTAAAAACAAAATAGGTTATTTCAGATTTTGGCAACCGTGTAATTACGTAAATTCACTGCTAAAAAGCCTTTCTTTTCAGAGGGAAAAATTATTATTTGAAAATCGCTAATTAAGAGATAAATTCATGATAGTAGGCAGTTGAAGGCGAAGTATAACTTGTTAATAAACTCATAATAATTAAGTTTTTATAGATCTCTATACAGAAGTTAATTATTTTAATAATTTTTGCTGGTATATATATAGTATGATAAAGTTTGGTTTCTTTTTGCGTTTTAAAAGATAGGTTTTCTAGTCAGTGAGAACAGCTTCCTATAATTCGACATTTGCTTGATGAAAGTCCTAGTTTAAAACCTATTTCTCGAATTTCTATAAAAAGGCGATCGAGGTGAGGTAAATTTAGCGATGAGAGAAAGTTCTATTAACTACAAAGCTTTTCCTGATCAATGTCCTGACTGTTTGGAACAGGTATTAGGTTTAAACTTTTTTCCTAGTGAGGCATTTGACAAAGAAAATGGTATATTTTAACTCTCAGGCGTTAAATTTAAGTAATAAAGTCTGTTTGATTGGTATTTTGTGAAAAACCTATATACCAAGAAATACGGTTGATTTTCTTAACTGAAAAGACTGATTCTAGTAATTGGATGAGTATACTAACTTATTTAAGTTCTGAGGTAATAGGTAATGCCGCTAACAAATTGGAGTGATATTTTAGACAAAATTCTTCCTGATGAATGCGTAGAGCAAGTCATTTGTAATCAATTTGTAGAACCTCTTCTGGAAGCTCTAGGCTTTAATGCACAAGAGCGCCGTCCGCAGTTCAAGACAGGTAATGGTGCAGACAAAGTAGATTTTGCAGTTCGCTACAACAAGGATAGCGATATTTTTTCTAAGTCTCAGATTAATCCTTATTTACTTGTTGAAGTAAAAGCAAGAGCGACTGGTGCTGGTAATAAAATAAACTTAGCAGAAGGTACACCTCAATATTTAGCCGCTAGACAGCAAATTAAAAAGTACCTACTTGCACCTAAATGTCAAACAGCCCAATGGGGGATTATTACTAATGGAGTTCATATTCAACTATTTCGGAGACATGGTAGGATTGTAATCCCTGCAACTAATAATGAAATAATTAAAAAAGATAATATTACAGATATTGTTACACAAATTAAAAATTTGATTGAGAATCCGCCAAAAGCCTTAACTATTTCTGTATATAATAATAAAGGTGGAGTTGGAAAGACAACTACTACTATCAATTTAGCGGCTATACTAAAGAAGCAACAAAAAAAAGTTCTTCTAGTCGATTTCGACTCTCAGAGAGATTTAACTAAAAGCCTCAAATTAGAAGTTGGAAGTGTTAGTTTATTCGATTGTCTTACAGATAAAAATTTAGATGTACGTAGAAGCATTGTTCCTTTCAGCCCTATTGGAAAAAAAGGTAAGCCAGTACATCTTTTTGATGTAATTCCATCTGATATTAGAATGGAACAATTAACAGATAATAATGTTACTGCAACAATTCAAAAAGGTTCAGCGAGATTACGAGATCTGCTCAAGAATTTTGTTTATGATTATGATTATATAATCATCGATTGTCCTACACAATGGATATTTTTTAGTCAAAGTAGTATTTATGCTTCTGATGTAGTTCTTATTCCTACTAAACATAATGGTTCAACATCGTTATATAATGCAGCCAGAGTAATTAAAGACTTTATTCCTGAAGTTAAGAAAGCTAGAAATGATGGAGGGCCAATGGCACTGTCCATATTCTTTAATGGGGAGAAGATAACCGATCCTCAACTCAAAGTAACTAATGCAGAAATTGAAAAAATTATTAAAGAATATGGCATAAACCTTTTGCCCTACTACTGGCCTAAAGCTACACCGGGAAATGTGGATAAAACTATTTTTAGTATTCCCAGTTATGCAACTGTTGCTAATGCAGCTTTCTCTCATGTTCCAGCAGTTCTCCTAAACTCTACTGTTGAGCAGCATTATCTTGGTTTTGCTAAGGAGTATTTTTTGTATGGGTAAGTTTGATGATATAGGTAAGTTAATGTACTTGCCTCTAGAGGAAATTAAAACTGATGGACAATCCTATGAGTCAGATTTTATTATTTCCGCAGCAGCAGAAGCGGTTTTACAAGCGGGCGGACGTAATTGGATTCCTATAATTGTTAAAGAAATAAGTGACAACAACTACTTGGTAGTTAGTAATTATTTTATTTACGCAGTTGCTCAAAAAGCGGAGTTAGAGAGAGTTTGGTGTATTGTAATTGAATCAGATGAAAAAAGCATCGAACAGGCTAAAATTCTGGCAAGGGAAACTATTCCTAAAGTCAACTTATCTGTAGCTACAAGAGAAACTATATTAGCTGCATTGAGATATTTAATTTCCGAACCTGGTAGTGCTTTGAAAGGAGTAGATCCTGTTATTGCAGCAAATAAAATATCAGAAGCTAAAAGGGAAACGTGGTCAAACTTTAACCCTATTACGACCTTAAGGTGTGGAATTACTAAGGGCAAAAAGTTAGATGCACTTTCTAAAGTCTTCTTTCTTTCACAGCCAAAACCGTCTGAACCACCTCCACCAGCACCAGAAATTATCAGTATAAAACGTGCATCGAGAGATGAGATTTTTAGCCATTTGAGCTATTTATCTAAATATAAAATTGGTGGGTTTGAAGCGATCGATCCTGACCAAGCAGCAGATGTAATCTTTACGGCAAGTAAAAGTAAGTGGAAAAGCTTAAATCCTATTTCTAAACTGGAATGCGGAATTGATACTGCTAAAATCAAGACACTAAAAACTGTGTTTAGCCTCTAAAAGATAAGGTATCAATGATTGCTAAAAAATATTGGTTATTAGTTAGTTTTTCGATCGCACTAATCACCACCCCATTCCTGATAACAGAAAGAGTACAGCATGAACTCGCCACTGCCCAAACTTCCCCCACCACAGCTAATTTACCCAAACAACCATTTTTGCCCATACCAGGCTGGTTAGGGTTAGCCACAGTTGCAGGCGGGGGAAGGCAACAATACCCCTGGTCGCCTTCGCACCCAAACGGGCAAGCAGTCATTGTTTCTGATACCGAAGCTTGGGCGAAAGTAAAGGCAGGAACTCCTCTGGTAGCCGTTGCACCAAATTTTAAACAAAAAGTAACATTCCTGCGTTCTTCCGAGGAACGCTACGGCTGCGATGGCATTCCCACCTCAATGGCAGCTTTTTCTGCACCCAGACGACCTCCCGAAGGCCCTATCTGGCTGTTACCAGAACGAGAAGCTCAAACAGCTACCGCTATCCCGGTGCAAAAGTTGCCTTTAGCCCAAGTTCCTGCGAATTTGTTACCTAGACCTTTGCCTAAAAACAGCGAAGTTCGTGCTTGGAAAGCAGGTTCAATTATTATTTTGCAGCGTAAACAAAGTGCTCATAAAGTGAAGATGACTGTCGCTAACAATTCGCAAGTTATCTTCAGTCAAATCCAAGAAAAATACTTCTTTAATAATGGCGAACCTCGACCACCTCTCAACCTTGCTACTGCTAAAGGTGAACCAGGAATCTCCGAACCAATAGGTGTATTTCAGTTAAAAGCAAATGTTACTCCAACAATTGTTTTTTGGGTTCCAGGTTACGAAGGAAACGGTTTTACAATTCTCGCATCCAATGGTAAAAAAATGAGGGAATATGAAGGTGCAAGTTTGTACTATTGTGCTTATTAAAAACCTTCTTTTTCTCTCTTCCTCTTCCCTTCGCGCTCTTTGCGTCCTTTGCGGTTCAATTCTCCTCCAATCCCACCGCCTGAGAAATATTCGACAAACCCCTTTCTTCCAACTTCACCAACAACCCTTGTAAAATGCGTTTTACCATAAAAGGCCCTTGATAAATCCAACCAGTATAAGTTTGTAACAAACAAGCACCAGCAGTAATTTTTTCCCAAGCATCATCAGCAGTAAAAATTCCGCCGACACCCATAATTGGCAATTTTCCCTTTGTTTCCTTTCTAATAAAACGGATCACTTCAGTCGATCGCCCTTTCAAAGGCGCACCACTAATTCCGCCAGCTTCATCTTTAACTAAATTTCCCGTTTCCCGCAAAATTTGAGTTTTTAAACCCTCACGTTTAATAGTAGTATTAGTAGCAATAATTCCCGCTAAATTATGAGATAAAGTAACATCTAAAACATCCAAAATTGCATCCCATTCCAAATCGGGTGCAATTTTGACTAGAATTGGCTTATTAGCATTCTGGTTTTCTTGTTGTAAAGCAGACAAGATAGCACTTAGCATTGGCGCATCTTGGAGAGTTCTTAAACCTGGAGTATTAGGTGAGGAGACATTAACTACAAAGTAATCGCCCAAATCCTTTAACAGGCGAAAACTACCCAGGTAATCTGCGGCTGCTTCCTCCAATGGTGTTACCTTGGACTTACCGAGATTAACTCCTATGGGGATAGGTCTAGGTCGCCTTTGTAAAGCTGCGGTGAGTGCGGTTGCCATTGCTGCTGCACCATCGTTATTAAACCCCATACGGTTGAGTGCGGCTTGGTCTGCCAACAGCCGGAACAAGCGCGGAGTCGGGTTTCCCGGTTGCGGGTGTAGGGTGACAGTACCCAGTTCAGCATAGCCAAAACCAAAGCTTGACCATACACCGGATGCCGTTCCGTTCTTGTCAAATCCAGCTGCTAATCCCATAGGGTTCTTAAACACCACAGATTGGGGAATAATAACTGAAGACCCAAAAGTTGGAGAGGAATTTTCCGATCCTGCCCCTGTGTGATTTTGGTAATCCCAAAGTGTTTGTTCTAGGCGTGCATCTGCGATCGAAAAGTTTTGTTGTAGTTGGTTGAGTATCCAGCTATTCAGGGGGCGATCGATATGACAATCCAACCAAGTCGAAATTTGCATAAATTGCTTATGCAAAAATTCTGGATCGGTTTTTAATCCAGAAAATACAATGGGGCGTAAAACGTCTTGATATATGTCCAAAGCTATTAAGTAGTAGATACTAAGTGGTAGATGGTAAGTTGATTTTACCTGTTACCTTAGAAACTGGGTAGTACTCGGTTGTTGTACCAAGTGGGAAAACATTGGTTAATTAGGGAAAGGAAAAAGGTTTAAAGAGAAAGGTGAAAATTTTTCTTTTTTATTCCGCTCCTTTAACTTTTTATCTGATAGCACATTTTAGTTAATAAACTAGTGCTATATAGAGTCTCCTACGATACGGCTTTTCTTGAATGCCCGACAGGGCTATACGCCACACTACGCGAGCGCTATCCACTACTTTAACTAATTACCTAATTACCAACCCATTATCAACTACCCATTACCCAACGGGAGTGACAGTAAATGACCCAACAACAAAACCGATATTCTGAAGATAAAAAAATTGTTAATTTGGGTCGTGTTCTTCAAATCCTTCGGGAAGAAGAAAACGTTGATGTATTAATTGAAACCACCCTAAATTACCTCAAGTCAGAATTGCAATACGATTTAATTTGGTTAGGTTTGTACGATCACATAGAACATCGCATTTTGGGTAAAGGTGGAATTACCCCAAATGCAGACATTAGCTTTTTGAAGCAAAAGTTTTTCCTCCAACCAGGAGATCTATTAGAACAGGTAGTAATTCAACAAAGACCGATCGGTGTTCCCGATCTAGGAGACGCAAATCGGGCGGGAGAATGGCGCAAAGCAGCACTTAATTTTAAGATTCGGGGAACGTTAATTTTTCCGATTCGCCATCGCGATCGCTGTTTTGGTGTAGTATTGTTGGGATTATTAGGCTGGGGAATTTCGCCGCAAGCAGAAGAAAAGGCGCAATTATCTGTACTTTTAGGCACGCTAGCAGCTTCATTAAATCAGATTGAAATTAACTGGAATCACCATCGGATGAAGCGTCCTGATGAACCTTTGCTGGCAATAATGCAAAAATTGCCTTCTTTGCCGACAATGTTGCAGCGACTAGAAGCGATCGTTGCCGAAACCCATCAATTTGTCAACCCAACTCGCACAAATATTTACTGGTTTGAACCAGATAAACGGTATTTTTGGCGTTACATGAGTAATCGTTTAGCAGGGATTGCTGGCGATAGTCAACAACCAGCTTCCGGGATAACTGTGCAAGAATCAGGCAGTTTTTATAGTGCAATGTTGGGCGATCAAATAGTTGCCATTGGAGAAAGTTTGAGTTCTCTAAAGGCTGATGTTACTAGTAGATTATTGCAGAGAATGGGAGCTAGATCCTTATTAGCTGCACCAATTCTTTTACAAGATGAACTATTAGGATTTCTATCAGTAGAAGGTAACGATCCGCGAATTTGGAAAGAGGAAGAAAAGAATTACTTGCGCGGTGCAGCGAGAATAATTGCCTTAGTTTCCCCGATCGAACAAATGGAAACTACGATCAAGCAAACCAAACAAGACCAATTATTATTAGCAGAAATAGCCAAAGGTATTTATAGCGATGAAGATTGGTATAATTCCTTGAAAGAAGCGAGCGATCGGCTAAAAGAACGCTTTCAATTAGAGCGATTTTTGGTATTACTTTTTGATAACGACCACAAACAATTTGAAATCTCCTATCAAAATCATCCGGTTAATCGCCGACCTTTAGGTTCTGCTAGCAAACCAGCAAAACGTAACGGCAAAGAAAGCAGAGTTAGCAATCCCACATCTTCCCCAGACAACCCTTATATATTGCCTCATTTAAGCGATGTAGATTGGAAATTACTAGAACGTAGCTCAGAATCAGTAGTAATAGAAGACCTAACAACAGACTTAAAGTTACTTTCTTGGAGAGAAGGATTTTTAGAAGCAGGAGTACGAAGTGTTTTAATTTGCAACACCAACATCGGCAAATCACTCAAAGGTTTACTGATGATTACCTGTGAAAGTCCCCGTACCTTTTCTGCGGCAGAAAAAGAAGTTTTTCGGATAGTTAGCCAACAAATCGGCTTAATCTTACAACAATGGCAAATCCAAAAACAATCTGCAAGGGAACAAAAAACCTACCAAACATTGCAGTGGGGTTTGACCATGATGCAGCAAAACTACCAAAACCTGCAACAGTTGGAAGAAAGTGCCCTAAGAGCTTGTGCTAGTCTGCTAGAAGCGCCTGTAGCCGTCTTAGTTTCTTGGCAACCAGGAGATGAAATTGCCAAAGTTACGGCAACAACACCTCCTAGTGCAGAGTTTGCCATTAATACGGAAAAAACTGTTGCAATTTACGCCGATGAATTAATTCAAGAAGCTTTAAACACCGATGGTTTACTTTATAAAAACATACAACAGTTAACGCCTAATACTAGACAATGGCTGACAGGTTCAGGAGTTGAAGAAATTGTCGTTATGGCTTTGCGAACTACACCGGAACATTTCCCCACAGGTGTAGTAGTACTTTGTAATAGTTTAGGTGTTCATTGGCTCGAAAGTGCGTTACCAGCGTTCGGTTTACTAGTAACACAATTTGCTTGGTTCCGCCGAGAATCTTTTACCGTCAGCAGTTTGCAACAACAACGTCAAGAACTGCAATGCTTAAATTGGTACAAACATCGCGCGATCGAAGATTTTTGCCGTACTGTAGCATCTACTTTAAAGATATTTGTTTCTCTTGCCCCTAAAGAAGCTGCCCAAGAAGTCCGCTATCAACAGCTTTGTTCTCAGTTAGGCGGTTCTGTGGCGGCGCTTTCCCGAATGCTAGCGAGGGAATTGTGGAATACGGAATCGGTTTTACAATCCCAATCAGAAGATCCGATTCGAGTCACCAGTTTATTGCGTCGGAGTTTGGAACGGGTAGATGATTTGATTAAAAGTCGTCGTTTGTGGGCAAAAGTTCATGATGCGGGTGATTGGCGTTCTGAGGGACAAGGAAAAACTGCTGTCACTTCTGCGGCTTTGTTACTAAAACATGGTTCTACCTTAGTACAGTTAGTAGTTTACGAACTATTGTTAGCTGCTTGTCAACGTGGCGAAGAAGGCGGCAGAATCGATATTTGGTATCGTCAACTAAGCGCCCAAGATACAGGAATACCTTATCCCCAATGTTTCCATTCTGATTATTTTTTGGAGTTGTCGATTACTGATACAGGCAACATCGATCCGCAATTAATTGCTGATTTACAAAAGCAACCAAAAGACGATTTAGCACCTCATACTTTGCAGCAACCCCCCGGACTACATATAAGAATTTGTCAGTTACTTATAAGTGCGATCGGAGGTTTTCTCAACCTGTATATTCTTGATGATGGCAGAATTTTGACTCAGGTGTTAGTGCCGATCGATATCTCAACTTAGAAGAAAGGCAGAAGGCAGAAGATAAGAAAGTTTCAAGGGAAATTGGAGTAACCTTTGTTCTTCTTCCTTCCTTCTGCCCTCTGCCTTCTGCCTTCTGCCTTCTCTTCCGCCTTCCCCTAAACCATTTCCGACGCAGTTTCCACCTGCGGTTGTCCTTGAGGTTGGAATTGGAACAAGGAGTAAACCACATCACGACGAATGGCGGTCATCATTTCCAAGAACATTTCGTAACCTTCACTCTTATACTCAATTAACGGGTCTTTTTGACCGTAACCGCGCAGTCCCACACTTTCCCGCAATGCGTCCATTGCTTGTAAGTGTTCCCGCCACAGAGTATCAATGCGTTGCAAAATGAAGAAACGTTCCGCTTCCCGCATTAGTCCCGGTTTAAATTGATCGATTTGCGCTTCTTTGATATCGTAGGCAATTCGCACCTGTTCTGCTAAGAAAGATTTGATTTCGCCAACCGACAAATCTTCTAACTGTTCTGGTTGTAAATCAGAAAGCAGGTAGACAAATTCCTTAACTTTGCCAACCACACTCTTGAGATCCCATTCTTCCGAAGGTAACTCTGGGTTAACGTAAGCATCTACGATGTCTTCCATCGTTTTTTCGGCGTATTTAACTACCTGTTCCTTCAAATCTTGCCCTTCTAATACCCTCCGTCGTTCCGCATAAATTGCCCGACGTTGGTTATTCATTACTTCGTCGTACTCGAATACTTGTTTCCGAATGTCGTAGTAGTAAGTTTCGACTTTTCTTTGGGCACCTTCTAAGGAACGGGTTAACATTCCCGACTCAATGGGCATATCTTCTTCTACCCGCAAGGCGGTCATTAATCCAGAGACGCGATCGCCTCCGAAAATCCGCAATAAGTTATCCTCTAAACTAAGGAAGAACTTAGTAGAACCAGGATCGCCTTGTCTTCCCGCCCGTCCCCGCAACTGGTTGTCAATCCTTCGAGATTCGTGACGTTCTGTACCAATTACGTGCAAACCGCCTAATTGTACTACTTCTTCGTGTTCCCGTTTGGTAAACAGTTCGTATTCTTCTCGAATGCGATTATAAACATACCGCAACTTTTGAATTACTCGATCGTCCGTAGGCGCTTTTTCCGAAGCTACCGCCACTTTATCTTCTGCTTCCAATTCTGGCAGACTGCGTTCCCCATATTCCTGGGCGGCAAAATCTACTGCTTCTTTCAGTAATTTTTCGGTTTCTTTGCTCAGTTCAGTGGGGAAAATTTGCGGCGAAGCTTTCCAAGTTTTTACCTTTTTCCCCGGAACAAAACCTACTCCACCACTGCGGTTATGTTCTGCACCTGGTACTTGTAAAGGTGAAAAATCATCGTCTTCTTCCGGGCTAACAATTCTGGGTAATAAATATTCCCGCAATTTCAGTCTCGCCATATAATCGGCGTTACCACCCAAAATAATATCTGTGCCTCTTCCTGCCATGTTAGTGGCGATCGTCACTGCACCTCTACGTCCTGCTTGGGCGATAATTTCCGATTCCCGTTCTACGTTTTCTGGTTTCGCATTTAGCAAATTATGGGGAACTTCTTTCTGGCGGAGTAACCTACTGAGTACTTCAGATTTTTCTACACTGGTCGTACCCACTAGTACCGGACGACCAAGTTCGTGCATTTCCGCGCATTCTTCAGCAATAGCTACCCATTTCCCATTTTCTTTCTTATAAACTACATCAGAGAGATCGGCCCGACCTGTGGGACGGTTAGTAGGGATAATGCTAACTTCCAGTTTGTAAATCTTTTCAAATTCTGCTTCTTCGGTCTTCGCAGTCCCAGTCATTCCCGCCAATTTAGGATAAAGCAGGAACAGGTTTTGATAAGTGATAGTAGCTAAAGTTTGGGTTTCTGGTTGAATTTCTACCCGTTCTTTTGCTTCGATCGCTTGGTGTAAACCATCACTCCAGCGCCGTCCGGGAAGTACCCTTCCGGTAAATTCATCAACAATCACTACTTCGTCATTGCGAACTATATAGTTTACGTCTTTAATAAACAGTTCTTTGCCTTTAATTGCATTAAAAACGTAGTGTGCCCAAGGATCATTGGGGTCGTAAAGGTCTTTAACTCCTAATAATTTTTCTGCTTCCGCAAAACCTTCATCGGATAGGATAACGTTACGAGCTTTTTCATCTACTTCATAATGCTCGTCCTTATTCAATCCAGCTGCTACTTCGGAAGCACGGATATATTTTTGACTAGGACGTTCTACTTGACCGGAAATAATTAACGGAGTCCGGGCTTCGTCAATTAAAATCGAGTCAACTTCGTCAATAATGCAGTAATTAAAGGGACGTTGCACGACTTCTGACATGGCAACTGCCATATTATCGCGCAGGTAGTCAAAACCAAGTTCGCTGTTAGTACCGTAAGTAATGTCGCAGGCGTAGTTTTTTTGCCGTTCGGGAGGAGACATTCCTTGTTGGATTAATCCAACTGTTAAGCCTAAGAAACGATGAATTTGTCCCATCCATTCTGCGTCCCGACGCGCAAGGTAATCGTTAACAGTTACGACGTGAACGCCTTTGCCGGAAATCGCATTCAGGTAAGAAGGTAGTGTGGCAACTAAGGTTTTTCCTTCACCTGTTTTCATTTCGGCAATTTGTCCGGTGTGCAGGATAATTCCGCCAAGTAATTGAACATCAAAATGTCGCATTCCCAAGACGCGCCGACCTGCTTCTCGGACGACGGCAAAAGCTTCTGGGAGAATTTCATCAAGTAATTCTTTCTCATGTGCCAGGTTTTTGGCAGCTTTGAGTTTTTGTTTAAATTCTGCTGTTTTGCCTCTTAACTCTTGATCTGAAAGTGCTTTGATTTCTTCTTCCAGTAAGTTTATTTCGGTAATGTAAGGTTGGTATTTTTTTAGCTTACGAGCGTTTGGATCGCCTAGAAGGGTTTTTAACATGGCAGTAAATTAAATGTTGTTAGTTGTTTAGTGCAAATGATTCGGATCTAAAAATTTGTTAGCTTTTACTAATTATTTTTATATGGTAAGTGTTCATCTCTGAAGTGGCTTAAATATTCATTAAATTTTAGGGGTAATGAGAAAAATATTTGGGCATTAATGAACCAAGAGTAAACGCAAGAATCCATTCTTTTTGCCTTTGACCTTTTAAATGTTGGCTGGACAGACTTTGGGACAGTGCCAGTATAGCGTTCAATGGCTAGCAAAAGCTGAGTGGCGATCGCGTTGGCTTAGCCTGTGCGTCAGCACATATCGCTTTCTCCTCAGCCGCTTCTGACTGGCAAAAATTTAATCTATCTTAATAATATTATCATTTTATGGCAGAAGGTAAGGCATAGGTACTGGGGACTGGGGAATGGGGACTGGGAAAAGTTTTAAGTTTTGTCAGCGTAGCGGTGCTTAGCACGTTTTGAGTTTTGAGTTAATTCACTTCCCCTTGTCCCCTTGTCACCTTGTCCCCTTGTCCCCTTCTTGCCACTCAGCGGAGAGGCTGCGAAAATTATACTTATCAGCTCCAGGATGACAGGTGATACAACTAGCCATTGGGATAGATTGGGGTAGTTTGACTTGGGGATGTAATGCTTTAAAATAGCGAGATTGGGCGATGCGGTAGGGGGTACGTTCTTCATATTGCGATCGCACACGGGAAAAAGTCCGCAAATATTCCCAAACAATCAAGCGTTGTGGATCGACTAACGGTTTGATTTGTGTCCCATAATGTTGAGCATCTTGAATCAAATCTGCCCAAGTTTCTGTAGGTAAAACTGCTGGGGGTACTCCTATATGACAAGTTGCACAATTTTCTAAATACAGTTCTTGTCCAAGTCGGTAACGTTGGGGAATCACATCTACAGTTCCCACTGATGGAGTACTAGTTGCTGTTTGACTTTGTACAGGTTGAGGTTGAGTGAATAAAGTTAAACCCCAAGCAAGAATACTACTCCATAAGAGGAGCAATAAGAATAAAGCGATCGATCGTGGTCTTTGTTTTCGTTTCTGAGTTTTTGACCGGGCAAGGTTTGTCATGTTATACAATCTTGCTGAAGCATTAAGTACATAGTTAATTGCTCAATAACAATAAACTATGAACCCAATACTAAGGAATAGCAACTTCCTTTAACAATCGCTCTACTATAGTATTAGCTCTTCGTCCTCCTGAAGGAATCAGGCGATGGGAAAGCACGTAAGGCGCTAAAAACTTCACATCATCGGGAATAGCATAATCTCTACCCAAGAGAAAGGCTAAAACTTGAGTAGCTTTTTGTAAAGCAACTGCACCACGCGGACTGACACCAAGGGTAATTTCTTCATGTTCTCTAGTGGCACGAACCAAGGTAATAATATACTGTTGCAGAGAAGTTTCTAATTTAATGTTGCTACACAAACGGCGTAACTCTAAAACTTCTTCTAAAGAAATGCAAGGTTGTAACTCTTCAACGGTAATCCCTCCTTTAATCCTTTGTAGCATTTGCAGTTCTTCTGCTTCGGAAGGATAACCCAGAGAAAGGGATATGGTAAACCGATCCATTTGCGCTTCTGGCAAAGGAAATGTACCTTGATATTCGATCGGGTTTTGTGTAGCAATCACAAAAAAGGGATGCGGTACTTGTCGAGATACCCCATCTACCGTTACCTGTCGTTCTTCCATAACTTCTAACAACGCCGACTGAGTGCGGGGTGTGGCGCGGTTAATCTCGTCTGCTAAGACAACGTTAGCAAATATCGGCCCTGGTAAAAATTCAAATTCGGCTTTACTTTGATTCCAAATATTAGTGCCTGTAATATCGCTAGGCAATAGATCTGGAGTACACTGAATTCTTTGGAACTTGCCATCGATCGATCGAGCTAGAGATTTGGCGAGTAAAGTTTTTCCTACTCCTGGTACGTCTTCTAGCAAGGCGTGACCACCAGCTAACAATGCTACCAATACTAAACGAATGGCTTCAGTTTTGCCAACCAGGGTCAGACCCAAGTTTTCAGTTAGCCGCTCAATACCTGTTCTCATATTTAAGGTAAAAGGTAAATGGTAAAGAGTACAGAAATCTCTATTTTAGTTTTCCCATTTCCCAGTTCCTAATCTTCATAATTATCACCTTTAATTAACCCAATACCGATCTTGCTTGCCAACAATCAGCTGTAATCTGTTGTTTGAGTTCTTCTAGGGAGGAAAATTTTTGTTCTGGGCGCAGGAATTTTTCTAAACTAACTGTTAAAGTTTTACCGTATAGGTCTCCTGTCCAGTCTAACAAATGAACTTCCACTGTTTGATTAATCCCGTCTACAGTAGGACGACGACCAATATTCATCACTCCTTTTAAAGGAGTAAGAATAGATGAATTCTCCTCTGTTGTTGTGTTTGGTGCTAAAACAGTTTCCGTTTCTTGAGATCGATCGATCGAAACTCGTACCGCATACACACCGAAACGTGGTAAAAACTTATTGACGGGTAATTGTAAGTTAGCGGTAGGAAACCCTATGGTTCTACCTAACTGCTGACCTTGGATCGCGTAACCGATTAAAGTATAAGGTCTTCCCAATAATTGATTAGCCCTTTCAATTTCCCCATCAAGGAGAAATTGACGGATAGCAGAACTGCTAATTCTTTCCCCTTCATTGTTTTGAATCGGCACGATCGCTACCTCCACGCCATATTTGGCAGCAATTGCTTGTAAGTCTGCTGAAGTTCCTGAACGTCCATGTCCAAAACAAAAATCTTGCCCTACACTAATCCATTTAGCTTTCAGCTGTCGCACTAATATCTGTTCGACAAACTCTTTAGGGCTTAAATCTGCCATTTCTCGATCGAAAGGTAGTAAAACTAATTGTTCTACTCCCAAAGCAGTCAATAATTCTACTTTTTCATCTAACGGCGTTAGTAAAGCACGAGGTTGCCCAGTAAAAAACTCTCGCGGATGAGGATTAAAAGTGACAACGGTGGGTAAAGGGCGATCGCTGGCACTAATACGATAATCACTTTCCCAGCAATCATTATCTAGATTTATTAATAATCCGTTGTCTAATCGACGACCCCCTTGAGTTGATACTGCTGGACTACGTGCAGTTTCCGAACTATGTAACTGAGGCAATACAGGTTTAACTACCTGTTGATGCCCTTGGTGAACGCCGTCGAAATTTCCCAGGGCAACAGCAGTAGGAGTTAAAGCTGTAGTTAGCGATGAGGTAACCCACACGCTTTACATTTTTACACAAATTGAACAAGTTTTATCTTTCCGAGCAAATCATACTTGGTATTCGTAATTTATACTGACATTTTTATATCTTTTAAGTCTTCTGGTTGGGGTGCTGGTGTCGGAAGTTGGATGGACATTCCTTCCCTCGCCATGAGTGTGTTCGGAAATACTTGCGCTGCTTGTTCTCCAACCAAATCTAGGAAGTTATCATCATGTAAAGGGTCGTGATGAAAAATAACTAATTTTTCCACATTAGCTGCTTGAGCAATTTTAATAGCTTCTTGCCAAGTCGAGTGGCCCCAGCCAACTTTGCTAGACCTGGGAGAATTGTATTCTTCATCGCTATAGGTAGCATCGTAAATTAATACGTTGGCATTACGTGCCAAATACAGCACGTTTTCATCCAAGCGATCGGGATAATGCTCTGTATCAGTCACATAAGCTGCGGAACAACCGCGCCAGTTAACTCTGTAACCTACTGCTTCTCCTGGATGATTTAACAGCGCCGTCTCCAATGTAATATTATGCTCTTCTAGCTCGATGATATCTCCCGGCTTAAAGTCAAAAAATTTCAACTGAGCTCCCATAATTTGTAATGGCACGGGGAAGTTAGGATGAAGCATCTGATCGTGCAGACGTTGCTCTATAGTGGCACCATTGGGAGCAATTGCTCCATATATATTGAAGCGATTTCCTTTGATAAACGCAGGTGTGAAAAAGGGAAATCCTTGAATATGATCCCAATGGGAGTGGGTGAAAAATAGGTAAGCCTCTAAAGGCATTTGAGACAGGAGAGTTTGTCCCAAAACACGCAACCCAGTACCACCATCAAAAATCAGGTGTTTGCCACCTACTTGCATTTGGATACAAGGCGTATTGCCACCGTAACGTACAGTATGTGGGCCTGGACAGGGTATGCTACCTCTAACGCCCCAGAAGTTAATTAAAAATTGGTTTTGCATCACAGACATGGGTGTTGCTCGCTTTTCTTCCTCAAGCAGTCCCTGATTATGGTTTTACATCTTTTCGGATGGCTTTGTACAATCATACCCCAGTAATCTCAAAAGGTAATTTGCACTACTCCATCAATTTCACTTTATGTTAACCTTCACCAGGAAAACCAGCTTAAATGCTGGGGTTTGTTTTCACAGGATGCAGCAAAATAAAATGGGTCAGCTTAGCAGCAAAGGCAGCATTATTGAAGCAATTGATTTCCAGACATTTTGGGTTTGGTTACTCAACTGCGAGTGAGATTACGACTTTTTAGCTTAATTTGAAATTAAGTCTTTCATCTGTGCTGCCAATTTGGTTAGTACAGAGGCATTCAAGTATAACCTCATAATTAACAATGTAGCTGCCTATTGTGGTTAAAGTGATTTTTTATACTCACTTCCACCGATCTCTGAGCCTATCCCCAGTTTACCTAAAGATGATTACCTGTGAGTGTGATATGTAGCACTGGTTGCCATACTTTAGAAACTTCCTTCCTAAGATTTTACCGCAGAAATTTTTGGGCAGGTTGCCTAAAAAATTAGACCCAAAGGATCGATTTCATATACTATCAGGATGATAATAAATGGATCAGTGATCTGAAACACTGAAATATTGTTATCTTTCCAAAGGTGATTTGTGCAGATTTTCTTAATGGATCTGTAATCTGCGGATACCCCTTTCCTATCGGGATTTCTAAATGATTTGTTCTGATAGTATTTTTAGCTTATCCTCTATCTTTGATGAAATTGCTGATTAAGAGCGGGGATTTTGCAAAAGTTTAATCACTTCTACTAATTGTTGAGGATGTTCTATTAAAAAATCAGGTTTTTGCTGCTTCAGTATGTTTCGGGAATTAAATCCCCAACTAACTGCGATTACCTTGATATTACTTTTTTTTGCTGCTTCTATATCCCTCGTTTCATCTCCTACATAAACAATTTCTGCTGGTCGAAGATTAGCTTGGCGCAAAAAATTGTTAATGACTCGACTTTTACCAAATATTCTAGTTCCACTATAAATAAAATCAAATAAATCTAATAACTCATTATTTTGCAAAAAAACTTGAACATTTTCTTTGTCGTTGGAAGTAATGATTCCAAGTTGATTACCTTGGTTTTTTAATTCAACTAAGGCGGTTTTTATTCCCTCAACAGGGGATAATGTATGAATTTTATTGTTTAATTCAGCTATAATTTTTCGGATTATAAAAGGTAGTTTATAAATTGCCACACCAGATTGTTGAATAATTTCTCTAGTTGTCAAATCCTTGATTGTAGAGATCTCTTCAGGAGTAGCGGGTAAATAACCGAATTCCGGGGCTAAATTGTTGCTAATTGTCACTAAGGCATCAAAAGTATCAGCAACTGTGCCATCAAAATCAAAAATAATTACTTTTATAGTCATAGCTAGATAAATCTATATGGAAAGCTCTGCTAAGGATGCAAATATTCTAAGTTAGTCTGAGCATTCCGTCGCCACATTTCTGGTTTAATTCTTCTTAGTGCGGAGGCGGGAAATTGTTTTTCCCACTCTTGGTCAGAAATTTCGGCTAATTCTGCCAAGGTATGGTCAACATTTCCAGGGTAAGGTTGAAATTCTAAAACGTTTGTTTCTTGGGCGAATCTTTGGTTCCAAGGGCAAACATCTTGACAAATGTCACAACCAGCTACCCAATTGTTTAGATGGGGTGCGATCGCAGCAGGTAACTTTTCACTCCGATTTTCGATCGTATGGTAAGCAATACAACGATTAGCATCTACGACAAAAGTTTGCGAATCGCGATCGGCATCCGCCAAAGGACGAATCGCATTTGTCGGACAAGCTGTAATGCAGCGAGTACAAGTACCACAGTGATGAGTATGAGGAGTATCTGGAGCCAATTTTAAGTTAGTCAACACTTCGCCTAAAAATACCCAAGATCCATATTTCCTGGTAATTACATTCGTATTTTTAGCAATCCAGCCAATTCCTGCCCGTTGTGCCCAAACCTTATCCTGAATTGGGCCAGTATCAGCATAATAACGCGCTAAGATTCCTTCTCCTTGTTGCTCTAACCAACTACTCAGCACTTTTAATTTTTTGTGCATGATTTTGTGATAATCCCGTCCCCAGCCATAACGGGAGATTTTGGCGTACTCTTTACCTTCTGGATGTCGATCGGGCGTGTAATAGTTTAGCGCCACACAAATCACTGACTGAACTTCTGGCATCAATAAGCGAATATTTTCCCGCTTTGGATTTGCCATCCACTGCATATCCGCTTGATAACCTAAAGCCAGCCATTGCTGCAATCTTTGAGTTTCGGCTTCATCTTCTGCGTCAACAGATGCTACCCCAACTTGATGAAACCCTAACTCAGTGGCTTTTTGCTTTACCTGAGCGCTATTAATTATTGCATTTACCACAAGTTCTCTGATTTTACGTGGCTAATAAGGTTAACAACTACCAGCTTGTTTCGTCAATAACCGAATACACATATAGAAAATTTATATACGATAACAACCTTAAATATATAAGGTGTTACCTAATTCAAGTATTTGTAATATTTATTTGCAATTTGTAAAATTTTGTTGCAATATAGAAATCAAGGAGTACGAGATTCAAGAAGCCGATCGGCTGTACCAGTAAATCATCAAGAATCTCTTTAGCAGATATGACTTTTACAGCGGACATTGCTTCAACCAACTTCTCTAACTTTTTCGCTTCCGACAACCAACTGACTAATGCTGTCCCTGCAACTACAGCGTTATTCAAGCGTCTAAACATCGACGATCAACTGGCTGTATTGTGGTATGTCTATACAGAATGTGGTCGTTCCATTACTCCTGCGGCACCTGGAGCAGCACGCTTACAGTTAGCTGAAGGATTGTTGAATCAAATTAAGCAAATGTCTCATGCGGAGCAGCTAGAAGTAATGCGCGATTTGGCTGCGAAGCGTGACACTCAAATTAGCCGTTCTTACGGTATTCTTAGCCCCAACACTAAATTAGCATTCTGGTATCAATTAGCAGAATGGATGGTACAAGGTTTTGTTGTTCCCATGCCAGCAGGCTATCAGCTTTCTCGCGATGGCGAAAAGGTTTTAGAAGCGATTAAGCAGCTGGATTTTGGTCAACAAATCACTGTTTTGCGTAACACTGCGATCGATATGGGTGTCGATCCATTAGCAGATTAATCTAATACTGCTAATCGCTAAATTTCCCTCTGGAGGAGCAGGTATTTCAGCCTGCTTCTCTGTTTAATTTGGTTTTATACTTGCCCAAGGACGAGGAATGACGATGCAAACTGCTGATGCTACATCTTTTGTTTTAGATGAACAATTTGATTTAATTATTGAGGGAATAACTGAGAGTACGATATTAAGGTATTTTCAGACGTTAAATGCTGGTGATTTTTCGGCAACAGCGGCTTTGTTTGCTGTTGATGGAGTGCTAAATCCTCCTTTTGAATCACCAGTTGTTGGTCGAGATGCGATCGTAACTTATCTAGAGCAAGAAGCAACCGGAATGCAGCTAGTACCCAAACAGGGTACTGTTGAAGAAATAGAAAATGATTACACTCAAATTCAGGTGAAAGGAAAAGTTAAGACACCTTTATTTAGTGTTAATGTGGGTTGGATATTTGTGTTGAATGCTCAACAGGAAATTGCTGCTGCTACGATTAAGCTGCTAGCTTCTCCCCAAGAGTTATTAAGTTTGCGTCGTTAAGCTGGCTTTTAAGTGACTGAAGCAGCTGGTTGTTGTAGGGAACGCATCAGCATCCGACGACCTAAATCAACGTCTTTTTCGGAGCATTGCCAGTCTGGATGAGCTGTTCTTAATAGGCTTTCGAGTGTTTCTTGATCGAAGAGGTGCCACACGGGGGCGCTGTTGTATTCTGTGGCGATCGCAAAGCAATTTTCACTAATGCAGATAATGCTCACGCTTTGGGAAACGCCCGCTAATTCCATTTGTTCTCCAGGTTGTAGTCCCCGGAATTGGCGCATAATTTGCTTCCACTCAACTATAGAAGATACGGTCAATCCAGGAATTGATGCTGTAAAAGCAGTTTCACCATTAATACTCATCCAGTAATGACGGGCAGGATCGATACCTAACAGCCACAAAGATTCATCATCTAGACGGTAACGAGGGCAAAGGAGAAACAGCTGAGTCATGACGGTAGGTTAATTTTACAAAACTTCAGTTTGTGCAAAAACCTTTAGGGTGTTAATTAACTCCTTCAGGGTAAGGATGTTTGAGGCTTTTGCGAATCTTGTACGAATCTTAAGGTTGGTTTACCTAAAGGTGAAGATGTTTGCAACAAAAATTAGCAAAAGTTATATAACCTATTAAATATACTCACTTCTTAATGAAGTTTTGTAAAATTACGGGAGTTGCGAGTATTTAGCACCCTGAATCTAGAGCGGCTGGATATGGGGAATGGAAGCACTCCAAGTGAACTGGCTGATTGGAGGTTGTGGTTTACTTTGAGTTACCTTTATGTTTTACCAGGCAGACTAGCTTCTAATTTAAGACAATTGCGACCATTTACTTGTAAACGGTACTCTACTCGATCCATTAATCGATTCATTATTAACCAACCATAACCGCTTTCTTGTTTATCTTCAGGGCTAGGCGGTAGATAAGTAGATATATCGTATCCTTTGCCATGATCCCAGATTTCGAGAGCTAAATCCCGCTCTTGGAGTTCTAAGCGAATCAGGATGGGTAAATTAGGTTGGTCTTTGTGAGCATGGCGGACTACGTTAGAATATGCTTCTACCAGTGCTAAACGTAAACGGTTTGATTGGCGTGGCCAATCAACTGAGTCTCCTAGTTCTACTTCTAAACACCCTAATAACCAGCTTTCAACTATACTTAAAAATTTTAGGTCACTGGGAATATGTAACTCCGTTCTCATTGACTACAGAACCTCCAACGAAAGTATGGTTTGGTCATCTTCTTGTACTTGGTTTTGTCCGCGAATGCGATCGAGTAAGCGAGTCAAATTTAAAGGACTAGCCTCTTGGGTGAGTAGAGTCCATAAACCTTCTTGTTTAAGCATAAAACGCTGACCGGGATCGCTACCATTGCTAGTTCCTGGGGTGAGGTCTTCTTGGGTGACGGTAGCTTCGGTGATGCCATCGCTTGCTAACAGAAGTGCTTCCCCTGGTTTGAGTTGTAAGTCGCCAGCAGTTCCTCTCCATACTGGTAGTATGCCCAAAGGAACGCCTCTAGCCTTAAGGAAGTTAGGTTCAACTCCATCTATTTTTTTGGCTACATCTTTGTATGACCAGACCAAGGGATAAATATGACCAGCGTTAGCATAAACCAATTCACCAGTCGAGGCGGTGTAACGTGCCAGAACCATTGTAATGAAGCAGTTGTTGCCGATCAGATCTTCGGAAAGGCTGCTGTTGAGATTCTGCATCAGGACGTGAGGAGTGGGAGGATTTTCTTGGGAGAGTTCTCTTCGCATGACTGAGATGGCGCTAGCCATAAACAAAGCTGCGGGGACACCTTTCCCGGAAACATCTCCAACTGCTAGCCAAATGTCTCCTTTTGGATGAACAAAAACTTCAAAGAAATCGCCTCCGACTTCTCTGGCGGGGAAGCAACAAGCTTGAACTCTAATTCCATCTAATTCGGGCCAACTTTGGCGGAGCAGGTTATTTTGAATTTGCCGAGCTACTTCGAGTTCGGCTCGCATTTGCTGTGCTTGTTCTTGGGTGCGTTGGTAAAGTTTGGCTTGGGAGAGCGCAAGTGCTGCTTGTTCGGAGACGCTTTCGATTAATTTTACGTCTTCGGATGTCCAAGTTTCCCGGTCGCTTTGGTGATACAGGCACAGGATGGCAAGTATTTCCTGCTGACAGATTAAGGGAATGATTAGCTGTGTTGATGGTTTGCCGTCGTTGTCATTGCTTTGAATGGTTTTTGTTTGTTGGGTTTCTAGGACTGTTTGTAAGCCTGCTGGGTCGATCGTGAATTCAATATCTGTTCCAGCGGCATGATAGGAAAAGGACTCTGATAGTAAGCGTAAGCCTTCCACTGGTCGCAGTAAACAAGAGGCTGTGCCAAAGGTTTGACCGATGGTTTCCACAATTTTTTGCAGCATACTGCGATAATCCAAAGATTCCCGAATGGCGCTAGTCACAGCGTTAAAGATGGTTTCTCGCTGTAAGGCGCGGCGTAGTTCGTCGGTACGGCGCTTCAGAACTCCATAAGTTTCGGAAGCTTGTTGAACTACGGCTTTTAATTCGGTAGGATTCCAAGGTTTGGTGATGTATTTAAAGACTTGACCTGAGTTAATTGCTTCTACTAGGTCTTCTACATCCGTGTAACCTGTAAGCAGGATGCGTATTGTGTCTGGAAAGCGTTCCACTGTCCGACCTAAGAATTCTGTCCCGTTCATTTGGGGCATTCTTTGGTCGGAGATAATTACCGCCATTTCGCCTTCTTTGTCGAGTACTTCTAGGGCACTTGGCCCACTTTCGGCTTTGTATACTTGAAATTCGCGCCGAAAAGTTCTGTACAGCAAATCGAGGTTATCAGGCTCGTCATCCACTACCATGAGTTTGAGTTTGCTGCCATCTCCCCGACTCATCTATTACTCCACTTCCAAGTCATAATAATTGGGAATTTTGAATTCTAAATTCTAAAATTTAAAATTTCATAATTTAAAATTCAAAATTCATGGTTTCTGTTTTATCCTACTAATCCAGAGCGTAGGGCACGCACAGCCGCTTGAGTACGGTCATCAGCACAGAGTTTGTTTAAAATGTTACGGACGTGAGTTTTCACTGTTCCGACGGTGATATACAGTTTTTCTGCGATCTGCGCGTTGCTGAAACCTTCCACAATCAGTTGTAGCACTTCCAATTCCCTTTCGGTTAGTGGGTATGCTTCCAGCATATTGGTATATTCTGGCTCTGTGGCTTGGATGGCTACGGTTTTGGAACTAGCGGGAACTTGAGTGGTGTTGGAGGTTGGTTCTGGGGTTTGTCTGGTTTGACTGAGTACAATTTTAGCGATCGCTGGATCGATCCAAGAGTTGCCTTCTTGTGTCACCTGCAATGCTTCTAGTAATCGATCGAAGCTAATATCTTTCATGCAGTAAGAGTCTGCACCAGCGGCAAAAGCTGCCATTACAGCTTCTTCATTATCTTGTAAGGTCAAAATTAAGACTTTTGGCACTGGGTTGTTTTCGGTTTCCGTTTCTTTTAACTGTTTTGTCAACTCAATGCCGTCTATATCTGGCAATCCAATATCAACTATGGCAATATCTGGTTGAGTCGTCTGTAATAACTTGAGTCCCTCAGTACCATTAGCAGCTTCGCCCACAACCGCGATTTCCTCACGTTGTTGCAATGCTGTTCTAATCCCCACACGGGTGAGGTCATGATCTTCAATGAGGGCAACGCGAATTTTGTTCATTGTCAACGTTCCCAATTATTTATGTATTTCACTGGTGCCACACTAGTTTACAAGTGTTTCTAGGGGTTTAGTTAAAGTACACACCTTGGCAGGAGAGATATTTTCCTAAGCCTCGATAGATTCAATGTATTAGAGTAGTAAGCAATTGCTCACAGGGATATTAGAGTTTAATGGCAGAATTACCTTCTATATTCTCAATTCTCATCTCCAACAGTCAATCTTAATTACTTGTTACCGCTTATTAAGTATACCTAGTAAGCAGGAGGAGAATAAATAGGAGTGAGATTGTCTAAAGAGGGTGATTCTCAAAAAAACTTTTTTATTGACCATATAAAATTGTCATAACTCCAGATTGGGTCAATCTGGATTTCCCTGTAGGCAGTTAATTAATCCCAATAAGTTGCGATTTTTCCCAAATATTAGCACTTTTCGGTGAACGGTTGTGGATTGTTGGTGTTATGTGCCAAATTTATACTCAATGGTATATATAGCTGAGTAGTTAACCAAGGTTGCTTTTGCGCTTTAAGCTGTAAAAATCAAGTATTGGTTGGTAATCAGACTGACATCGATCGCATTGAGAGTGGCTAATATCTTACCTGTTTTCGCGATCGTCTGTGGAAGCTAGCCAAGCTGCCGCGCTGCCAACGTATATAAGTTAAATATCGATGTTTAGCTTTTCGGCTATTCTGAGTTTGGCTGAACGCGATCGGGTATTTCTTTGTATTTCTTGTTCCTGGGGTATAATTGGTTTTTTGGTAATCACCTGTAAAATAGCTGATTCTTTGAAAGAATGTTTCACTAACCTATCTTCTAAACTGTGAAAGGTAATAATACCAATTCTCCCACCTGATTTTAACCAATTTGGTGCGGTTTTGAGGAAAGTTTCTAAAGATCCTAATTCTTGATTGACAACTATTCGCAATGCTTGAAATACACGAGTTGCTGGGTGAATTCTGCCATAGCGGTAGGAACGGGGAACGCTATGAAATATTTCATTTGCTAGTTCGGTTGTAGTTTTAAATGGGCGCTTTTCGACTATTTGTTTAGCAATTCGACGCGATAACCTTTCTTCGCCATATTTATAAAAAATATCTGCTAATTCTGATTCTGACCATTCATTAATAATTTCGGCGGCGGTTAAGTTTTCTCTTTGATCCATTCGCATATCTAATTCTGCTTCTTGGCGAAAACTAAAACCTCTTGAACCTGTATCTAAATGAAAGGAACTAACGCCTAAGTCAGCAATTATGCCATCAAATTTTAAATTTTGTGGTTGATATGTAGCAAAATTACCATGCCAAAAGGTAATACGTTCCGTAAATTCAGCTAATTTATTCTTAGCAGCATTAATAGCTTCTGCATCCCGATCGATCGCTACTACTTTTATGTCTGATGCAGCTTGCAAAATTAACTGAGTATGTCCGCCACCACCCACTGTTGCATCAAGATATATTCCTCCAGGATGAATTGCTAAACCTGAAATTAATTCATCTGCTAAAACTGATACATGGACAAAGGTAGATTCTGTTTGTTGATTTGTGTCACTGGGATCGATCGCATTCATAGCTAATGATCGTAAGTTGATAATAAATAAATTTTAACCGCTTTATCTATGTAAAAGTCAATAGTAAATTGTATAATTTATTAAATCAAATTTAATATCTACATACTCTAAATTAAAAAATGTATTTTACTCTCAAAAAATATCCTGGACATCACATAATTACTGAGAATATCATGGTAAATAATTAGCCAATTTTCTTTTAATAAAAATTGGTTAATAGCTATTTAAAAGAGGTGATTCTTAATCAGGAGTAAAGCAAGGATTGCTTGTTTTTAAGTAGATTTTTCACTCAATTTATTAAGGAGGAATTCATGAGTTTAAATAAATTTATCGCTGGAGTAGCGATCGCTGGATTAGCTGTACTAACAGCTACTCCAACAGTTCCTTCATTTGCGGGGGAAAAGGTATCTAGTCAAACACAAACACAGCAATTTGCACAGCGCGGTCGAGATTGGGATAGAGACAGGGACGATCGGTGGCGCGATCGCAGTAGCCGTCGTGTCTGCTATTATGAACGTCGTGGTAGACGTACCTTCTATTGCTGTCGTGAGAGATTTTGGAATGGACGCTATTATGATGTGCGGACTTCCTGCCAACCAGTAAGAAGGTAATTTATTGGTAGTTAAATTTGAGGAAAAACCGGGTTTTTATTGGCAAATCAACCCTGGTTTTCCTTTGATAATCAGACATAAATAATGTTAACTGTCTTAAGTTTTATGAAGACGATCGATCGGCGTGCTGTCAAAAATTCCAAAACTTTTACAAAAGTTCACACAGTATCGTTTACTTTTGTCCGACTATTTATCATGTCCGATTGATTAGACATTCTGTAGAAACGTTATATATAATGTCTCTACAAGTTTTGGGTTAAAGAAACTTTAGCAACTATAAATACAAGCACCTTCTATATTGCCTATAATTTTTCCCCATTCCTTATTGTAGCCACTGTAATCGTTCAAAAGAATGATGTAAGCTTGACCAGGAAACTCTACTTCAGAGATGATCTTATTCAAAAGTTTCTGGTCTTGGTCAGAAATATGCCATTTATACCAGGCTTTCTGTTGGGTAATACCTAGTACGTAAAATGGCTTTTCGGGAAAGTAAGTAACTTTTTTGCGAACCAGATATGCTTGCTTAATTTCCGGGTAACGCGATAATTGCTGATAGATTAGAGTAATTTCTTTATCTGGTAAATTGTGAGGGATAAACTTATCTCGCTTGTCTACAAAAGAACGTTCTTGCTGTGCTTTTAGGAGTAATTCGTAATGGGTTTTGGCACGCTTTTGATAAATTATTGCTTCTTCTTCTTTGTTTTGTTGGAGTAAGAAATAGTAAATAATTTCGCAGGCTTCCATAACACAGTCTGGGTCTTTTTTCATGGCATTTTCTAGGTACTCAATACCGGAAAAGTCATTTTTTTGCAGCAATATTTGACCGAGGCTGTAGTTAGCTGCTGCATGATTAGGCTGATTCATCAGTATCTCTTGCAACAGAGGAATTATAGCTTCATTTTCCGAAACTTGGGCGGTTAGGCGAACTCGTTCCCACGCTTCTTCATCTGTTAGCTTTTGTTTTGCAGCTTTCTCTTCCAGAGTTTTTAATTGTTTTAGCGATTGTTGAACCTGAGCATATTGCTGTCGCCAAGTAGTTGAAATTTGCTCTTTCCAAGTCGTATCAAAATAAGCTGCGATCTCATTTAATTTATCTTCAAGTAACTGTTGTGCTGCGTTGACTTTAACAATTGAAAGTGATGGCAAATTTTCTGATTTTTCAGCAAAAAAACCTAAAGCTTTTAATCGATCGCTCAAGCAAGGATGAGTATCTGCATTATTAGTTTTTTGAGCTAAAGCTTGGTTTATGAATTTTCTAGTATCTTCATCAGGCAAACTGCTAGCCAAGGCAGAGGACATTTTCGTAAAAGTTTTTGTTGGTGGCTCAACTTGATGCTGAACTTGTTTATAAAGATTAGGCCAAAAAGTATTTTCCAAAAATCTCGCTTTGACTTCCACATTCATCAGTGCTTCGGCAGTATTTTTCGCACCTGCTAATTCTGCGGCACAGCGATCGGCTTCGTATTCATTCATCCGGGCTAAAACAAACGAATAAGCCCCAAAAAAGGGGAAATACCATTTAAAAAACGCTTCAAATAGGAAAGAAGAACCATGTTGCCCGCTTTCGTACAACCTTTGCCAAATTTGAGTGTGTGAGAGGCGGACGCGATAAATCCAGCCAGCAAAACGGCTGTGATTGCCAGACAAATGTCCTAATTCATGGGCGAGTACAGCCTGAAATTGTCTAGGGGAAAGGGCTTGCATCAACGGTAGCCCCAAAATTAGGTAGTTTTGCTGCCATCCGAACAAACCTAAACGAGGTCTTTGGATAACCGCAGCATTCAATTCATTGGTGAGTAGAATGTGGTGAAAGCGGGGGGCTTGTAGCTTGGTACTGAGCTCGTCAACGAAAGCAAACAGACGGGGAAATTCTCTGCGGTTAAGTGGTAATCCCTGGGGAGGGGGAAAAGTTACCCAGAGCGATCGCAAAATAATAAAAATTACAATGAGCAACAAAAAGGCAAACTTAATCACAGCACCATTAATTCTGTGACTCCACAATACGAGCAACACCACTAAACCCAACGCTAGCAAAAGTCCCACTAGGACAAAAACAATGTACGCATAGCCAAGGACAGCCAAAAGACCCACTCGAAGTTTATAACTTGCAGGCTTGCTGTGGGCAAAAATTTCCAAGCGTTTTACCAGTGCATCGAACTTTTCGTCAGTCATCATCATGGCACTGCACCTACTCACCTACTTACTTAGGAGTTAGCTAATCCTTACCCAAAAATTTCGCTATATTAGCTCAGTCAGTTTTAACCGAACTGTCAACCCTCAAGCCAATATAATTGAAGCTACGAAACAAAATTTAAAAGTTGCTGTTCTATGGCAAGAATCGAAACGAGAACAGAACCAATGGTTCTGAACATGGGGCCGCACCATCCCTCAATGCACGGGGTATTGCGGTTAATTGTTACCTTAGATGGGGAAGATGTAGTTGATTGTGAACCTGTAATTGGCTACCTACATCGCGGCATGGAGAAAATTGCCGAGAACCGCACCAATATTATGTATGTTCCTTACGTGAGTCGTTGGGACTATGCGGAAGGGATGTTCAATGAAGCTGTCACCGTGAATGCGCCGGAAAAGTTGGCAGGGATTGAAGTTCCTAAACGCGCCAGCTATATTCGCGTGATTATGCTGGAGTTGAACCGCATTGCTAACCATTTATTGTGGCTTGGCCCATTTTTGGCTGACGTGGGCGCACAAACTCCGTTTTTCTACATTTTCCGGGAACGGGAATATATTTACGATTTGTGGGAAGCGGCAACAGGTTATCGGATGGTGAATAACAACTACTTCCGCATTGGGGGAGTGGCGGTAGATTTGCCTTACGGTTGGGTGGATAAGTGTTACGATTTCTGCGACTACTTTATGCCTGTGGTTGACGAATACGAACGCTTAATTACTGATAACCCGATTTTCCGTCGCCGAACTGAAGGTGTGGGTACTATCACCCGCGAAGAAGCGATTAACTGGGGTCTTTCTGGCCCAACGTTACGCGGTTCTGGCGTGAAGTGGGATTTGCGGAAGGTCGATCATTACGAATGTTACGATGACTTCGATTGGGAAGTGCATTATGAAAATTCTGGTGATTGTCTCGCCCGTTATAATGTGCGAATTCGGGAAATGCGGGAGTCGGTGAAGATTATTCGCCAAGCTTTAAAGGGACTTCCCGGTGGGCCTTACGAGAATTTGGAAGCGAAGCGGTTGGCAGCAGGGCCAAAATCTGAGTGGAATGGTTTCGATTACCAGTACATTGGCAAAAAAGTTGCCCCAACTTTCAAAATTCCTAAAGGTGAGTACTACGCCCGTGTGGAAAGTGGTAAAGGGGAATTAGGAATTTACCTGATTGGCGATGATAATGTGTTCCCTTGGCGGTGGAAGATTCGCGCTGCGGATTTTGTGAATCTGCAAATTCTGCCTCACCTGTTGAAGGGTGTGAAGGTTGCTGATATTGTGGCAATTTTGGGCAGTATCGACATTATCATGGGTTCGGTAGACCGCTAGAGAAGGCAGAAGGCAGAAGGCAGAAGGCAGAAGGAAAGAAGGCTTAAACAAGACTTTTCCATTTGTTTTTCTGTATACTTAATTTCTGCCATGCTGCACTAGAAAGATTTGATTTGTAGGGGCGGGTTTAGTAAATAAGTTTCTGTAAATTGACAGAAAAGATGACAATAAAACCCGCCCTAGATAATGGTTGTCAGGGCGGGTTTTGTTGGAATTCTTCGGCTAGGATGAGAGAATTGTCTGCTAAACCCGCCCCTACAAATTAACACTAATTATTTTTATGGATGATTCTAACTTAGGTTTGAGGGGAGCGATACGCCTAACGGCACGCTACGCGATCGCAAATCAAATCTCTTCCCATCCCCAAAAACGCATTACTTTTGCCGAATTCATGAATTTGGCACTTTATCACCCAGAGTACGGTTACTACGCTACAAATCAAGTTAACATTGGCTCGCAAGGTGATTTTTTTACTTCTCCCCATTTAGGCGCAGATTTTGGCGAGTTGTTAGCTAGGCAATTTTGCCAAATGTGGGAAGTTATGGGTTGTCCAATACCTTTTAATTTAGTGGAAATGGGTGCAGGGCAGGGAATTTTAGCGGGAGATATACTGCGTTATTTACACAAGCATCATTTCGAGTTTTTCTCAGCGTTAGATTACATTATTGTCGAAAAGTCATCCGCCTTAAGGCTGGAACAACAACAACTGTTGTCCAATTTTCCGCTGCGTTGGTGTGAGTGGGAGGAAATACCCGCTAATTCCCTAGTTGGATGTTGCTTTTCTAATGAACTGATAGATGCTTTTCCGGTGCATCAGGTAATTTGGGAAAAAGGGGAGTTAAAGGAAGTTTATGTAAGTTTGGGAAATGAAGGGGAGTTTGTGGAAGTGGTAGGAGAAGCTTCTACAAATCGGTTAGTTGAGTATTTTGATTTAGTGGGAATTGATTTTGCTAAAAATGCTTATCAAGAGGGCTATCGCACTGAGGTAAATTTGCTGGCTTTGGATTGGTTAAGCATGATTGCTGATAAAATTCAACGAGGTTATTTGTTAACAATTGATTATGGCTATCCTGCCCATCGTTATTATAGTTTAGGGCGCAGTCAGGGAACTTTGCAATGTTATTATCGCCACAGTCATCATAACGATCCTTATATCAATATAGGGCAGCAAGATATTACTGCTCATGTGGATTTTACGGCTTTGGAAAAATGGGGGGAGTTGTGCGGTTTGCGGTGGTTGGGTTTTACGCAACAAGGGTTGTTTTTGATGGCGTTGGGGTTAGGCGATCGCATTTCCGCTATTTCTGATAGTAACGCCACCCATTTTCAGGATATTCAAAAGGTTCTACAACGTCGCGATGCGCTACACCAAATGATTAATCCAATGGGTTTGGGTGGTTTTGGTGTTTTGCTGCAATGTCGGGGTTTAAGGGAGGAGGAAATAACTCAATCTTTGAAAGGTTTTACTGTTCCGAGAAGGTAGTTTTTTAGTAACCGCAGAGGACGCAGAGAGTTTTTTTGAGAGTTAGTTTAGATATCTGTTTCTAAAATGGTGAGGACGTATTCTGCTTGGTTGACTGAATGGTTTGTAGATAGGTCGAAAATTATGCCATTTTTTTCGGCAATAACGTCTATTATAGCAGGTAATTTGCCTTCTTTATTAAAGGAAATAATTTGGTAAAGTCGCTCTCCTGCTGTTACTAAAGTTGCTAAATTGAGGCGAGTTTGAATTACCCCGCCGATGGGGGCATAGTATTTTTTTATTTGAGTTTTCCGGGCGTATTTTATCTGATGTGTTGCTGTTTCTGGAAGGGGAAATCCAGGGATTGACAATATACCTTTTTGGGCTAAGTAGTTCTTAATTCCTCGCACTCCTTTGACAACTGATTCAGGATTCATTTGCATACCCGAACCTAATTCTAATGTCCACGATTCTAAATCAAATTGAATCGGTTTTCCTTGCTGCGCTAGGGCATCTTCCAAGGCTAGCCAAGGCTTTAAGAAGGCTTCGTCAAAAGCATCTCCGTCATATTCGTTGAGTAAAATCTCATAGTCTAAAAGAAACGCTTTGGCGCTTTCTTCCCTACCTTTAAAACCATAAATGTAATCTATCCCTTGATTGCTAGAACTATGGATATCAATAACATAATCGGCATCTAAACATAGAGATTGTAGTTGATATCGATATAAATCAGTTAAAGGAACTCCACTTGGAGAATTAATCTTTTCTGCTAGTTTTTCAAAGCTTTGTTTGATTTGTTGAAGATAATTTTGTCTAATAGTATCATGGTGAACATTTAATAGTGTTTTAACAAATATTTCTAAATCTTTACATTCTTTTTCATAGTCCCAAAATATCCGATTCCAATCTTTACCATCATAAATGTTAAATCTTCCAGTAGAAAAGTAGTGAGTACGTTGGTTTGTGCTAAAAGGATTACAGAGGGGAACAAGCCAAATTTCACCAGTAATGTTTGTTTGATTGATATTGTTCAAAAACTCAATTAACTGATGAATGACGGCATTACCAACAATTTCAGCACCATGTAAATTGGCTTGAATATAAGCTTTTTTACCAGGGGTGGAACCAATGAATTTGTAGATTTGGAGGAAAAAGCGATCGCCAGAGGCGAGTTGTATCAGAGGAAGATGAGAAATTGTCGGAATCATATCTAACTCCTAAGAAATTAAACCTAATGGCGGTAGGATGACTTCCTCTGAGATTAGCACCGTCAGAGCAAATTTTAGGTAGTGGATGAGCACTCTAGCTGAGATATTGTCCAAATGTATTAAGCGATCGCTACTTGCGGATAATTCACTACTTAACTAATGCCAGTTACTTTTGAAGATAGGGAATATGCAAAAACAAAAGCGCATTGGAATTTTAACTAGTGGTGGCGACTGTGCTGGCTTAAATGCGGCAATTAGAGCAGTGGTATGCCGTGCTGTGGGTACTTATGACTGGAAGGTTTTAGGCATACGTCAAGCCACAATGGGGTTAATGAATTCTCCGCCTGACTTTATTCCATTGGAAATCGATACAGTCGATCAGTTGTTAACTATTGGTGGGACGTTTTTAGGCACCACAAACAAAGGAGATCCCTTTGCTTTTCCTATGCCTGATGGTACTACACGCGATCGCTCATCCGAAATTATCGCTGGCTATCATCAATTAGGGTTAGATTGCTTAATAGTAATCGGTGGCGATGGTAGCATGGACATTGTGCGAAAAATCGCTCAAAAAGGCGGAATGAATTTAGTTGCTATTCCCAAAACAATTGACAACGATGTTGGAAGCACAGAACGTTCCATTGGGTTTGATACAGCTGTTAATATCGCCACAGAATCCTTAGACCGCTTGCATTTTACAGCCGCTAGTCACAACCGAGTCATGATTTTAGAAGTCATGGGACGTGACGCTGGACATATTGCAATTAGTGCGGGAATTGCTGGTGGTGCTCATATAATTCTCATCCCAGAAATCCCTTACACTCTGGAGAGTATTTGCGAAAAAATCCGGGAACGTCAAGAGACAGGACAAAACTATTCTTTGGTAATTGTTTCGGAAGCTGTGAAGACAGAAGATGGCGAAACAATCAAGAATATAAATCGCTTAGGACAAACCAGATATGGTGGGATTGGTCAATATTTGGCTGATAAAATTTGCGCCTGTAGTGGTGCAGAAACCAGAGTAACTGTATTAGGACATATTCAACGTGGCGGAACACCTTCACCATTGGATAGATTAACTGGTTCTGTGTTTGGAGTAGCAGCAGTTGATTTAATTGCTGAAGGTAATTATGATTGCATGGTAAGTTGGCAAAATCGCCAAGTAGTGAGCGTGCCAATTCCTGAAGCGATCGGTAAATATAGTGCAGTAGATCCTGATGGAATGCTAGTTAAAACTGCTAGAGGTTTAGGCATTTGTTTGGGAGATTAACCACAGATTAGTGTTCGGTAAAAGGGGTAATAAATAGTGTGCTATAGGAATATGTTTCGCCTTAGCAATTGCTCTTGAAAAATTAATTGGTTTTAACACAAATGCTCATCCGTTCAGGTTGTGGGATGAGCATTTGTTATTTATAAAGTGGTGATTTTCGGATTATCCTTAATAACTAATTATTTACTAAAATATTTACCACTTCAAAAAAGCCGCCTCAATCCCTTCTTCCCGGCGAATTTTTCCATCTTTTTCAAACCAAGCAATAATTTGTTGAGTTGTTAAATCTTCAATTGCCACCCCATATTCTTGGGCGATATGTTGCAATAATTTTAAAGAGGAAATAGTTAATCTAGTTAAAAACTTTTCATGATTAGCCAACAAAGCTGCATCAACCATTGCTGACTCTTCCAAAGTTAAAAATTGCGCTCCTGGTTGCCCCTGTGGATTCATAATTAATAGCTTAAATTCGAGATTTTTTCGTAATCATATAACCGCAGCGATGTTGCCCATTAATTAACCAGTGAGTGCGCTCTACAGTACAGTCTGGTAAAATCGTAGCAAACATTTCTAATTCATGAGAACAAACGCTGGGGAAAGTTTCCGCTACATCGGAAATAGCACAGTTATGCTCAGTAAACATGAATTGAGAACAATTGCCATTTTGGGCAGTTTCCGATTCAATGGGATACCATTCTGCCATGTAACCTTCAGCACGACGCAGGTCTACTAACTTAGCAACTCGCTCTCCCAGTTTACCGCTACCGATGCGATCGCGATATTCCAACGCCTTTTGTTGCCACTGTTTCTGTAAGATATGATTAACCTGGTCTTTTCCCAGAGTTTGCGCCATCGTATCCAACAGCGATACAGCGAATTTACCATGATTGTTGGGAAAGCGATCGCGCCCCTTACGACTCAGACGGTAAGCGTGTTGAGGCCGCCCCATCCCCGCCTGCACCAACTCATACTCGATAAGTTCTTCCGCTTCCAAATCTTTGAGATGACGGCGAACAGCTTGAGGACTAATATCCAAAGCCTCAGCCAATCCCAGCGCCGTTGCTTGGCCTCGCTGCAATAGATATTCCAGGATATCTTGCTTAGTCGAAGTTTGCTCTGTGGTCGTCATCTTCTTCCCAGGACTCCATGCAGAAAAAGTTACTTTGTCACTTTGACAACTTACTAGTTGTTAATGTAGCTTAAAATAGACTTAGAAAACAAACTAGTTGTTTTAGTCATACTAGATCCTAACCTGTCTGGCCCTAGATTACCAGAGGGACTGGAAGTTCCGGGACGTAGGACGTAGGACAGGCATCCTGCCTGTGACTGCCTCTCAACAACCACCAGTCTTCCATCAAAGAGAAAAACACCAGAGAACACCAGAGAACACGAGAGAACCGATAATGAGTGCCACTGTCAAAACTTTAGTCAATCAGCCATATAAATACGGCTTTGTCACCGACATCGAGGCAGACATCATCCCCAAAGGACTAAGCGAGGATGTAGTTCGCCTCATCTCTGCCAAAAAGAACGAGCCACAATTCATGCTGGAATTTCGCCTGCGAGCCTATCGGCAATGGCTAAAGATGACAGAACCAAAATGGCCGCACGTTGAATACCCACCTATAGATTATCAAGACATCATCTACTACTCCGCACCCAAGCAAAAGAAAAAGCTCAACAGCATCGAAGAAGTAGACCCCACCCTATTAGAAACCTTCGAGAAATTGGGAATTCCCCTTTCCGAACAAAAGCGGCTTTCCAACGTTGCGGTTGATGCTATCTTCGACAGCGTTTCCGTCGCCACTACCTTTAGAGAGAAATTGGCGAAAGAAGGCGTAATTTTCTGCTCAATTTCCGAAGCTTTGCAAGAATATCCCGAACTAGTGCAGAAATATTTAGGAAGCGTTGTTCCGGTAGCTGATAATTTCTACGCTGCACTTAACTCAGCAGTTTTCAGCGATGGTTCCTTCGTTTATATTCCCAAAAACACTATATGTCCAATGGAATTGTCCACCTATTTCCGCATCAATACCGGAGAGTCGGGACAATTTGAACGGACATTAATTATTGCCGAAGAAGGCAGTCAAGTCAGCTATTTAGAAGGCTGCACTGCGCCGATGTTTGATACTAATCAATTGCACGCCGCAGTTGTCGAATTAGTAGCTTTAGACAATGCTGAAATCAAATATTCCACCGTGCAAAACTGGTACGCGGGAGACGAAAACGGCAAAGGCGGAATTTACAACTTTGTCACCAAGCGCGGACTTTGCCAAGGTGTGAATTCTAAGATTTCTTGGACTCAAGTAGAAACAGGTTCAGCTATTACTTGGAAGTATCCTAGCTGCGTGTTAGTTGGCGATAATTCTGTTGGCGAATTTTACTCGGTGGCACTGACAAATCATAAGCAGCAAGCTGACACTGGAACCAAGATGGTGCATATCGGGAAAAACACCCGCAGCACAATTATTTCTAAGGGAATTTCTGCCGGGAATTCTAAGAATAGTTATCGCGGTTTGGTGAAAATTGGGCCGAAAGCTGAAGGCGCAAGAAATTATTCTCAATGTGATTCAATGTTGATTGGGGATAATGCTCAAGCGAATACTTTCCCTTATATTCAAGTGCAGAATAACACGGGGAAATTAGAGCATGAGGCTTCGACTTCTAAGATTGGCGAGGAACAGTTGTTCTATTTCGCGCAACGGGGAATTTCGGAAGAAGACGCAATTTCGATGATGATTAATGGCTTCTGTAAGGATGTTTTTAATCAGTTGCCGATGGAATTCGCTGTGGAAGCTAATCGTTTATTAAGTCTGAAGTTGGAAGGTTCTGTTGGTTAATTCTGTGTCCTCTGTGTCCTCTGTGTCTCTGCGGTTAAAAAATCTTTTTTATTGAACCGCAGAGACGCAGAGGACGCAGAGGAAAGAAGAAGAGTTTCTTTGGGTTTGTTTGTGGTAGCAAAGATTTTTTTATTGAACCGCAAAGGACGCAAAGAGCGCGAAGAAATAAGAAGAGAAAGAAGAAGGTAAGAAGATGATTGTTGAGAATAGTCCGGTGATTTTGTCGGTTCGCGATTTGCGGGCGAAGGTTGATGGAAATGAGATTTTGAAGGGTTTGAATTTGGAGATGAGGGCGGGAGAAATTCACGCTATCATGGGGCCAAATGGTTCGGGTAAGAGTACTTTTTCTAAGGTTTTGGCTGGGCATCCTGCTTATGAGGTGACTGGCGGTGAGGTGATTTTTCAAGGACAAAATCTTTTGGAGATGGAACCGGAGGAAAGGTCTAGAAATGGGGTGTTTTTGGCTTTTCAATATCCTTTGGAAATTCCCGGTGTGAGTAATTTGGATTTCTTGCGGGTGGCTTATAATTCTCACCAGAAGAGCAAGGGTTTGGAAGAGTTGGACGCTTTTGATTTCCAAGATTTAGTGGAACAAAAGTTGGAAGTAGTGAAGATGAATCCTAGCTTTTTAACCCGCAGTGTGAATGAGGGTTTTTCTGGGGGAGAAAAGAAGCGGAATGAGATTCTGCAAATGGCGTTGTTGGAACCGAAGTTGGCAATTTTAGATGAGACTGATTCGGGTTTAGATATCGACGCTTTGAAGATTGTGGCGAATGGGGTTAATCAACTGGCAAATGCCGAGAACACGATGTTGGTAATTACCCACTATCAAAGATTGTTGGATTACATCATTCCTGATTATGTTCATGTGATGGAAGGTGGCAGAATTGTCACTACCGGAACTAAGGAATTAGCTTTGGAATTGGAAGCACGCGGTTATGATTGGGTAACGGAAGAAAAAGCAACTGAGGTGGTACGATGATTACACAAGTTGCTAATAGAGAAACTTTTCTGCCGGAGTTAGTAAATCAGTGCCGCAAGCAGGGTAAAGGTAAGCGGGAAGGTTGCGCTTATGGGTTGAAAGATTTGCGCGATGCTGCTGCGGAATATGTGCTTGGTTCTAAGTTTCCTACTACTAAAGATGAGGAATGGCGGTTTACTGATATCTCGCCTCTTTTAGAAATTCCTTTGCAAGTTCCTGAGTTAACTCATGAACCAAATTTGGGTTTGTCTTCGCTAACTTTACCAGTAAGTTCTAAAGATTCTTTGCCGTTGCGGGTGGTGTTTGTCAATGGTTATTATGCACCGCAGTTGTCAACGATGGAAGCATCGCTGTTGCCAACTTTGGCGATGGAGTTTTTTGCTGGGAATTTATCGAATGCGCCGGGAAATTATCACGCCCGTATCCGCGAATTACTCAATCAAAAACAACAATATAATGATGTGTTCACTGCCCTAAATATTGCAGGGTTGGCGGATGCAGCAGTGGTGTATGTGCCAAAAAATCAACAGATTGAAACTCCGATTCATCTGTTATTTATTACTATGCCGGGTGAAACGCCAATTTTGGCACAACCCCACTGTTTAATAGTTGCTGAATCTGGTAGTAGTGTCACCGTTGTTGAGGATTTTGCAGTTATCGGTAATGTTGCCACTTTCACCAATGCAGTGACACAAATTTGGTTAGGAGAAAACGCAGCTGTAAATCATATTCGTTTGCAGAGAGAGGGTAGGGAAGCGATTCATGTGGGGAAGAGTGCGATCGCGCAATCTCGCGACAGTCGCTATACTTGTAATGCGATTAATGTAGGTGGGAAAATCTCCCGTCATAACCTCGAAGTTTTCCAAACTGGCGAACAAACCGAAACTGTTCTCAACGGTTTAACAATGATTGCTGGCGAACAACTTTCCGACACCCACAGCGCCGTCAATCTTAGTAAACCTCACGGTACAACTAACCAATTACATAAATGTATTGTCGCCGACAAAGCACACGCCGTATTTAACGGAAAAGTCTTCGTTCCCCAAGCAGCACAACTCACCAATGCAGCACAATTAAATCGCAATTTGTTACTCTCCCCCAAATCAAGAGTTGACACCAAACCTCAACTAGAAATCACCGCCGATAATGTCAAATGTTCTCACGGCGCAACAGTTAGTCAACTGGATGCAGAAGAAGTTTTCTACCTGCAAAGTCGCGGTTTAAACGAAAACGATTCCCGCAACCTTTTAATTAACGCCTTCGCCGCCGAAATCATCAACAAATTACCTATTCCCTCACTGCGAGAAACCCTTTATTCAGTAGTGAAACAGATGGAAAGATAGACGAGGGAATTGAGGATGACAGGCAGGATGCCTGCCCTACGGAACTGGTGACTGAGGACTAGGAAATAACACAAATTAACTTCTCGCCTCCTCACCAGTAACCTACAAAAACCATCTGTGTTCATCTGTGGACATCTGTGGTTAAAAAACAATTATTAAAACCTCACCAAAAATGACAATCACAAAAGAAAGAACCCTCGCTGAAATAGTCCGTAAAGACTTCCCAATCTTACACCAAGAAGTCAACGGCAAACCCTTAGTTTATCTCGACAACGCCGCTACCTCCCAAAAACCCTTAGCGGTACTCGATGCGCTGCGAAATTACTACGAACAATATAACTCAAACGTCCATCGCGGAGTTCACACCTTAAGCGGAAAAGCTACCGACGCTTACGAAGGTGCGCGGGTAAAAATCGCCAAATTTGTTAACGCTAACTTACCCGAAGAAATCATCTATTCTCGCAACGCTTCCGAAGCAATTAACTTAGTAGCTTATGCTTGGGGTTTAACTCACTTACAACCCGGAGATGAAATCATTCTCTCCGTTATGGAACATCATAGCAACTTAGTCCCCTGGCAATTAGTAGCTAAAACTACAGGCGCGGTATTAAAATTTGTCGAATTAACACCCAGCGAAGAGTTCGATTTAGAACAATACAAAACCCTAGTTTCCAATAAAACTAAACTCGTCTCCGTAGTTCATGTTTCTAACACCTTGGGCTGTATCAATCCGGTTGAAGAAATCACCGAAATTGCTCATAAATATGGCGCAAAAGTATTAATTGATGCTTGTCAAAGTACACCACATCTGCCTATTGATGTCCAGAAAATTAATTGTGATTGGCTAGTTGCATCTGGACATAAAATGTGTGGGCCAACAGGTATCGGCTTCCTGTATGGTAAAGAAAAACTCCTGCGGGCGATGCCTCCCTTTATGGGTGGTGGAGAAATGATTGCCGATGTGTTCTTAGAAAATTCAACTTATGCGGATATTCCCCATAAATTTGAAGCGGGAACTCCGGCAATAGCTGAAGCAATTGGACTTGGTGCTGCTGTTGATTATTTATCTAATATTGGCATGGACAAAATTCATGCTTACGAAGCGGAATTAACAGCTTATTTGTTTGAACAATTGCGCCAAATTCCTGAAATTCGAGTTTATGGCCCTCAAGCTGATTCTACAGGAGGAAATAGAGCGGCACTCGCTTCTTTTACTGCGGGAAATGTGCATCCTCATGACTTATCTACGATTTTAGATCAAGCTGGGGTAGCGATTAGGGCTGGACATCATTGTACCCAACCTTTACACCGTTATATTAAAGCTCAATCTACTGCGAGAGCGAGTTTGTATTTCTACAATACGAAGGAAGAGATTGATGTTTTTATTGCTGCTTTGAGGGAAGCGATCGAATTTTTTGGCGGAATTTTTGGGTAAAATCGTAGTCAGATTTAGATCCCCGACTTCTTCGAGAAGTCGGGGATCTGGGCAGAAAGCTTTGCTTATAACTTTTTTATAATAAAAGTTGCGTAAGTACCTATAAGAAAATTACAATCAGGACAAATGTACTATTCTATTGCTAGAATGGTGAATAATTTGTTCATTTATTGGGAATCTATCTCCCAGTATTAGAGCATATTGAATTACTTCAATACAATTTAAGTGAGGAAAAATTATGCGAATTATTTCAGATGAACAATTCGGAACAATTAGGGCAAATCTAATAAGTTTAGTATTTGAGTCAGCTGACAAAGCAAATTTGTGGAGAGAAACCTTGGATTTGATAGAAGGTGCAGACATATCCTTCGCTCAAGTCACTATACTACCTGAAGATCAAATTAAAATTATTAATAATCACCAACATAGTAACATAACGGTCTATCTGACAACCCCAGATGGAAAAAGGCTACAAGTGCAGGGAGTTATGCAAATACTTTAGTGCAATAAGCATTTGCCATACTATCTAAGCTTGAACTTTGAGCAACGAGGCATTTTTGTAGGGTGAGAATACTCGCCCTACCTACTATTAAATGCTTCTCAGCTTTTTTATTTGATATACCTTATCAGTCAGTTCTCACTGACTGATAAGGTGCTTGAGGGACATTTCAAGAAGGGGTATTTCCTCAGTTTTATAAACACATACCCTATTAGTTCCAATAAGCATTTTTGGTGGTTTACGCCCAGTAGTTGACTTATATGTGTCTGCCACTATGTTTGCTAGCCTATGTTTGGCTGATTTGGACAAATTAATGCCTTTGCTCTCTAGCCACTCATTCAGAGTCACAAAGCCACTAGGTAGGGCTTTATTTTCTGTAAGGTTATTTAGCATCTCATCCAGACCAGGAAACACATTAACTGTTGTCTTCCTGATATTGTGGTATTCTTCAACAGTCGTTTCCAAGTTGTCTACTTTAGCTATTAGCTGTTGTAATAAACCCAACACCTTACCGTTATCGCCTTCTTCAGCGTAACCAGTCACTTGTTTTATCCACTTCCGAATGCCCTTAGTAGCAAATTTTCTGAAGCTATAAAGTGCTACTTGATTCGCCGCTTTTGACTCAAAGGCATAATATTCGATAATAACTGCACAGACTTCATCAACAATGATTTTGGCTGGGTTTCCTCCGTTATCACCAATTAGTAATTGCGAGAAAACTCTGCCCTGAAAGCGTTCTAGACAATCTGGAGCCTTCCAGTTGATTGCTTGGGGTTTAGAAAGTTTGTCGAGAAGTCCCTTGTCTCGGCCTGGATCGGATAAAGCTGTAGAACTTACCCCACATAGCTTGGCTAGTGTAGAGACACTCATACCAGCTTCTTCCCCGTCAGGAGATATATAGAATTCCAACCCATCCTTTTCTATGGGTTTAACCGCAATTTTGCTCATGTTTTTCTCTCTTATGTACCCTACCACTATAGCATACCCCTATAGTATATAGTTGATGTGTTGTCTCTCCCAAGGATCTGTAAGATGGTAGACATCGGCTCGTATCGGGTGCGAGTCATGACACAAGCTGCTGGCGAACAAGAAGCTGTAATTACGCCTGCCACAGTAGATGATATGCCGACTAATTGGACTTTTAACTGGCAAGAATTATGGCGGCGTACCGACTTTGACTTACAAAATATAGTTAAACTTGTTTATAACCAGCAAATCTGGGGACTAATTAGATATACTGTTTTTCCCTATCCAGGGCTACCGGAAACTTTAGAAATCGAACAATTAGAAACTAATCCTATTAGTAGGGGTCTGCAAGCTGATCGCCTAATTATACCTATAGGGAAATGGCTAATTTGGTATGCAACACAACTGGGATTGCGCTATTGTTCTGGAGGCGTAAGAGACACGCTAATCGTCTTAGTGTCCGTCGATTCAGCCTTTGACTACTACAGGGACATAATAGAGATGGAGTATGTAGGGGCGACCAACATTGCCCCAGGAGAGGATGGATATGTGTTCAAATTCTCAAGAGAAAATGCCTTTACCTTCAGCCAAAGACAAGAAAGACAATGGGGAGTCCCCCGAATTTTTAACTTCTGAACAAGTTCGAGTTGGGACAAAGGCGATCATGACTCATGCTGAACGGCAAGCTTTTTGGAAAAATTCTGAAGTTGGGAAGTTACTGGGGTTCGATCGCTGGCCCGATGTTAAACAAGAAGATGATCAGCAAAAGTAGTAAAGTGCGATCGCCCAACCAAAAAAAAACACAATGGAAAATGCGATAATTCAGATAAAACCAGGGTAATTAACCCAAAAGGTAGGCGAAAACGCAAAATGTTTTTGATGAATTAGCCGAATATAGACAGAGGCTTGATTTGCCTCCTGCTGGTAGTGAAACCGACAAATCAACTATAGCCAAACTAGAAATAGGCGGTCAAAATTTCTTTGGTATTAACTCTGGAAGTAATCCAAATCCTCGGCAAATCACTTTTAATGTAAATCCGATTACCAAAACTCACGCTGAGGCAGATGCTTTCCAACAAGCAGCAGATGTAGGAATTAGAGGAGGAAAAGCTCGTTTAATAGTCGATCGCGATCTATGCGCTGCTTGCGGTATAAGAGGAGGTGTAAATTCTATGGCTTGGCAGTTAGGTATAGAAGAATTGGAAATTATTACTCCAAGCGGTAGTAAAACAATAGCTGTTAAACCCCCAAATAGAAGGAGGCAATAATGTTTGTTTCAAATATCACCATAGAGAACTGGGTTGACAACAAAGATGAAGGTGATTTCATTGAAAATCCTAGTTGGCAAGAAATAGAAACAGCGATTCTGGAATTAAATGGAAAGAGCAAAACTTTAGTAACATTAGGTGCGGATGAAGAAACTTATATGAGTATTGGCGGTGGTGAAGAGGGAAAATATATCGTCAATGTAACTTTCGATAATATAAGTTTTTATAACTTGGTTAGTTTCTCCAAATCCGAACAAATAGAAACACTAATTGTTGGTGGACAAGCAGGAGATTACCCTGCAAAAATGTGTGTTGATTTACAGACAGTTTTACTCGCAGCTAAAACATTTGTCGAATCGGGAAAACTTGAAAAATCGGTGACTTGGGAAGAAGAAAAGACATTTGTAACGCTGTAAAAAACTGTTTCAGAAATGCGTTGGCGTAGCCTGCCGTAGGCACATCGCCCCTCTCTTCCCTTCGCGCCCTTTGCGTTCTTTGCGGTTTAAAAAAGATCGATCGCCCAACCTCCACCCCAAGATAGATGCAGAGAAGCTTACTACCAAAGATTGATTAAAGTGATTCTAAAAACCTGACACAATCACTAAAGAAACTATTTGTAAAAGCCAAAGTAAAGTAATGATTAAATCTTGGATGGCGATCGGAGCGGTAACATTATTAGTTGCGCTAGGTAGTAATATAATTTTGCCTAAAGATGTGAAGTGGTTTAAACGGTTGCAGCGTCCCAAATGGCTAACTTTTGAAGCTGCTATTCCCATTATTTGGACTATTGTTTTTATTTGTGGAGCTTGGTCAGCTTATATTGTTTGGGAAACAGATCCAGGGAGCCAAAAAACATGGTGGTTAATGGGTTTTTACCTGTTAGTGGAAATAGCGATCGTAGCTTATAACCCAGTCATGTTAAGGCTCCATAGTTTGAAAGCTGGCACCATTGTTGGCGCTATTGGTTCCATTTTAGGCGTTATTTTAGCCATAACAGTTTGGTCTGTTTCCCCTTGGGCAACTTTGTTGCTAGTTCCTTATGTAATTTGGAGTCCTATTGGAACTTATACAACTTATGAAATGATGCAACTCAATCCTGAAGATCGGTAACAATTAATTAAATTAATGTACTTGTTTCATCAATAGATCGATCTTCTGATCTGCTACTAAGGCTTTACACAAAACTTGTGCATACTCCTTAGCAATAATGTCCAGTGTAAAGTTAGACTGAAAGTAACGACGACCAGCTTTACCCATTTGATTAACTAACTGTTTGTTAGCAGCTAAATGGCTAATAAATTCAGCTAATTTTGTAGCATCACCGTTACGGAAAGTTTTACCACATTTAGCTTCTTTTACTAGGTCTCGAAGGTAGGAATGATCTTCACAAATTACCGCTACAGGACGACCAGCTGCTAAAATACCGTAAAGTTTGCTGGGTGCAACTAATCCTTCCATGCCTTCACTCACGCTCACCAAGGATAAGTCACAAGCAGTCAAAGAATAGGGAAGATACTGTTTATCTTGGTAAGGTAAAAATAAACAATTCTTTAATCCCAGTGACACTACTTGTTCTTCACAAAGTTTTCGTTTAGCGCCACCACCAATAAAGACAAACTGAATTGGTTGATCTTGTAATTGTTGGGCGGCTTCCATAATAGTTTCCATATCATGACAGCGACCCATATTACCAGAATAGAGAACGGTGAATTTTTCTACCAAGTTATATTTATGAGCAAACCAGTTATCTTTTTTGGGTATGGGAACTATTAAATCAGGATTAGCCCAACTGTGAATTACGGAAATTTTGTCAGCTACTTCTGGACATTTGGCGACAATGCGTTCTTTCATTGTGGAACTAAGAACAACGATCGCTTTAGCATTTTTCCAAATTTCTCTGTTAACTAGATTCCAGAATTTAACTAGCCAATGGTGTCCGGGAACAACTTTTAACTCTACTGCTACGTCGGGATACAAGTCGTAAAGTAAGCATACGTAAGGTAAACCAAACCAAAGATGGGCTAAGTAACCCAAAATCGGTAAAAAGGGAGGCGCAGTGGTGAGGAGGAGGATATCGCCGCGCCAACAGGTTTTTAGTAAATGGAAGGCAGATCTTAAACAAAATAATAAACCGTTGACGGCTTTGCCGCGAATCCTTTGGGGCCAAAGTCTAGCGGTGCGCGATCGTCTAATTAAAAGTTTATCTCTACGTTCAATAGCGGGTGCTGATTCTTTTTTGAAAGCATACCCAGGTTGACCTGTAAAAACGTGGATATGCAGACCTTGATGCCTTAACTGTGTAGATAGTTCCTCAATCAGTTGCCCGGTGGGAGCATAATCAGGGGGATAAAACTGAGTAATAATAGATAGTTTGACTGCTCGTTGTTGTTTAGCTGTATCTTCTTCCTTAATGCCACTTGGCTGTGGGGTTAAGAATCTCTGCAATTTCCATTTCCCTTGGCTAATTTCCATTGATGATGCCCTAAAGGTGTTTGTGAACACAAAATTCAAGACTAACTTGCTGCCACATCTTTCCTGAAAGTGTTTAATTTTTACATAGTAAATTCGTGGAAAGGCAGCCTCTACTTAAGTAACCTGTTCTTGTCTACTGAAGAGTCCAGGTCACACATTACACCTATTAACTCTACAAAACCTTTCTCCTTATTCCATAATCTAGGCGACAAAAGAGTATAAATTTTTTTGTGTGAAGGAGGGCGCTCTAATACATTTACCACTGAATTTAGCGATCTAGCCACTCTTATTCAAGGTTTCTTCAACTATGTCATTTTTTATTTGGTGTAGCTGGAGAACCAAGTGGAGGTTGTGGCTAGGAGCAGGCTTTTAACTGGCGCTGTAAGCAAAGTTGCCTAAAGAGGTTTTCAGCTATAGCTTGATGACCTTGTATAGTAAGATGCACATCATCACGAAAGTAGGTTGCTACTGTTGCAGGTGGCAAGGTTGACCAAGCGGTATGGGTGTCAACGATCGGAACTTGTAAAGATTTAAGCAACCGAAAAAACTCTGATTTATACTTTGGCACATTAGTTTTTGGTATTAAGTCGTCACGATTTGGCGTAAATAGTACGAAAACAGCTATTTTTTTCCCACGAATTAGAGTAATTATCTCTTTGAGGTACTCCATATTTTGTTTAAATTGCTGATCTGGGGTGAGAGATATGGGAGATGATGCAAAATCGCCATTTGGTAAGTTGTAGCCTAATTTACCAAGTACTAAGGGCGAAACATAACGATTCCAGGCATCCTGGGTTGCCAGCAATGGTGGATGGGTGGAAAAAGCTGGATGATGCCCAACAACGACACTGGTACTGGTAGGCTGTGTGAGGTCATGAGTGCCTATTTGTAGAATTACTGCGTCGGCGTTAAAAGTACCAAATTCCCGTAGATAACCCAATGCGTTGCCAATACCCCACGAACCAGCTGAAGCATTTAATACTTCTGCTGGATATCCAGATGCAAACAGTTCTGTCTCAAATAGTTCGGTAATAGTTTGGCTTTGGTCAGTAGGATTGCCACCATTCAAAACTGAGTCACCAGTCATTAATATTCTCAGTTCTTGCGGTGATTTTGTTAGTGTAATGGGTTCGGAGCGTTGCGAGTACTGATTGTACTGAACTTTTTTACCAAGTCGTAATAAATTTTGATTTGGTTTAAACCGATAACCAGTAAAAGAATCTGCTTGTACTAATACTGGGTTTCCTAATCCGAATGCGACTCTTAGTATCACCTCCAACCCAACAAAAACAGCAAGTAAAGAAATAGGTATCCAGTACTTTGCAGGTATTTTCATGTTGTACCCTCAAGTTTTAATTGACATCTGTGATAATTCAAAAGTCAAAAGTTAAGAAATGACGTTAAATAATTATTTAATCTTGCTTTTTAACCCATTAGTTAGATTGAAAATTTTGCTTCAAAGTGAGAGTTAAGGCTAGCTCCTGTACGTCCTGTAAAAATCCAGAGTAAGGAACGACCAATGTCACGCAAGATACGAAACCAAGATTCGGATGGTTCATCTGAAGGAACAGATATGGGAGTAAATATAATACCTTGACTACCCAGGATTAGGGTAGCAATTGCTTTTGCCCTGGTTATGTGATACTCAGAGGTAATCAGGTAAAGATGTTGAATTTTTCGACTTTTAAAGTCGTCTATTAAAGTCGTAAAGTTGGTGATGGTATCTACTGCGCGGTAGTCTAGATGCACTCTGCTTTCTGGGATGCTAAAGGCGCGAAAAATTTGGCTGGCAAATTCGGGAGGTGTACCAGAAGAAACCCAAATGTCTATATTAGGATGTTTGGTGGCGAATTGGGCGGTAAAGTATTCTCGATCGAGCCAGCTGCCGAGAGTTAGTATAGCTTGTGGCTGAGGTGCTTGGATTTTGGCGATCGCTATTCGCACCGGAATCCAACTAATTAGCACCACTAAAAAGCTAATGATTGCTAATTTAAGTAATCGATGTCCTTTGCTTTTTCGCTGCCACACAATACTAGCCTGCTGTTAAGTTTTTAAACTCTACATACCCAAATTACTGTGCTATTAAGTAAATTGCCACCCCAAGGAAAGGGAGAAAATTTTCGCTGCTGAATTTTTACTTTCTCACTCAGCAATTTCTCTATTTTACGGTAATCAAAACCTTTATGACCTGTGTAATCATTTTTCTGGGAATGGGATGAGGGAAAACTTTCTACATCCCACATAATAGCAGCAGATATCATCTCGTTAGCAGTATATTTTTCGTAACCATAATTGCCTTTGAGATTGGCAAAGTAACGTCCGATTTGTTTGAAGAAAAGTGATGGCCCAATTTCAATGGGAACAGAGATAATCATCGTCGCTCCCGGTTGGCAATAGGTTAAAATTTTTGTCAAAGCACTTTCCGCATTGCCAATATGTTCTAAGGTTTCAGTGCAGAATATTAGATCGCAACTTTGCGGGGATATTACTTTAGATAATTCTTCTGGTTTACAAAATTGAAATTTTGGGATTTCTGAAAACATTTCTTGACAGGCTTCTAGCATATAATCTGCTACATCAATGCCAATTCCTGATGAAATTATGCCTTGTTCGTAAGCGATTTTAAGTAACCAACCATCGCCACAACCATAGTCGAGTGCTTGCTGATATTTGGTATTACCTAAGAGATTTAAAACAGCACTAAATCTAGAGCGATGTGCTAGTCGGGTTAAGGGATTTCCTTGTTGTAATAAACGTTGAGAGTAGGTCATTTTGTGCTTAAGAGAAATTGATATTGTTGGGAAGTGTTTGTTTTTCAATAATGGTGCGATAAGCTTCGGTTAGTTGGCAAGCGATCGCATTCCAAGAGTAACGCTCTTTGACTAATTTTTTACCATTTTCACCTAATTGGTAACGCTGTTCTGGAGTTGCGAGTAATTGCACGATCGCACTTGCGATTGTCTCCTCTTCTCCTGGTACAATTAACCCAGCATTAGCTCTAGAAATTTCCGGCGCAATTTGAATATCTGGGGTAATAATCACAGGTAATCCCTCTGCTAACGCTTCTGCTACGGCGATGCCAAAATTTTCCGAAAAAGATGGCAATACAAATATATCCGATCCTTGCAAGAGCAAGTCTTTATCTTTTCCGGTGACAAAACCAGAAAAGGTAGTTTGAGCAGTTAAACCACTATCTGATACTAATTTTTGTAAATATTCAAGGTATTCAGGCTCACCTGTACCTGCCAAAATTAAGTGAAATTTAGTTTGGTTTAATGCTAATTTGCTGAGGGAACGAATTAACAAGTCTGGACGTTTTTTGTAATGTAATCGAGAGAGAAATAATACTATGGGAGTTGTTTGATTAATCTGATATAATTCTCTAATTTTTTGTTTAGCATCTGGCAAAGTTTCTGGTTGATTGACTCCTAAAGGTAGGGTAACTGTAGGGGTTTTTATGCCAAAATTGCGGACATCTTCAACTTCTCCTTCTGAAGTGCAATGAATAGCCGCTGCACGATGCAAATTATGACGTTCAATAAGTAGGCTATATATTTGTTTTTTGCGGCGACTTTGAGCAAGTGCCCAAGGTGCAAGTTGTCCCATTGTGCGAACTGTGTAGGGAATGTTTTGCCAACGAGCGATCGCACCAGCACAAGTTGAAGCATAAGAAAAAAGATAATGATTATCTAAAATGTCATAATTTTGGATATTTTGCCACAACCATTTAGTAATAGCTGGTGAGAAAAAATACTCTTTTAAAGATACAGAAGATTTTGGCAAAAACCACACTGGAACTTGTTCATATTCAGTAAGTTGATATAAGGGCGCATCTACATTATCATTTGTCGTAACTATTTCGGCCTCAACTTTACATTCTCGCAAAGCTTTCACTAAATTTAAAACTACTTGTGTTGGGCCACCAAGAGTTGGACTAATTGAAGGAATAACGTGCAAAACTTTCACTTTATCAACTCCGTTTGCATAATTTCTTTTAAGCTTTGTTTAAAGCGATCAAAACCATAAATTTCTCTAACTTTTAGGCTTAATGTTTCTGGCTGATACATAATTGGATGGGGATAAGTACCTTGCAATATTTTAATCAAAGTTTGGGCAATTTCTGCTGAATTATCAGGGTCTACTAAAGCTCCTAATTCGCCATGACAAAGAGCATCAACAGCGCCATCTTTAAAACCTCCTAAAGTTGGTTTACCACAAGCTAAAGCTTCTAGATAAACAATGCCAAATCCTTCGCCTTTGCTAGGCATAGCGAAGACATCACAAAGATTGTAATGATCGCTAAGTTCATTGTCAGGAATAAACCCTGCTAAGGTGACGCAATTTTGCAAATCTAGCTGAGAAATTAATTGCATAATCCGAGATCGATCGCTTCCCTTTCCCCCTAAAATATAATGGACATTCGGAATATGACGACGAATTTCTGGCAATACTTGAATAATTTGATCGTATCCTTTATATTGTTCGCTACGATCGAGTCTAGCAACTGTCAGGATAATAGAATTATTAGTTGTTAGTCCATAACGTTTTAACAGATATTCAGGTTTAGGAGTAATTTGAAAACGACTCGCATCAAAAGTGTTGGGCAACAAGATAACTTTAGTTGGATCTAGGTTTTGTTCTGCAAGAAGTCGATCGCGAGTGTAACCGCTAACTGAAATAATTTTATCCGCATTTTGCAGCGCAGTTTGTAAGGCAGGGCGATCGATATTCCAAGCATCAACACCATGAGCAACTGCCCAATAGGGAATATTTGCCATCCGTTTTAACCAATAGGCAGCAATAGTAAAATTTAAATGAGTAGATATGATTAAATTTGGTCGTTGCCAGAGTCCATATCCAAATATTTTAGTAGCAAAAGATAGCGTTTTCAAAGCAGAAGGCGCAGTTCCCGCAAAGTGAAATTTGGTATCAGGTAAAAAGGAAAAATTGGGTGATGTAGAAGTATCATGTTTGAGGAAAACATGATAATCTATATTTTGGTGTAAACTTTGTAACGCTTCCAGAAAAAAAGCTGAATAAGTTTGAATTCCTCCGGTAAATTGAAACATATTAGGAATCCAAAGATGGAGCAGCGATTTATCAGAAAGCATGGTTTGATGAGAAGTTGATATTATTTTATAAGTCGGCATTAAAGTAAATTTATGGATACTATTTCTCTGCCCTTTGGTTTACCTTGGTTGCAACCCTTCGACTTTCCTTACAAATTGGGAATATGTGATCGAATTTTCGGAAAAGCGATCGCCAAACAAAGAATTTGCTGGGCACAAACCGCCGCTGGTATCCCCTGGAAATTGGATTTGGCAAACCCCGTTCATCGCTGGATCGTTTATGGTAAATACGAAGGGCCAGAGTTTATTAACTGGGCTAGAGAGTTTTTACCTTCAGATGGAATCATTGTAGATTCGGGTGCAAACATTGGTCAAATACTACTATACCTGGCTCAGTATGTACCACAAGGCAAAGTATTAGCATTTGAACCGGGAAAAGAGCAAGGAGACTGGTTAGCAGAATGTTTAGCTGTTAATCCCACCTTACCAGTAGAATTGATTCGTTGCGGTTTGGGTGCAGCCACCACACAATTAAAACTTCGCACTCATGGGCCAGAATATATTCATGGTTACTGGTGTCAAGTATCAGAAACCGAAGGCGAACCAATTCAAATTGTTAGATTGGCAGATGAGTTAGAGAAAAGAGCGATCGAAAAAGTCGATTTGTGGAAATTGGATGTAGAAGGTTACGAAATTCCCGCTTTAGAAGGAGCGAAAGAATTAATTAAAGAAAAGCGAATTCGTGTTATTTATGCGGAACTCATGAAAGAAAACGGTCAGCGAATTAGAGAGTATTTAGCTAATTTTGGCTATAAGTGCTACTTGTTTAAACCAAACGGCAAACTTTATAGTCCCGATGAATTACCTATCTACACGAATGGATTGTTTGTACCTTAATGCAAAAGTTCTTTCACCCGATTTGCCAATTTTTGCCGATATAAACTCCAGGTTAAATGTTCGGCTCTTTGACGAGCAGCTTTTCCCATTTGTGCTAATTCTAAAGGATGGCAATAACACCATTCCAATTTTTCTTGAAGTGCTTCTACATCGCGAACAGGGATAATAAAACCTTCAATCCCATTAGTGATGATATCACCAATACCAGAGTTGGGGGTAGTAATAATTGGAATACCGCAAGCCATTGCTTCTAAAACTACTAAAGGCATTCCTTCCACCAAAGTTGGCAAAACCAAAACATTGGCACTGCTGTAGTAATTATTTAAAGAAGCATGGGGAACAGAAGGAACAAAGCGAACTTTTTCCAAGTATGGCTGCAAGTAATTTTCGGGAAATTCATTCAATCCTACTAGAAGTAATTCCGCTTCTGGTAATTGCAATTTCTGCCATGCTTGGAACAAATAGTGAACGCCTTTTCGGGGGCTAACTCTACCGACGAATAAAGCTCTAAATAGAGTATCTGTTTTCGGTTTAGGTTGGAAATAATCAATAGGTGCGCCAAAGGGAATCACACTAATTTTTTCTGGTTTTACCCCTGCTTCTACTACAGAATTTTTCACAAAAGAAGAGGCGACAAAAATGTGATCTGCTAATTGGATTTCCTGCTCTTTTCGCTCAATTTTCCAAGCAGGTTCTCGCGCTGCTTGTAATGCTGATACTAGCTCTGGAAAGTTGTTTGCTTCTTCGGTTTGAATATCACGACTGGCACGATAGAAGAGAATTGGCAAATCGTAAAAACAAAAAATTCCCTGTTGTTTAGCAGCTTGAAATGTGGCAGCAGCGCCATCTTCGTAAGCATAAACGGCATTTAATCCTTGGAGGTGATGTTGGGAAACGTGGCGATCGATCGAAGCATAAATCCAATCTACAGTTTGTTGTAAACTAATCCCTAAACGGTTATGCAATCCCGTTCTGACTAAAGCAATTCGGAGTGCTTCTTTTTGCGGATGCGATCGCAGAGAAACACCTTCAGGAGCAACCCAAGTACGTCTTCCTAATTCATCAGCAACTCGTTTTTTAATAGCACTTGGCAGTAAATTTAAATAGCGGGAAAATGAGCCTTTTGGATCGTAGGCAATTGTAGTAATTATTTCCGATAATAAACCTGCTTCCGACAAAGCTAATGCAGCTTCACGGGAGTTCGGATTCCCCATCGGGTGAATCAGGGAGATGCGCGGACTGGACATGGAGTTGCCACCAGTATAATTGTTGTTGCCAATTTGCCATTTGTTCTAGTCTAGGCAATAGGAAAATGAAGCTAGTCAGAAACCAAAAATAGACTGAAAAAGTATGATGAAAAACCAGCTGTCCATTGAGCCAAATTAGCTGAATTAGGGAAGCTGCAAGTGCTAATTGCCGCAAAAATGGCCTTTTAAGTTTCCAAAATACCAGCAAAAGAGCAATAGCAATACTTATTCTCATTCCGTACCATAAAATAAATCCGATCGGTCCTAGTTCCAAAACTATTCGCCCCATTTCTCCCTCAAAACCTACAGGAATTATTTCACCAGCTGGTAAACCTAATCCTCTGCGAAGTGTGGGAGTTCCTGGGTGTGTTGCTCCAGCGCCATAACCGTCTAAATCCTTATATTTAATAAACTTTAATGGCTCTGACAAACTGCCAGAAATCCGTTCGCTTATATCTTGGTTTTTAGTTGTTCTTCGTGAGAATTGATCGATCGCTGGAGCAAAGCATATACCAATTACAATTGCCACCACAATAACAGGCAATGAAAATTTGAACAACCAACGTAAAGTATTGGAAGGCTGACTGATACCTCTAATCCCTATATAACCCAATAAAAACAATACAGAAGCCAAAGTAACAGTCCGAGAGCCGTTCATCACAGAGTTAATAATTATTAGAAAAAATTCCCCAATAGAAAGCCACAGCCATAATTTAGTCTGTCTGAGAGTCAGCATCGGTACTAGTAAACCGAAGCAGACAAAAAGATATCCTGAATAACTGTTAATGTAAGAAAAAGTTCCAGATACTCTTACTGCTGAACTTGCACCAAAACCAAATGTAGCTACTTGCACATTTGTATCACCTGCATAGGCATTTATCGGGCTGGAAACCGGACTGTAAAATTGTAATATTCCAATGATTCCCGTGAGAAATATTAATAAAAACTGCGTTCTCAAAAATTTATAAAAATCTTCTTCTGTTTCAAAAATTGTCGGCAAAATCCATATTAAAGGGACATAAAATAGATAAGCTTTTAATCCCAATAATCCTACTAATGGCGAACCTAAACTAGGATTTAATGCTTGAACTAAGCACCAACCAGCAACTATAAATATTATAATATTTATAAAATTATTAGTAATGGGAATTTTTTTTTCATTTCGTAAAAACAAAAAATACTTGATGTAAGCTCCTAATAAAACTAAGTCTTTTAAAAAATAAATCATCTCGCTAGCTTGAGGTAAGAGCCATTTTCTCAGTGCACCCTCAATTACCAAAATAAAAAATACAGATTTAACAGCAGTACGCCAGTTAAAAAACGAAACAAAAAAGATAGCTATAACTATTATTAAAGCTAGAAATTTTATCACTGCATTGCTCTCTCAAAAACTTTTAAATATTCTTTAGCAACCACTGTTTTTTTATGATTTAATAAATGTAATTTTGCTGGTTTTCTGTATTTATTTAACTTCTCTGAATTAGTCAATAAATCGAACAAAGCTTGGGTTAAAGCCTGAACATTACCGTTGGGAAAAGTTACTCCGCAAGGGCCGATCGCATCTTTTAAACCTCCTCCCTCTGAGCCAACAACTACACAGCCACAAGCAATACCTTCCAATGCGACAATACCAAAAGGCTCTTGCCAGCGTGATGGTACAACTAAAATTTTATGACCATTTAATATTCTAGCTAACTCCTTTTCCAGCTTCACACCAACAAAGTCTACCTGAGCGTCAATTCCTAAATATTTAGCTTGTTCACGTAGGTTATCTTCTTCTGTACCACTACCGATTATAGTCAGTTTTGGAGTTAATCCCAAATGTTTGATATTACCCATAGCTTCTAGTAATAAATCAGCACCTTTATCTGTTACCAAACGTCCCAAAAATACCAGTTCTTTGTTGCGGGATATTTCTGGGATTTCGGAGAATATCTCTTCCTGATAAGGATTAGAAATCACAGTTGATGGAGTTGACAAACCAGCCGCAATTGCTTGACTAACAGAAATATTACTAGCAAACCGAATACACAATTGTTTCAAATAATCTTGCCAACCAATACTACCATTTGGGCGAGTATACCAGTTATTATGAGATACAATCCAAGGTTTAGGACGAATCAATAAAGGCCAAAGTCCTTTTAAACTGATAGTAGGTTGAAAATAAACTTCACACCAATCAACTAATTTTAGTAATTTTTGAGGATTTGGCTTGCGGAACACTTCAAAAGGAAAATTTTTTGAGTCAGTTGCCACAGTTTGAGTGACTATTTTTACTTCATTTCCTTGAGCAACAAACTCGTCAGCCAAGATAGAAACAACTGTCTCTGTTCCGCCAACACTGGGATAGAATAAAGGTGAATAAATCAGAATTTTCATTGAGAAGATTTGCGATTAAAAAGGATACTCCAACCTTTATTTTTCATACGTTGTATTGCCCGCGATGGCTCTTTTGTTGCTAGGTAATTAGGTGGTTCCCAAGGATGAGGTGTACTTTGCTTGGTTGAGGGTTCCAGCAGTGGCTTCCAAAACCCTTTTTTGATTCTGAATATCGTATATCCCCGATCTTCTAAGAACTGGGTAACAGGAGTGGGATAAGAGTGATGTTCTTCAAATACAATATCGCGGATTTGTTGTTGAGTAATTAAGCGATCGGCTCCTTGTAAAACTTCAAATTCATGCCCTTCAACATCAATTTTAATTAAACCTATCTGGGCTTTATTATCAATAAATTCATCCAATGTTGTCAAAGGAACTAAATAACTTTGTAAGTCTTTTTTTTCTAGTTGTTCGTCCAAACTACCCGTCTCTGAAGCAAGGGAAGCTGTCCCTCTATTTTCTGTAAAATTGTTAGGTAATTTCAGCATTCCTTGACCAGATTTATTAGAAAGAGCGATTTGTTTAGTTATAATTTGATGCCATCCTAACTCCTTTTGCCATGTCTGGATATTTTCTAATAGTTCTGCATATATTTCCGGTAATGGTTCAAAACTTATAACTTGGCCTTTTTTGCCTACTTTATTAGCCAGAATACTGGTTATATAACCAATATTGGCACCCACATCAATAGTTGTCTCCCCAGGTTCAACTAATCGCCAAATTAATTCGCTGATACTTAAGTCATAAATACCCATTATCCAGATCGATCGACCAATAACTTCATTGGGACGAATTTTAATTTCTACACCCCAAGGCAGCTTGACTGTTTCAAATTCATGACTGGGTTTATTGAGTGGATGATAAAGCCGATGATATATTTTGATTGGGTTGAAAATATATTCCGGTCTATTTAGATGATTGATTAGTTGCATGGCTATAATCTAGACAGAGCTGTATTCTACTGTGGCTTTTGAAAGAAATAAGCTTCCCGATCAATTTGTACCAATTGTACTTTTTCATCCAGATGATTCAGAAATTCGTCAGTAGCGATTCGACAACCCTGAAAAGCTCCATAGTCATTTATGACTACATATCCACCTGGTTGAACATACTGATAAAAAGTTTCAAGAGAAAGCTTTACTGGATCGTAAAAGTCGCAGTCAATATGTAGTAAAGCAATCGGGCCTTTTTCAGCTTTTGGCAAAGTATCTTCAAACCATCCAACCACAATTTCAAAGTCTTCTTCAGGTATATTTAAGCGTTGCATAATTCTACGAGTTTGAGCTTCACTTCCAATGAATTGGCCTTGAATTGCAACTGAATACTTATCGTCAAGTTCTGAAGCAGCTGGCATTCCAGCAAAGGCATCGTAAAGCCAAAGGCGACGTGCTAATTTGCTATTTATCATTTCATACGCTAAAACTCCTGCACTACCACCACGATAAACGCCGCACTCAACAAAGTCGCCAGGAATTCCCATTCTTTCGACGCGCTGTGCTAATTCTTTTAAGAAAAAGAGGTTGAGATTAGAAAGTAGTGTATGGGGACGCACCGTTTTGATTGGTACTGGTAAGCCCAAATACCGAATGTCTTCTAAAAATTCGACTAATGACAGGGGTAGGATACGGCGAATTATAGATAAATTCTTAAACATCATAAGCTGTACTTTTAATAATTGAAAGAACTTGCATTTAGCTAGTAGGTTGGTCTTTTGACAGTAATTTTACACTTAATTTATGATTGTTGTCTTAACTAATTTTCTTTGTTTTCCGTCAGGTATGAGGCAAAGGTTTTTGCTTGTTGTGACAAATTATGGGTTTGATACCAAGTGTAGGCGTTGTCTGCGATCGTCTGACCTAATTCCAAACTTAGTTTGCCTAGTGGACGATCTGCTAGCCAGTAATGTTTCCCTACTTCCAATCCATCCCTTGATTCCTCAGCGTAAAAAGTCCCAATTGGAATCATCTTATGGGCGCAATAAGCAGCAAAGATGGTTGATTTAGCGAGGTAATCTAGGGGATAGTCAAAAAAACCTACTATGGAACTAGATAGGATCTTACTTACCTCTTCTGCTGCTGTTTTTCCCATTGCTACCATTGGTACTCCATTGATGTCAGATATTTTCAGTCCGATTGGTGGCCCGATATCTATGATTTCCTCAATTGCTAATTCTTGGCAAATATTTCCTAAAGCAGTTAGAGACCTCTGATAAACCCTACGTCTAGTGCTGCTACCACCAAACACTACTAACCTTTGGCAACGCTCTGCCAGTGATGGCGCTTGCTCTGGTTCGCCTATATTAGAAAAAACTGGCAGTATGGGAACTTGGCTTTTTTGCCCTAAACTTAATTTGTATAGCAAGTTGGCATATATTTGTTTGCTTGTCAGACAGCGATCGCTCAGTCGAGAAAGGCGGGATGCCAAGTTTTTTTGCACAGGGGATAACCAAAACGAACTTGCCCATATTGGCCCGGTGGCGTAAAGTTCATGGAACATGGTAACGAGAGTACGATCGCTCCTAGTATTCCGCCACTGCTGCAAGCCGTCAATTAACCAAAAAGGACAACCCCGCTTGGCATAAGCGTAGCTGACATAGTGTAGCAAAATTACAGTTGATGGGCGAGAATTATTGTTTAGTAGGGATAGTAAGGTAGAGACAGAGCGATCGCTCACTTTGCTAACAGAAAATCCTTCAATTTCATCTTCTCCAACCCATTTTGGATTACCAACAATAAAATGTGTATCTATAGCGAAGTCTTTACGAAGTTGTTGAGCCAAATTAAGTGCATAATCTCCTACACCATCAATAGTAGGAGGAAGACCAGAGACAATAGAAACTATTTGCATTGTACTCACTACTTCTCGACTCAGCAGGTTTTAGGATTAAAATTTTACTATAGTTATCTCGTCAATAGCCTGGTTATACTGATTATTTCCGTTTATTTGCCAACAAAATTCTTGCTCAATTCAAGGTAAATAATTGGTACAATAATAATTATCATAATATCTTCTTAACTCCGTTTTAAATCCGAAATAGTCCACTGGTAATAGAGGTTTGACAATTTATTGATATTCTTATCCCATGTTAGCGATCGCACACGCTCCCAGCCGTTTTTCGCAATTTTTATTCGCATTTCTTCATCTTCCAACAAACGTAAAACGGCATTTTCCATAGCATCAATATCATCAAAATCGCACAATATAGCTTGCTGTTCATTGTCCAATTCTGCACCAAAACCCGTCGGCGTAGTCACAGATGCACAACTACAAGCCATCGCCTCAGCAAGCGCAATGCCAAAACCCTCATATTGTGAAGGAAAGAAAAAAACCTTTGCTTTGGCTAAACCGTTGGCTATTTCCCGATTAGAAAGACGAGGATGAACCACTATTTGGGGATGTAAATAGGTCGGAAAATAACTTAATACAGCATCCCTAGCTCCTCCTGTGCCATAGACATCAAAATACACACTTGAGTTTTTTGTCAAGACTTTGTTCATAACTGCACTTAGCTGGTTTAAACCTTTACGCGCAGTCCAGTTACCCATAAAAGCCACTCGATTTTGCTTTTGGGTGATGAAAGGCATGGACAAATATTCTTCATCTAATCCAGGTTCAACTACAGCTGTTCGTTCGACGGGGTAAAGCCCTAAATTCAAAACCCACTTTCGATCTAATTCGCAAAGTGAGACAAAAGCATCAGCATAAGCGAAGGCCATTTGGGAAAATCGGGCATGAGTTTGTTGGGCGAACCAATTGTATAATGGATTGCGAATTGGGTTGTAAGCTTGGGAGCGATCGCGATCGATTAACTCTAATCCATTAGTGTGAGCAACCAGCAAAGGTCGTTTTGGCAACTTCGATAATTGCCAAGTCGCCAACCAAAATTCATCTCCATAAAACTCAATCACATCATATTGAGTCATTCGCAGTTTTTCTCTAACTAAATTCCAAGCACCCCAAGCTTGACGAAATTTTTTAGCTCTACCTATACCATGCCAAGTTTCGTAATCCTTGGGTTCAGCTACATCAACTGAATGTCCCAGGTTTTGTAATCCTTGGGAGTACATTAACACAGTTTTTCCCGAACCAGATTTGGGATCTAATGGGCAGTTTGTAAGAGAGAAAATTTGCATTATTTTATGCTTAGTTTATATATCTTCATCAATTAACGTGAGTTCGGGATAAAAAGTATTTTAATATTGAGACTTTCTCCGGTATTTCGACAATATTAAATTTCTAATAGCCTACCAATAAATTTTCTCACCTCTTGTGGAGTATAAACTTCTTGGCGATCGCTTTCTTTCCCCAATATCTGGCATATTCCTGGATAACCCCACTGTGCTGCGTGCTGTTTCGTTGAGGTAAAACAGTCTCCCAGCAAAACAACCGTAGGAATCGAGAAAGCAGCAGCAGCGTGCATCAACATACTAGAGTTAGAGATTACCAAATCGGCAGCAGCAACTAAAGCAAAGCTTTCTCTTAGCGTCAGATCTCCAGCCAGACTTTTAACTGATGGAGAAAGAGCCGCTAATTGTTTGCCAGCCTCACGATCTTGTTTGCCTCCAATAATAATAACTTCTAGGTTGCTGATTTCCCTCAACATTTTCACCAAATCTGCGTAATTTTCCAACGGCCAGCACTTTTCGGCAAACCCCCCTCCAGGGCCAATAACTATACGTTTCTCAGTAAGCCGAATTTTTATCGACCACCGACGCTGACCTGCTTCTAGTTCACTCGCACTCAGAAATATCTGTGGTCTGCATTCTGGCAGTTCAGTCGCCCCTAAAAGTTCGGCAAAACGAAGAGCCGATCGGCCTACCTGTTCGTATGCGTTATACTCAACATATTTTTCTACTGCTGTATGTCCTCCTGCATATCCCTTCACACCCAAGCGATGTGGAATACCCGCCCGTATCATCAACAACGAACCAAAATAACTTCCTAAAACATCAATCCCTATATCAAAGTGCCTTTTTGCTAATTCCTGACTTTCGGGAGAAAAAGCAATGTAATTGAGCGCATTCCACAGACTTTGATTGGCAATAAAATTATTGTGCCAAGGTGCGTTAACTGGCAGTATCTCTGAAATATATGGATTTAGTTTAAGAATTTCGACATTCCAATTACCCATCCCTACAACAATATGAGCATCAGGAAATCGCTGCCTCAGTGACTCGAAAAGTGGCGTGATAATTAAAAGATCACCGATATCGTTATTTCTTAATACAAAAATCGATTTTGGTATTTCAGGAATTTTTTTTGATCGACTTATAGACTTGGCTGTTAACAAAAATACTCTGTCGATCACGCTTCTTTTCCAAGACATAGAAACCCCTAAGAGTGAGACAAAAGCATCAACATAAGCGAAAGGCATTTGGTAAAATTGAGCGTGAGTTTGCTAGACGAGCAACCAACAAAGATAGTTTTAACAACTTTGATAACTGCTAAGTGGTCAACTATTAGGAATTTAGTAAACTCCATAGATGTTCTGCACTCTTCTTCCAAGAATATCTTTGGCAAATATTTTGGCATTTCGCCCCGCAATTCTTTGCTTCTTCCGGCTTCTGCCAAAAATATAAAATCTGCTCAACCCATGCTTCTTCATCTTCAGAGTCAATCCGAAAATCAGAATATGTTTGAATTTCGCGCATACTTGAGTTGTCACCACACAGACACAATCTTTTTGCCGCAGCCGCCTCTAATATCGGTAGCCCAAAGCCTTCACTCCTGCTTGGATACACAGAAAATTCAGCCAATCGATGCAGAGATGCTAAATCTTGATAGCTCAGGCTAGGCAAAGCAATAATTGCTGCTCTGACTGCGGCATTATTCATAGCTGCTTTAATAGCATAATCGTTTTGAATCAAGCTTTCTGTCAAGCCAACAAATGCACAACGAAAAGATGGATCGGCTTCGTATACTTTACCGCAAACTCGCAAAAGCATAGGAATATTTTTTCTCAACGCAAATCCACCCACATATAAAATAAAACCACTAGGCAAATTAAAGTCAGCCTGAACTTTTTGGTTATGGCTTTCGTCGTACTGTTCCTCAACCCAACTAGGTGTTGCTAATGGTATTAATGACATTTTTTCCAATGGCACACCTAATTCTTCATGTACATGATTTTTCACAAATTCCGAGTAAACTACTAACCGATCAGCTCTAGATACTAACCACTCTTCCCAATTACGAAACATTGGGCGAATCGGTAGTTTTCCCCGTAAATTCCACCAAGGTTGGTTAGGATCTCTAGCACTACTTTCAGGAATAATTTTATAAACTAAGTCTGGAACAAGTACTACATTCTGACGAAGATTTCCATAGTTGTAAAGATAGGGAATAAAGTGTCTATAGTTAGAGCCAAAAGTCTTTAGCTTTGCCGCTACTGCATTTCCCCAAGCTAAACGTCCCAAGTAGTCAGGCGATCGATTTTTAAACTCAATGAAAATCCACTGAACATCCAAATTCTCAAGTTCAAATATCCCTGGATGAAATGACTTTTCCACAAAAACAGCTATTGACTGAGCATATCCAAGCTCTTGAAATCCTCGTAAAAGTTCAGCAGTTACAAGCCCTAACCCAGTTGCTGGATAACTCAGACGGTATCCGTCAATAGTTACATTAATTTTAGTTTCTTTAGTCATATTTAATTCTAATTATTTTTGAGATTATGCCATTTAATTTCATTAATTTCAGCAATTATACATGATTAATTATGTGGTTGATTTTCAATATTTTATCCTGTGTAAAATTTCTCGCATAAACCACCACTTCACAAGCCTTAATACTAGTATAATTCGTTTGAAACTGAAAAAAACAGCGTCTTGGTAATTTACATACCAATCGTTGACACCAGTACGGTGTACTCTTACATAACCGTGCAGTTTAAGATAATTTCTAACACAAACATCTTTTCCTTGAGAATTATCTTCTACAAGTATGATTCTCGGTTTAAAATGTTCAATAGAAAATCCTTTTAACACTTCTAACTCTGCACCCTCTACATCAATAGAAAGAAGCTCAAATCCAACAGGAGAATTATTTTGATTGAGAATATCATCTAATATAGTAGCTGGTACAGATATCTTTTCAACCTTTCCTCCATACTGATTAATCATCGAAATAAAATTTCCATCGGTTACTGTAGTTGATAAACCATCTAGACCCCGAGGGCCACCTACTACCCTATAAAAGTCTATTGTTCCTATTTTTTCTGAAGCTACAACAGCATAATTCATAACAATGCTATTAGGTCTAGATTGCAGACAGCAAGGGATTAAATCTGGGTTAGCTTCTACCAATAAACCTTTCCAGCCTTGTTGTTCCAGTAAAAACGTATTGCTATTTGTTATGCCGTCGTTTGCACCAATTTCTACATAATACGCCAATTTTTTAAAGTTAAAAAATTTTAAAATCTCTAGATCTTCGCCAAATTGTGAATAACTTTGTTTGTCCATATTTTGATTTAAGGTTCCACTATACTTGAGACTCTGAAAACTATAATAATTTGTATTTATGTAAAAGCTATAGCTTTGAATATAAATCTTTTCATTGATTTCACCAAAGACTTGAAATAGTCCAATGTTGGATATTGACCTGTTATACTAGCTTTTAATATCCTTTTAATAGCTGCTTTGTAAAACCTAATAGCAAACCTTAATTTATTTTCATTTGTAAACCTACAAAGTTCATTCAAGTGTTCACTAAAAATATACACTACTTCATCTTGCATTCTTTCTGTCCTCGTGCCTTCATTTGTTAGCATGGTGCTGTGTCTCCTGTAAATAAATAGCTTCTTCCTTAGATAACATACCTTACAACCAGCCAAAAGATAACGCAAATAAAAATCTCCATCACACGCAAAGGCATATTGAGGATTAAATCCACCTATTTTTAATAATAAATCTCTCCTAATTAAGCTAGTTATTGTACAAGGAAAAGCGTACTTTTGGATTATTTCAGAAACTATTTTTTCTGATTCAAGCAAGGTTCTTTCATCTTTAATTGCAAAGTCTCTCCACCAATTACCCACATTGGAAATTTCTCCATTTTCGTCTATTTCATAATAGTCAGGAAATACCAAATCTACCTGTTCTTCAACCACTACTTGATACATTAATTCAAAATAACGTTCATCTATTAAATCATCGTGACAAAGAATACATATAAAATCACCCCTGGCGATGTTAGTTAGAGCTACTAAATTCTTGGTAAAGCCAATATTTGATTCATGATGAATTATTTTTATATTTGGTCTATCTTTGGCAAATTGTTTTGCTATTTGTAATGTATTATCTATTGAAGCGTTGTCTCCAATAATTATTTCTTGAGGCTGTAAAGTTTGCTTTGCCAGTGAATTTAGTGAGTCTTTAAGGAATTTTTCTCCGTTATATACTGGCATAATTACACTTATATTGCTCTGGGTTTCCACTTGCTTAACTCCTCTAATAAAAATTTATATTTTATTAAAAATTTATAACAATCTTACTTAATTTTTAACTTTCTCTTTATGATTAAAACTTTGAAACCTACTTAAATTTTTGATATAAGTAGTATTGTTTAGCTGCACGCAAAGACCGTCCTAGCAACCTGAGTATAGAAATGATTTCTAAGCGTGCTTTGATTTTATATCCTAGCATTGTATCCTGAAAAATAGTTCGCCGTAATAAATACAAGATTGACCAGATTAAATTATTAATTGAAAGCTCCAGCCACAAAGCATGAACAAACAAAACATACATTGTACATTCTAATAAATCTTTGAGTTGTTGTACGTCATAGTATCTATTTTCTGATAGTGCATAATGCCAAACAAACGTAGCATCTGAAAAGGAAATCCTCCAGCCATATTTACGAAGAACTTTACCCCAAAGATACCACAAAGGGCCAAAAGTGTAAGTTTCGTCATAACGCAAACCTTGGTCAAATATCTGCCTGGGATAAACAGAAGAACCATCAGCAATCGCCGCACAGTTTGAAGGATCTTTGGGAGTGCAACCACAGCCACTTCGATGCAACTCTGGAGGACAAAGTAAAGGAGCATTAGGTTCATCATAGTTGCGTTCTGGGAAAATCCACACTCTTTGAGGGTCACTTTCTACAACTTCTAAAATCTTTTCTATATAATCCTGCGGATGGGTGTGATCGTCGTCTCCTGAGAGAATATGAGTACCTCGACAAGTTAAACTAGCATGATTGCGATTTGCATATAGTCCCCGGCGTGGCCCTCTGGTATAGACGCAACTAAATTGTTTAGCTAAGTCTTCTATTTTTGGTGCATAGTTTTCATCGGAATCATCTGATACAACTATTTCAAATGGAGCGACACTTTGAGAGCGCCAACTTTTCAAACAACGTTCTAAACTCTCTGGTCTATTCCTAGTCACCAAGGCAACACTTAATCTAATTTGCTTTGATGGCAGTTGCATAAAATTTCCCAAAACCTCCTGATTTTACTTATACACTTGGTTTTATGTCAATTGTTTATTTAACCATATTATTTTCTATTTGAGCTGCACTGAGGTTAAATATCTCTTCCAATAGAACTTTGGCATCTGGCGCTACAGTTGTCAATCCTATATAATAAATATTTTTTTCATTTAGCGATTCCTTTAATACTTTGGCATAGATATCTCCACTAAGTGATGTTTTTTCACTGTTCATCCATAAATTTAACTTGATAGTTTTAAAAATATCTATGTTTTGCTCGGTTCTAATTTCTGCTCCTTTGCTTGATAATTTGACTATACTTGCATCATAGATTTTATCATTTATATGCTTTTCTTCTAAAATAGAGTATTGGAACAGTACTTCCTCTTTTAATGGCAGCAAAATATTTTCTTCTTTCGGCAAATGGAGGTTGTACTTTCCCTCTATTCCACTTACTTTATAAATTGAAATTGGTTCGTTAAATCCTTTTGGTTGTACCTTCATTTCTGCATCTATTTTTACGATTTCTGCTGCTTCTTTGAGGGTAGATTCGGAAATTAAAATTTGACCGCCTACTGTGTAGGATTCAATACGGGCAGTTAAGTTTACATGATGTCCAACTACTCCATATTTGGCGCGTTTTGCGGAACCAATATTTCCCACTACTACTTCACCAGTACTAATGCCAATTCCCATTTCGATTTTGGGCAATCCTAAGCGTTCATTTTTTTTGTTTACACTGTCCATAGCTAACTGCATTGCTAGGGCGCAAGCGATCGCTCTTTGGGCATCATCTTCTCTTTGAGTTGGTGCACCAAAAAGCACTAAAATTGCATCACCAATAAACTCATCGATCGTTCCCTGATACTTCATAATTTGATCGGCCATTTCCCCCAAATAAATATTCAACATGGAAACGACTGTTTCTGGCGCTAACTCTTCTGAAACTGAGGAAAAACCACGCAAATCTGACATTAAAATTGTCACCTTTCGTCTTTCTCCACCAAGTCTAAATCCGTCAGGTGATTCCAGCAAATTAGCTACTACTTCATCTGTAAGATAAAGACTAAAAGTTTTCCGAATTTCTCCGGCGGTGCGGGCAATATAGCTTATAATAACACTTGCTGAGCCGACAAAAGCAACTACTGGCGGAATTACTGGAATCCACCAACCACCCAAAAAAGCTAGATAACCTGTTAGGAAAAAACCTGCTATTACTAACAATATACTAGTAGTTCTTTTTACAGAAAACTTGCCCACACCTCCGCGATATCGCCACTGCCAAGTTAAAACTGCGCCTATGGTAGCACCACATAAAATCCACAACCATTCTAACGGTTCTGGCAAAGTTTTAATTAAAGGACGACCATCGATAACCGCACTGATAATCATGCTGGTTAAATGAGCATGAATTTCTACCCCGGAAATTCTCTGGGGAATACCCACAAAACTGCTACTATAAGGCGTATATAATATATCATTTAAGCTTTCTGCGGTAGAACCAATTAAGACAATGCGATCGCGCATCAAATCGTTAGGAATGCGATTTTTTAGCACATCTAATAGCGAAACAATTTTAAAATTCCCCGCCCCCCGAAAGTTTAAGATTACCTGATATCCCGCCGCATCAGTACGGACATAACCCCCATCATTCGCTTCAAAAGGAACAAATACTACCTTTCCCAATTGCAAATTATTATTTTTATCTCCTGTGGCCCCTATACCTTCTTGTTTCAAATACATTAACGCTAATCTCAAACCCAAGCTTTCTGTTTTATGAAGATATAAGAACTGTCGCCGAATTTTCCCATCCGTATCTAAAGGTAAATCATTAGCACCAATCTGTCCTTTTTCATTTAAAATTGGCGGCGGATTTACTGCTGGGCCACTAGCACCGCCTACGACTTTTTTAATGCCAATTAAATTTGGTGTAGTCCTATATAGTTGCAATAATTGCTGATGCTCAGATTCACTTCCTACAGATAAATCACGATAAATATCTAAACCTATAGCTCTAGGTTTTTGTTGTTTAATTTTTTGCAACAATTCTACTAAAATCTTGTCTTTAATCGGCCATTGTTTTAATTCTTGTAGGTCTGATTCATTAATTCCCACAATCACAATTCTAGAGTCCCTAGCTTCTCGAGGACGCAAGTGAAATAGTTGATCGTAAGCTGACCATTCCAAGGATTGAAACAACCCCGCAAAACGTAAAGCAATTACTAATAAAGTGATGCTTGGTGCAGTAATAAATACTCCACGCCATTCCCAAATTAGCTGTTTTAGTTTTAGCTTAGAAAGCATATTCAGTATACCAATTGGTACTTACTAAATCCTAGTTATGTTCGGATGTACAGCAATTAAGCATTGGTTGTTCTACAATTACATTTAATCCGACCGAATCTAGGAGTTTTTTCCATTTATTTTTTAAGTTGCGGTCATCCGGTTTCTGGCGGAGTAACTCAACTAAAGTGGTTAAACTGTCATGCCAAAGACCAGCTGCTGCATATAAGGATGGACGATCGCTTGGTGCAGCTTTTTCTAACTTACTCACTAAACTAGGACTTAATTCCGTTCGCTCCACCCATCCGTCTACGATAACATTTCCACTTTTGTCTGGAAGTTCTTGGTCTGAGTTAGGTGGACAGACCATTGTGAAGAACCAATGATACATTTTGCCCACCTCTAAAGGTGCGGATAATTCATTGTTGGGTAAGGTAAAACTGACAATACCTGAATTCTCAGGAACAGGAAGAGTTTTTTGGTAAATTACTTCACCATTTGTACCGTCTAGCAGCTTAAATTCCAATGCTTCGGCGCTCGATTTGGGAACATACCAAAAGAATGTAGGATACCCTGTTAGCGTTAATCCTAAATTATTTTTAGGCATTAAGGAAGTGAGAACTCCTGTACTTTCTATACAGCCTCCTCGCGAAGCACCTCCTGCTGTAGATGAAGGTGCGCTTCTGTCTGGCGGCTGGTAACTCTGACTGACTTCCCAGGCTAAATTTTTGACTCTAGTTACTTGTTGATTTTGTCCCTTAACCTCTGATACTAAGTTGGGAGCGATCGCTAATCCTAAACTAAGACTCACCAGCAAAGTCTTCCCAGTGAGAGCTAACTTCATATTCATCCTCAAATTTTATTCTCATCTATAACAAGATAGACTCTAGTTTGGCTTAAATTGCTCCTGAATGTCAGCAATTTTTATTATCTACAACGATCTGATATCAGTTATACTAAAGCTCATGTGGCCTTCTTTTATTCCCAATTCCGTCGAGCAACTAACAGAATCTACCTCGATTGCTCTGGCACAAAACATCCAATATCAACCAATTTTCACTCCGTTAAGTACACAACCAATTGGCACAACTTACGTCAATTTGGGTAAAATTGGCACACCAATTTTATTACTTCATGGTTTTGATAGTTCAGTATTAGAGTTCCGCCGACTGCTACCCATTCTTGCCGAAAAACAGGAAACTTGGGCGATCGATCTCTTAGGCTTTGGTTTTACGGAAAGAAACCCGCAACTTACCTTTAGTCCAAGTGCGATCGCGACTCACCTATACTATTCCTGGAAAACTTTAATCAAACAACCTGTTATTTTAGTCGGCGCTTCTATGGGAGGCGCAGCAGCAATTGATTTTGCCCTGACTTATCCCCAAGCAGTTAAGAAATTAGTTCTCATTGATAGTGCAGGTTTCACCGCAGGACCCGCTATGGGAAAATTTTTATTTCCCCCCTTGGGTTATTTAGCTACTTCCTTTTTGCGTAATCCTCAAGTCCGTCAACGCATTAGTATTAACGCTTATTGTAACCCTAACTTTGCTTCTGCTGACGCTCAATTATGTGCAGCTTTGCATTTACAAACATCCGGTTGGTCACAAGCTTTAATTGCTTTTACCAAAAGCGGTGGTTACGGTTCTTTTAGACAAAAACTTAAAGATATTGGGCAACCAACTTTAATTTTATGGGGAGAAGCTGACCGAATTTTAGGTATTGCTGATGCGGAAAAATTCGCTAATGCGATCGCCAATAGCAAACTAATCTGGATCGCCAATTGTGGTCACGTACCCCACTTAGAAAAACCAGAACTTACAGCCCAACATATTTTCAACTTCATCACCGAAACAGACCGTTAGCAAGTTGAACAATTGCCGAGCTTTACGGAAAATTTAAATAAACTTTTTCTAATTTAGCGTCCGCTTAGTTTTTCAGTACTATTTGTTCGCACATCCTTTGTTCCAAATGTTCTAACAAAGTATCCACATCTTTCGCCACTTCAGTAAAACAATCAGGTGGTGAAGGTTCCGGTTCAAACTGCACCAACTTAATCTGACCACTACCGATGCCGATGAGCAAAACTTCTTGCTTAGGATTATGTGCATCTAAAATGCCCAAAATTTCCTGAAGTTGATTCTCGACCTTGTGATTTAATGCTTCGATCGCATTTCTAGGGCAGTAGACAAAATGCGGTGATGGTTCCAGATCGATACCCAAAGTATCTTCACTTTCTCCCCTTTGTTGCATTAGCCCCCAAGCTAAGGCAGCTAATTCTTTCTGATTTTGCTTGACGAATTCATTTAACTGTTGTCGCCAGTTATTCGCGCCCTGATTTGACTGGGTACTACCAAACATCATAATTATTTGCGTTCTGTCGTTGCCAATGTGAATTCAAATTTCTACTTAGACTACACTCGCCAAAGGTTAGCATAAAATTTCCCTCGATCGAGTAATTCTTTGTTTTGTTTCAGAATCTACTACTTTGCCATCTTTACCATAATTAATTACTAGAGATAGCATAGTTTTATCAAACAAGTGGTAGCTTCTGGATTAAGTCTTAAGCTTCTGCTATCTTAACGGTTATTATCACCTCTGGAAGTATATTTCAAAACTACCATAAGTAATATTGGCAGCAATCTCGCCAGGAAATTAAAAGACAATTCGCCGAACTAGGTCGAAAAAATTCCAGAATCGCAGCATCATCGAACCCGATTCAATGCCATCAAGAGTAATTCTTTACAGGTCGAACAGTACCATAGTAAATTCTACTCACTTAATTCTGACAAATCTCCGAAAATCGACTTTACCCAACTTTTTCCTTCCTGGAATATGCAAAAAAACTCAAATGCACCTGTACCAGACCAAACTAACATCATTAATATTAACGCCTATTTCCCACAGATCAATAAATTAAGAGATGATTTCTCCATTATTTGCGCTCTGTATGGAAAGCAGTTAGCTAAAATTTAGTTAAGTTCAGCTACTCAGCCTGCAACCCCAAACACCAATCGCTGATAAAATCAAAGCTTTCAGCATCCTCAACAACATCATGGGTAACATTTTCGGACATTTATTTCGCATTACCACATTTGGTGAATCTCATGGCGGAGGAGTCGGAGTAGTCATCGACGGTTGTCCACCGCGACTAGAAATAACTCCCGCAGAAATTCAACAAGAATTAGACAGAAGAAGACCCGGACAGAGTAAAATTACCACCCCCCGTAAAGAAGCAGACAGCTGCGAAATTCTTTCCGGTGTTTATGAAGGTAAAACATTAGGAACTTCTATCACAATTTTGGTGAAAAATCAAGATACTCGACCCCAAGATTATGATGAAATGGCGGTAAAATATCGCCCATCCCATGCCGATGCTACCTACGACGCGAAATATGGAATTCGCAACTGGCAAGGTGGGGGGCGTTCCTCGGCGCGAGAGACAATCGGGAGAGTGGCAGCGGGTGCGATCGCTAAAAAAATCCTTAAACAAATCGCCAACGTAGAGATTATCGGTTACGTTAAACGCATCAAAGACCTCGAAGCAGTCGTTGACCCCAACACAGTCACGATGGAACAAGTAGAAAGTAACATCGTTCGCTGTCCTGAGTCCGAATGTGCAGACCGGATGATTGAACTAATCGAGGAAGTAAGACGAGAAGGCGACTCGATCGGTGGTGTAGTAGAGTGTGTGGCTCGCAACATTCCTCCCGGATTAGGTGAGCCAGTATTCGATAAACTAGAAGCAGACTTAGCAAAAGGTGTGATGTCCTTACCCGCCAGTAAAGGATTTGAAATTGGTTCCGGCTTTGCAGGTACTTTACTAACAGGCAGCGAACACAACGACGAATTTTATACTGACGCAGAAGGTCACATCCGAACCGTCACCAACCGATCGGGCGGTATTCAGGGTGGCATTTCCAACGGTGAAAATATCATCATCCGAGTAGCGTTTAAACCAACTGCTACGATCCGAAAAGAACAGCGTACTGTAACCAATGAAGGAGAAGCAACCACCTTGGCAGCCAAAGGAAGACATGACCCTTGCGTATTACCTAGAGCAGTGCCTATGGTAGAAGCAATGGTTGCCTTAGTGTTGTGCGATCACCTTCTGCGGCAACAGGGGCAATGCGGCACCTTGAAATTTGAAGTTACACATGGAAAATAGCCATTCTTCTGATGAATTTCTAGTTCAATTCTGGGGTGTCCGAGGTAGTATCCCCACCCCTGGAAACCAAACTGCGCGTTACGGAGGGAACACCTCCTGTATCGAAATGCGAATTGGCGGCAAACGCCTAATTTTCGATGGCGGTAGCGGCTTGCACGTTTTGGGTAGAGAACTACTCAAAACTATGCCCGTTGAAGCCTATATGTTCTTTACCCATTACCATTGGGATCATATTCAAGGCGTACCAATGTTTATTCCAGCTTTTGTTGAGGGTAATCATTTTCAAATTTTTGGCGCGGTTCCCGATCAAAATGGCTCTTTAGAACAACATTTTATGGAGCGAGTGCTTCACCCCAATTCCCCAGTTCCTATTAAAGGAATGCAGGCAGATATAGAATTTTGTCACATTTCTTGCGGGGAGACAATTAAAATTGACGATATTATCATTGAAACAGGCCCCTTAAATCATCCAAACGGCGCAATGGGTTATCGCGTCAGCTGGCAAGGACATTCGGTATTTTACTGCACGGATACAGAACATTATCCAGACCATATAGATGAAAACGTGCTGCTATTAGCTAATAATGCAGACTTGTTAATTTACGATTCTATGTATACCGATGAGGAATATCATAATCCCAAATCTCCTAAAGTTGGTTGGGGGCATTCAACTTGGGAGGAAGGAGTAAAAGTATGCGAAGCGGCAGGAGTCAAAAGGTTTGTGAAATTTCATCACGAACCTGTTCATAGCGATGAGTTTCTCGATCGCCTCGAAGAAAAAATCCTCGCTGTCTCTCCTAATGCTGTGTTAGCTAAAGAAGGCATGATTTTAAAAGTAGTTTAAGAGAATTGTTCAGTTGTAAAAAATGGCAAAGAGTTTACAATTTGAAATATTTACACTCTATATCTATTTTCCCTGGAATAAGCAGCGATGACTACTACAACTGATAATTCTCGGACACTACCTTTGCCACCTGGAAATTTTGGTTTACCTTTGATTGGAGAAACAGTTGAGTTTCTTCGCGACCCTGATTTTATTGAAAAGCGCCAAAAGAAATACGGTTCTATTTTTAAAACCCGGATCTTTGGTGCTGATTCAATTGCGATCGTCGGAGCCGAGGCAAACCGCTTTATTCTCACCAATAACCAATATTTTGCTGTTAGTTGGCCCCCAAGTACAAAAATTCTTTTGGGGCCGAATTCTTTAACCTTACAAGAGGGTAGTCAACATCAATCTCGGCGCAAATTGCTTTCTTATGCTTTCCAACCCAAAGCATTAGCAGGTTATCTTCCGGGAATGGAAAAGATTACTCAAGAATATTTACAAAAGTGGGAAAAAATCAATACCTTAACTTGGTATCCTGAACTGAGAAATTACACTTTTGATGTTGCTAGTACTTTATTAATCTCAACAGAATCAGGTTCTCAAACATCTTTAAGCAAACTGTTTAAAGATTGGTGCGATGGACTATTTAGTATTCCTCTTGCTTTACCTTGGACTAAATTTGGTCGGGCGTTGCGTTGCCGAAAAGAACTGTTAGCTGCAATTGAAAAGATTGTACTAAGTCGCCAAAAGGAACAGGAACCAGGGAAAGATGCGCTTGGTTTAATGTTACAAGCTAGGGATGAAGAAGGTAACGGTTTCACTTTACCAGAACTCAAAGATCAGGTTTTACTTCTGTTATTTGCTGGACATGAAACCCTAAATTCTGCACTGGGTACTTTCTGTTTATCTTTAGCGAAGTATCCAGAAGTTCGGGAAAAATTGCGTGCGGAAATTAGCCAAGTAGTTGGTAATGATTCTTTGACGCTAGAACATTTCAAGCAAATGACTTATCTGGAAATGGCGATCAAAGAAGTATTACGAATAGTTCCTCCTGTAGGTGGTGGTTTTCGCAAGGTGGTTAAATCTTGTGAGTACAATGGCTATTATATTCCTGAAGGTTGGAATGTACTTTACCAAATAGGTAGAACTCATGCAGATGAGTCTATTTATTATCAACCGGAAAAGTTTGATCCTGAGCGTTTTTCTCCTGAAAGAAGTGAGGATAAAAAACCTTTTAGTTATGTACCTTTTGGCGGCGGAATGCGCGAATGTTTGGGTAAAGCTTTTGCTCAATTGGTCATGAAAGTGTTTGCTGTGTATTTAGTGCGAGATTATAGTTGGGAACTTTTACCTGAGCAAAATTTGGAATTAGTAACCATACCGACACCGCATCCGAAGGATGGTTTAAAGGTAAATCTCCAACATATATAATACTAAATCAGGGTGAAAAATCTCCTTTATTAATGAACCGCAGAGGACGCAGAGGACGCAGAGGAAAGAGGGAGAAGATAGAGGGGGTAATTAACCCGGATTTGGTATAACCACTAAAATTGGAAGTGGTACTGTTAATCAATCAAATCTCATCATCTAGTTATTAACAATCAATGAGAAATGAGTTTTTGGTAATGACAGCGATCGCTTCCTTCATATCCGGTTCTATATTATGAAAAAATATAGCTGGTTAAATTTCTTTGCCTTGATGCTCTGTTCGTTATTAGTTTTTACTAGTTGCAGCAACTATATTGATTCGGTCAAAAATTTGAAAGCAGGTGCAGGTAAACAAGTTATAGTTTTAGGAGATAGCATTGCTTCAGGTTATGGCGTAGAAGAAACAGAAGCTTTTCCCAGTGTTTTGAGTCAAGAATTAGGCTTACCAATTATTAATCGGGGGGTGAGTGGTGATACCACTGAAACGGGATTAAAACGCTTACAAAGTGATGTAATTACGGCTGAACCTTGGCTAGTCATTGTGGAACTTGGTGGCAATGATTTTTTAAGAAAAATTCCTAAGTCGGAGACTGAACAAAACTTACGGCAAATTGTTACTTCGGTTCAAGAGAAGTCAGCAATCGTTGTACTTTTGGGCATGAATCTTGGTTTATTTACTGATGAATACAAAACCCTTTATCAGCGGGTAGCTAAGGAAACTAATGCTTATTTAATTCCCGAAGCTTTAAAAGGAATTTTGGACAATCCACGTTATCGCCAACAAGATTTTATTCATCCTAATGCTGAGGGGCATAAATTATTAGCCACTCGCGTTGCTACAGAATTAAAGCCTTTATTAGCAAAAGCTTCTTGGCCTTCTGCTTTAATGCAATTTCGCCCAATTAAAAAGTGATGCAGATCGTGCAAAGCTCCGATCAAACAAAATATTTTATCTTTTAGTTAAATTCTGTAACAAATGATTCGGTTTTCTTTTGCTACTTCTGCATAGCGATTCTGGGAATTTTGTGGGCAATTAAACTTAAAATAGTGAAAAAAAATTTATTCTTTCTCTACCCTTGTACTCTAAAATAGAGATTTGGCTTTTAATATGTATGACCCGCATCTATTCCTGAGACTTTGACTAGGGGTAGGTTCACTGCGGCTTATGTATAAAGTCTCAAGCCGTAAAGTTGAGCTAGTTGATTTATTATGACCGATCCGATTCGCTTCCTCATGTGCTCTCCCGACCATTACGATGTAGATTATGTAATTAATCCTTGGATGGAGGGTAATATACACAAATCTTCCCGCGATCGCGCTGTCGAACAGTGGGAAAAATTACACCATGTTCTTAAAGATCATGCGTTAGTCGATTTGGTTAAACCGGAAAAAGGTTGGCCTGATATGGTATTTACCGCTAACGCAGGTTTAGTATTAGGTAAAAATGTTGTTTTGAGCCGTTTTTATCATAAAGAACGCCAAGGGGAAGAACCGTATTTTAAAAAATGGTTTGAAGACCAAGGTTACACAGTTTACGAGTTACCTAAAGATTTACCTTTTGAAGGTGCGGGTGATGCTTTACTCGATCGCGAAGGTCGTTGGTTATGGGCGGGTTATGGTTTCCGTTCTGAATTAGATTCACACCCTTATTTAGCAAAATGGTTGGATATTGAAGTACTTTCGCTGCGTTTAATTGATGAACGATTCTATCATTTAGATACTTGTTTTTGTCCTTTAGCAGGCGGTTATTTACTGTACTATCCTCCTGCATTTGATTCTTATTCAAATCGCTTGATTGAAATGCGGGTTGCGCCAGAAAAACGCATTCCTATTGAAGAAGCAGATGCAGTTAACTTTGCTTGTAATGCTGTCAACGTCGATGACGTAGTAGTAATGAATAAAGTGAGTGACAGCTTAAAGCAACGGTTAAAAGATGTAGGTTTTCAAGTAGTAGAAACACCATTAACTGAGTTTTTAAAAGCTGGTGGCGCAGCGAAATGCTTGACTTTGCGCGTTACTGAACCAGTGAGAGTGGAAATCCACAGTTTTGTTTCTGTGGAAAGTCGCACCATTCGCATGGAAGGTCACTTGCTGGATTCTGGTTTAATCAGTCGTGCTTTAGACTTAATTGTAGAAAATGGTGGCAGTTTCCAAGTTTTGAATTTTAACTTGGGAGAACAACGCCAAAGTACTTCTTCTGCTGAGGTAAAAGTCTCTGCTCCCGATCATGAGATCATGGAAGAGATTATGACCCAGTTGATCGATCTGGGTGCATTACCTCCGCCTCAAGAAGTTTGTGATGTTAATACGGAACCTGTAATTATTGCTGGTGTTGCGCCAGATGACTTTTACGTGACTACGATTTACCCGACGGAAGTCAGGGTACATTGTGAATGGGTGAAGGTGCAAAATCAGCGCATGGATGGTGCGATCGCAGTAAACTTTACAACTGATGGGCCAGTTGCTAAGTGTAAATTGCTCAGAGATTTGGAAATTGGCGATCATGTAATTGTGGGTGTGGAAGGTATCCGTACTATCCGCAAAACTGAGTCTCGCGAACAAAGAAATTCTCAAGAATTCAGCTTTATGGGTTCGGGTGTTTCCAGCGAACGCCGTGTAGAATTGGTGGTGGAACAAATCGCTTGGGAATTGCGCCAAATCCGCGACCAAGGCGGTAAAGTTGTAGTGACAGCAGGGCCAGTGGTGATTCATACTGGTGGTGCGGAACACTTATCCCGTTTGATTCGGGAAGGTTACGTGCAAGCTTTGTTGGGTGGAAATGCGATCGCAGTTCATGACATCGAACAAGCAATGATGGGAACCTCGTTAGGTGTGGATATGAAGCGAGGTGTTGCTGTTCGCGGTGGGCACCGTCACCACTTAAAGGTAATTAACACAGTTCGCCGTTACGGTAGCATTGCTAAAGCTGTAGAACAAGGTGTAATTAAAGCTGGGGTAATGTACGAATGTGTTCGCAGCAATGTACCTTTCTGTTTAGCTGGTTCAATTCGTGATGATGGGCCTTTACCAGATACGGAAATGGATCTGATTAGGGCTCAACAAGAGTATGCCAGACTGCTGCAAGGTGCGGACATGATTTTAATGCTTTCTTCCATGTTGCACTCGATCGGTGTGGGTAATATGACACCTGCGGGTGTGAAGATGGTTTGTGTCGATATTAACCCAGCGGTTGTTACTAAGTTAAGCGATCGGGGATCGATCGAATCTGTTGGCGTTGTTACCGACGTGGGTTTATTCCTCAGTTTGTTAACCAAACAATTGGATAAATTAACCAGTCCTTATCACATCGCTAAGACTAATTAGTGTAGTTCAATCTTTTAAATATTTCCGCTGCCCTAATTTTCAATTATTGGGCAGCTTTTTTATTAAATTTCTCACCTACCTAATTCAAAATCTTAACTTTAATTTGGTGTATGCCAACCAGCTTTAACCCAATTTTGACGCACAATAACGGTCAAATTACTGGATAAATTAACTATTTGATTGCAATTTTTGGGCAAAATCTTGATGTTCTTGGCTGGCTAATCCCTGTTGCAAAACCGATAAAACTTTTGCTAAATTTCCTGCTAATAAAGCTGCTTTATCTAACCACAATCCAGGGAAAGTTTGAGAATAAATTATTCCATTTTCATTCGTTTCAAGTTTAATATATTCTCCAGCATTTAACCTAAACCAATCGAACTCACCATCATAAACTCGCCATATTAAATACTCTTGTACTCCATTACGACGATAAACTTTGAGTTTTTGGTTAAAATCAATTGAAGCACTACTAGCCGCAATTTCTACTATTAATTCTGGCGCACCTTCGACATAATCATCTTCACTAATAGTTGATTGTCCACCCACCTTAATTCTCAAGAGTGCATCGGGTTGAGGTTCATTATCAGCATCAAGACGCACAGTAGTATTATCAGCAGACATTAATCCTGGTGTTGCAGCTTTATAAACTCCCAGCCAAGTCATAATATCAGAATGGGGTTCTCCATGACCTTGTACTCGTAAAGGCGATGCCATATAAACTACTCCTTCAATTAATTCTGCTTTTTTCTGATTAGGCATGGCAGAATAACGACGTTCAAATTCAACACGGGTTAGTTGATCTCCGTTTTCTAAGGGAGGAATAGTTAATCTAGGATAAATTGGTGCAGAAATCATATTTTTATTTTCCTTGTTTTTATTTTATATCTAAATTAGGCGTTAATTATACTTTTACTAAGGATAGCAAATCTATTATATGTTAACAAGCGATCGCCTTTCCCGTAGTGTAGAACGCAAAGAAAGAGAAGAAAAATTGAGAATTTAATAAATCACCTTTGGGACAAATAATTTATTCCCAAAAAAGTAGCTGCAACTGTCCCGGAAACCCGAATTTCCCCATTAGTAATTTTAGTCATTACCCGATCGATCGGGATTAAAACTACTTCCACTTCTTCAGTAATATCGAGGTTTTGCTTCCCGGTTAACTGCACATTTTTTGCCAAAAACAAGTGGATTTTATTTGTATCTTTAATCGGGTTATCATACAAAGTTGCTAATTTAACCCAATCCTCTGTAACATAACCCGTTTCTTCTTCCAGTTCTCTTCGCGCCGCAATTTCTGCATCTTCTATTTCTGGGTGAAAACTTCCCGCAGGAAGTTCTAATAAAATTTCCCCTGTCGCGTGTCGATATTGGCGCACAAACACAATTTCTTGATTTTCAGTAACCGGAAAAACTAATGCAATATCTGGGCGAACAATGACAAAAAAATCATCAATGATTTCCCCTTTCGGCAATTCTACTTCATCTTGCCGAATTGTTACCCACTTGTTATTAAAAGCGAGTTTTGATTTAAGGATTTTCCATTTTTTAATCATCGCTCTTTTTCCCCATTCTTGTAGGACAGGCATCTTGCCTGTCATTACCTGTCATTCCCAATCACTGCTTAAACCATTCTGTAATTCCATCTGCTAATGTTGCAGCTAATTTACTTTGTTCTTGGGGATTTGTTGCCCATTCAAATTCAAAAGGATTGCTCATAAATCCTAATTCTAGCAATACTGAAGGAGCGGAATGGGGGCGAGTTAATGCTAAGTTATCCCAATAAACTCCGTAGGAAGGACGGTTTAATTTTTGCACCACATATTTTTGCAAAAATACTGCTAAACTATGGGCTTGGGGATGATACCAAAAAGCTGCAAAACCGCTAGTATTAAAAGCGTCGCCATTGTCAGGAAGGGAATTATGATGAATGGAAATGGCGATCGCAGGTTGTACACTATTAATCATTGCCATTCTTTCTTGTAAAGATACAGTTTTATCATCCTCTCTTGTCATATAAACTGTCGCACCCCTGGCAACTAATTGATCTCGCAATAACCGAGATACGCTCAAATTAACATCTTTTTCCAAATAACCATTTGGCCCTGCTGCGCCTGGTTCTGTTCCTCCATGTCCGGGGTCTAATAAAATAGTAATACCTGTCAAAGGTTTACCAGTTTGTGAGGAAGTTGTCGGTGAATGTCTTAAGGTTAAAACTAAACTTGTTCCTTCATATTTCAATTGATAACCCCATTGTTGACCTGACTTTAAATTAAAGGTATATTGGACTTGATTCGGTGCGACTTGTTGCCAATCCAAACGAGAAATTAACGGGTTATCATCAAGGCGAATAATATCAGTTTGAGCAGTGGTGTTGTAAAGTGTGAGGGTAAAAGTGCGATCGCCTTGTTGCACACTCACAGGTACAGGAACTTGTAGGGGAAATATTACCTGAGTTGCACCAGGAATTTCTCGCGCACTCACGCTCCGAATAATCGATTTTGGTGGTACACTTCCTCTGGAAATTCGCACTTCTTCAGCTTTAATCCAAGCACCATAATCTAATCTTACCCAGTCACCTTCCCGCCCAGTTATTGTTGCTAATGTACCTTTTGGTAAAGGTGTTAAACGCGAATTGTCTGTACTTGGGCCAGTACGGGCAACCCCAGCATCTACAATAACTTCAGCTATTTCTAAATCGGCAGGAGTTAAGATAGAAATTCTCCCTTGACCAACTTGAGATACAGTATTTCCATTGCCAGTTAATTGAAATTCTGGAAATCCTAACTCTCCTGCTTCGGAAGCAACCGCGCAACCTTCGTATTTACTAATCGGATTTAAGCCCCCCTTGATAAGGGGGGTTGGGGGGATCGGTTGATTTTTATCAACTAAAACTGCTAAATTAGGAGGCAATTCTACCTGCTTGACTTGAGGGGATAAGGGAATATTTTGATTACCTAATTTAACTGTAACTGTAGCATTTGTCGGTGCGATCGCACTAAAACAAATCAACTCTCCCGGCAATCTAGCAATATTAACTGAAGGAGACAAGGAACCTTGAGCAAAAGCTAAACCATTCGGTACATTTGCTTGTCTAGAAATCCGATTAACTTTAATCCGTTTTTCTTGATTTTGATAACGGAATATAAAAATATTTTCACCCATGTTTAAGGAAAAACTCGGCGCAAAATGTCCCGCCGGACTCCTTTGAATTGCTTGTCCATTGACTAACACATTTCCTGCGGGTGGTGCCGACCCTAAAAAGAACATTCTATCTGAACTAGTTTGATATTCAGTCTGCGAAGGGAAGGAAATAACTAGTGATTGTTGTGCCACAGTAATCTCTGTAATTGGGTTAAATATGGTGAAAGCAATTCCAATTCCTAATCCGGCTAATTTTACAGTTTTTCCCATTGTTGAATACTGCATCCTTAATGATTTTCTAAAATTTTGGTTGGCAGTCCATCAATACTAGTTTGATTCTTCTCCCGCCAATAGTCAAAAATTCCCTGTTCGCCCTTTTTATTCGCCCATTCTTTCAGAGTTGCCCTTTCTTCTTTAAACTCAAAAACTGGCACTCCATAACCGCAAGAAGTTTGCGCCGATTCAATATTTAACACAATAATTTGTCGTTCTCCTGGCAGAGAATCAAATAAACTATAAAACCGCGACCATTCAGTATCTTTGGGACTAATTACTTGTCCTTTGCCATAAAGTCTTAGAATTAAAGGTTTTTCTGTAAAGCTGCAAAACATAATCGTCATTCGCCCACTTTCATATAAATGCGCTGCCGTTTCATTACCACTACCAGTTAAATCTAAATAAGCCACAGTTTTAGCATCTACACAACGAAAAGTATCAATCCCTTTAGGTGATAAATTGATTCGACCAGAATTCGGGGCGGTAGCAGTAAAAAACACCTTTTGTTGCTCAATGAATTGGCGTAAATAATCATCCAACTCTGTGTAAAATTTAGCCATAAACAACCTCCATCCAGAACAGAAGATTTACAAAGGTTTAAAAAACGATAAAGACCTTTCGTAAACAATAGAAAAATTAGCTAAGATTAACAGAATAACTCTTTGACAAAGATGCTATCCTGTGTAAGGGGTTGTACCACTATAATCCCAAAGATTGAAATTGTGGCACAATTAACTGGGTAGCTTGGAAGAACGCGCTAATTTAAGTATTGTATGGCTAAGTTTGTCTTTGTAACAGGCGGTGTAGTTTCTAGTATTGGCAAAGGAATTGTAGCAGCTAGCTTAGGGCGGTTGCTCAAGTCACGAGATTATTCTGTCTCTATCCTGAAACTAGACCCATATATTAACGTCGATCCGGGTACAATGAGCCCCTTCCAACATGGGGAAGTTTTTGTCACCGAAGATGGGGCGGAAACAGATTTAGATTTAGGACATTATGAACGCTTCACAGACACTTCAATGTCTCGCCTTAATAGTGTTACTACTGGATCAATATATCAGGCGGTAATTAATAAAGAACGGCGCGGTGATTATATGGGGGGAACAGTACAAGTAATTCCCCACATTACTAATGAAATTAAAGAACGCATTCACCGAGTCGCTAAAAATACTAACCCAGATGTTGTAATTACAGAAATTGGTGGCACAGTTGGGGATATTGAATCATTACCATTTTTAGAAGCAATTCGCCAATTGCGGAAAGATGTGGGACGGCAAAATGTGGTTTATATGCACGTTACTTTAGTCCCTTGGATTCCCTCAGCGGGGGAAATGAAAACTAAACCGACACAACATTCGGTGAAAGAATTGCGATCGATCGGCATTCAACCAGATATTTTAGTATGTCGGAGCGATCGACCAATTCCCAAAAGTCTCAAACATAAACTTTCCGAATTTTGTGACGTACCAGAAGAATGTGTAATTGCTTCTATTGATGCCAAAAGTATCTACGAAGTACCACTACTTTTAGAACGGGAAGGATTAGCCGAACAAGCATTAGAATTATTGCAATTAGAACAGCGGCAACCTGATTTAAGTAATTGGCAAACTTTAGTCGATCGCCTTTACAGTCCGAAAAATAGCATTGAAATTGCCATTGTTGGTAAATACGTCCGCTTAAGCGATGCTTACTTATCAATGGTGGAAGCATTGCGTCATGCTGCGATCGAACTTTCCCTCGACCTCAATTTAAAATGGGTAAACTCAGAAGATATTGAAGCCGAAGGTGCAGCAAAATATCTGCAAAAAGTTGATGGCGTAGTCGTACCCGGAGGCTTTGGCAGTCGCGGTGTCGATGGTAAAATTGCCGCAGTAGAATACGCCCGAAATCATCAAATTCCCTTCTTAGGTTTATGCTTAGGAATGCAATGTTCCGTCATGGAATGGGCAAGAAATATCGCCGGATTAAAAGATGCAAATAGTGCCGAATTTGATCCGAATACTCCTAATCCAGTAATTAACCTGTTGCCCGAACAACATGATGTAGTAGACTTAGGCGGCACGATGAGATTAGGGCTTTATCCTTGTAGATTAGCACCTAATACTTTAGCCAATCGTCTCTATCAAAAAGAAGTAGTTTACGAACGCCATCGCCACAGGTACGAATTTAACAACGCTTATCGCAACCTATTTTTAGAAAATGGCTATGCTATTAGCGGTACCTCGCCTGATGGACGGTTAGTAGAAATTATCGAACTTCCCAGTCATCCCTTCTTTATTGCTACCCAATTCCACCCAGAATTTCAATCTCATCCGAGCACACCTCACCCCTTATTTAAAGGGTTTATTCAAGCAGCTTTTAATCAAGCTAAATCTGGAGAAAGTGCAATTCCTATAGCCAGCCAAAAACTCATTATTTCACCGGGAATAACTACTTCTGAACAAGTGATAATTGCTGATGCTGATAGAGACCCCATTTTGAATGCCACAACAGAAGTAAAATACTAACCAATTCAAAATGTATAAGTTCAGTGAAGTAGATATCGGAAAAAGGTGAAAAATAAAAGGTGAAAAGGGAAAGAAAAAACAATTTTTTTACCTTTTATCCTTTTTACCGATTTATCTATAAATTGAGCGAAAATCAAAAATCTAAATTAGCTTAATTCCTTAATATATTCAGCAAATCAATTTATACGGCTTTATTTAAAAGCGAGTGAATAAGAGGAAATAGCGATCGCGAGGATGAATCTCTGTGGCATATTGGATTAAATTTAGTTACGACAGAAAAGAATATATAGTAGACCTAGACCGTGTTAGTGGTTTTGCTTATGAACCAAACTCTAGGATCACCTTTTGGCTACCAGATAGCGCCTATCCCATAGTGATCAACCCCCAGGCGCACCCAGAACTACATAAAGCTGTGCTGACTTACATTCAGCACGTTACCGAAATTGCTTTCGAGGCGTACTGGGTAAAAATTGACTACGAAAACAAGCAGTTTTTAATCAATCTGAAAAAGATAGGTGCTTTTTCCTGTGAACCAAATGGCAGAATTACATTTTGGTTGCCGGAAGGAACTTTAGCAATTGTGATTCATCCCAATTCTGACCCCGAAGGATACAACAAGATCCTAAATTATATTAGACTATCCACTGGGATATCTTTGCCTTAATTATTGACAAGTTTGTTGTGAAAACTTTAGTCCTTTTTGTTGGCAAAGGGAAGACTTAAGTCATCACAACTAACCTTGAGTATTTAGCATTTGCCATGCTAATTTTGCTGCGCCTACCATTCCAGCTTGGTTGCCTAATTCTGCTAATAGAAGTTGCAAACCTACGCGAGAAATAGGTAAAACTCTTTGTTCAATTTCTGCCAAAGCTGCGGGAAAGAAAAACTTAGCACTGGCGCTAACTCCGCCACCAATTACAATTGCTTCTGGGGTGAGAACATAAATTAAATTTGCTAAACCTACACCCAAATATTTACCGTAACTTTGCCAAAATTCTAAAGCTTTGCGATCGCCTTTTTCAGCTAATTCCCCTAATTCCAAAGGTTCCAAACCTGTGAGGCGGCGAATTGCTTGCACTGAAACATATTGTTCCAAAGAACCATGATTTCCACTATTACATTTTGGCCCTTCAGGATTCAAAGTAATTAGTCCTAATTCCCCTGCCGCACCTTGATGTCCAATAAATAGTTTGCCATCTAAAATAATTGCGCCGCCAACTCCAGTACCCAAAGTTAGTAATATTAAATTGCGAAAATGTCGTCCTGCACCTAACCAAGCTTCTCCCAAAGCAGCGCAATTAGCATCATTAGCCAAAATCGTTGGTAAACCTGTTTTTGATTCTAATAATTCAGCTAAAGGGATGTCTTTCCAACCTACTAAGTTAATCGCAATTTTAGCAATTTTTCCCGCCGCATCAGTTGGCCCAGGAGTACCCACACCGATCGCTTTTGCTTCTTTGATTCCCAAAGCTGCGATCGCTTCTACCATCGCTTTAATTACTGCTTCTGGTGTTGCAGGTTGAGGCGTTGGTACAGTTAAAGATTTTAAGCAAATTCCATCTTCTCGGAACTGCCCTATTTTTATCGCAGTTCCCCCTAAATCGATGCCAAACACTACTGTATTTCGTCCAGAGAAATCAGAATTAATAATCAAAATTTAACATCCTTTTATTGTTGATTTTCCCACACCACGCGCTGATAAAATTCCTCAAGTGCTGCTACGCAAATTTTGTCTTCATAAACGCGAGAGTTACGAGCGATTACCTTTTGGACAATAGTTTTTCTCCATTCTGGATCTAAACCTAACCGAACCGCTATTTCAATATATTCTGATTCGTCTTTGGCAATTGTTTCTGTAACTCCTAGCATTTTCAATATCCCGTAGGAATGACGACCGCGCATGAATTCGCCAGGACAGGTAACGATCGGTAAATTGCAGGCGATCGCCTGTAAAGTAGTATTTGCCCCTGACCAACTCAAAGTATCAAGATAAACATCTGAAACTAAATTTAAGCACATATAATCGTTGCTATTCATTCTGGGCAATATAGTGCAATATTCCTCGCTATTCAAGTCCATGCTAGCGAACGCTTTTTTTAGTCTAAGCCCAAACTTTTCTGTAATTGCGCTACTTATGTGAGAGCTAATAAACATAAAACGAGCTTGGGGAACTCGGATAGCAATTGTCGGGAATATATAGTCATATTGCGGCAAGTATTTGTATGTAGATTGACTGGATAAATAGACGATATCATCATCACGTAGCTGGAATTCTGACCGATTTTTTCTAGGTTCGGGAAGTAATGGTTTACTATAGCAACAACTAATCTTTGGCAAACAAATTAATTCTTCTGAATAATGCTCTTGTCCATTTTCCGGTTCCATTAGTTCGGAGGAAAGAAAGTAATCGAGCGTCGGACTACCGGAAGTAATTGGATGCCCCCATGTGTTACATTGTATTGGTGCGAGTCGCAGTCCTGCTATTGGTGTCGTTTGTGGACTCATCCCAATATCTAGAAATACAAGTATGTGCAATTTGTCATCGATAATTTGTTGGCAAATTTTTGCTAAATCTTCGGGAATATTATAGAAAAATTGACTGTTAAGCCAGAATTGTTCAGTTATTTGATCGGATTTACGATTAGTATAATAAGAATAAATTTCAAATTTTTGGGAGTCGTGATTTTTCAGCCAGCCTAAAGCAAATACACCGCCTGAATGGTAATACATATAATCAGAAATATATCCCACCCGAATTTTTCCATCTTCTCCCAATGGTGGCATGGTTAAAGGTCTTACCCATTGGGGATATTTAGCAGCCATAATTTTATGGACAAATTCTCCATACTTAATTTGTAATTCTAGATCGTTTTTTCCTTGATATTGCAAGTAAAAGTTTGTCCGCATCCTTATACTGATCGCAGCGTTGTTTATAACTGACTGAGTATCTAATTTTGTTGACTGAATTAACTCTTCTAACTGATTGGTAAATCGGGAGCGATAATAATCAATTTCTTCTGTGGTTTCGTAAACTACTGGTAGCAAATGTTGTTTTTCTATATGCAAACTTAAATTGTTGGGAAACAACTGTGAGCCTTCGCTTGCCACTTTAATTGCGTCTTCTGTTCTGCCAAAATCTTGCAATGAAATTGCTAGCATCAAATAAAGATAACTTGAATGAGGATACTGTTTGATTCCCAATTGATATGTGTTTATTGCTGCTTCTATTTGATGCAAATTTTTATGGCATTCCGCCAAAATGTGATAGCTATTTATATCTCCTATCCGTTCTGATAATAATTTTTGATAATGCTCGATCGCTTCTGCATAATTTTCTTGTTTGTAAGCAGCATAACCGAAATATTTCGCTGCTTCTGCTGGCTCTTGTTTGGCTGCAAAAGCCAATCCTAAATTATAGGCTATATCCGCTTCATTAGGTTTTAATTGTAAAGCTTTTTGATAATATTCGATCGCTTCATCCAATTGATTTTTGATGCTCAAAAGATTGCCTAAATTAAGATAGCTGCCATAATGATCTGGGCTGACAGCGATCGCTTGACGATAAATAGATTCTGCTTGCGCCAATTCCCCTGCTGTCAAGCAAATATTTCCGATGTTATTATAAGCATCAACAAAATTTGGATCGCACGCGATCGCTTGTTCATAAGCGCGAATTGCTTCAGGTACGTTGCTCGATCGCTCCAGCATCAAACCCAAACTATAATGGTATTTAGCCGCTGAAGGATCGATTTGCAAAGCTTTCACAAGCATATCTATTCCATCTTGGAATTGCTCCTTTTTGTAATAAATCAGCCCCAAATTGTGCCACACATCCGCAGCTTTGCTATCCCACTGTAAAATTTCATTGTACTTTTGCTCTGCTTCTGCAAAACGTTCCATTCTTTGTAGCGATTCAGCTTCTTTTAAAATAATCTTTAACGCTTTGTTTTTCTTTTCTTCAAATTTACAGTTAAATTCGCGCATCGCTTTTATCAAGTTTTCGTTGCGATAATTTTCAGCAAAATCATCCCATTTATATACATTTTCTTGATTAATATCCCAAGTCAAAATATGAATGCCATTACCAAAATTAGGCAAATCTACCACTAATTGACACGCAGGATGAGCCGCTAAAAAATCCCAATTTGCTTGCTGCACTGCGCTCAATTTGCTATCGTCTATAATAATTAACCCTTGGTCTGCTAGAAAAGGTTTTACTAATAAAAGTGCTAATAGCTGAGATCTATAATCGGGCAGCCCATCATAAAAAAATACACCTATTTTTGCCTCTGGTAATATTTCTTTTAAATCGCAGAAAAATTCTTCAAAATATTGATCGCAAAAAAATATTTGTTGATCTAGCTTAAATTTGTCTAGCTTATCAAGCAGTTTTTCTTGATTTGTGCCATCTTCTTCCACTTCCGAAAAATTGTCCACCACATAAGCCATTTTCTCTGAGTTATCCAGCAGTGCGCCGATTAAATGTTCTACTGGAAAGCACCCTATTTGGCAGTATATTTCATCTGGTTCTATACAGTCCACAGCCAAGTTTAGCAACTGCATTATGTTAGCTGTAGTTGTTCCTTGAACTTGGTCTATGATAGCTTGAAACCGATCTGATTTGGGACGTACCGACTCATAACCCCAATTTTCATATAATCCTGGTAGTTCTTGGAGAAATCTTTGATAGTCCATTTTTAAAGCCCTAAAAATTCCTACATTATGCAATTGCTGCTCAAATTTCTAGTTTCTATTTCCTCTTTGCAATTTGGGATTGATAAATTCACTCAATCCTTCTCCTAACAAAGATAATCCTACTACCATCATAGTAAGAGCTAAACCAGGAAAAAGGGCTGTCCACCAAATACCAGTGGGTAATGCTTCTAAGGCTAATTTTAAATCATGTCCCCATTCTGGTACTTCGTCGGGAAGTCCTAATCCCAAAAATCCCAAACCTCCAAGTATGAGAATAGCATCGGCGGCATTGAGAGTAAATAACACCGGAACGTTTTGAATTACATTTAAAAATAAATAGCGAGAAATCACTGTCCAAGTGTCTGCACCCATTGCTTGCGCCGCTTCAATAAATAGTTCGTTTTTGACGCTAACTGTGTGGTTTCTGACAACTCGGTAATATTGAGGAATGTAGGATATACTAAGTGCGATCGCAGCATTTACAACTCCTTTCCCCACCACAAAAGCTAAAGTTACTGACAACAATAACCCAGGCAAAGTGTAAATGCTATCCATCAAAAATAGCAAAATTCTGTCTAATCTCCCCGCTAAATATCCACTCACTAAACCTAAAGGTACACCAATTGATAAACTTAATACTGTGGCGAGAATTACTACTTGCAATGCTGCTTGACTACCAAACAAAGTTCGAGAAAAAACATCGTAACCTTGGTTAGTAGTACCAAACCAATGTTGCCAAGAGGGAGGTTCATTAATCGGATTTTTTAATGATTGAGTGGGATCTTGTAACCATCCCCAAGCTTGCAATGTTGGGGCTAAAATAGCAACTAAGACGAAACATAAAGTAATGATAAACCCGATCGCCATTAGTTGCATCGAAAGACTAGCATTTCGGGGAAATCGTAAAAATTGGGGAAACTGGATTTTACTGGAAGTCATCTATATAGATAGAATCAAAACTATGATTAAAACAATTAAATCATTTTAATCTAAATTTTGAACATTTTTTCTTTTTTTTGCCTACTGGCTCGAACAATTCAACTTATTTCTCAAGGACATCAGAGATATGACTGGATTAAAACTCAATTTAGGTTGTGGTGAAAGACATTTCGATGGATATATTAATCAAGTAGATGTAGATTTACTACTTTCTGAAAGCATTTTTTATAACAACTTAATCGAACAGATAGAAATGGTACTGCAAGTTGTGAAAAAAGACTTTCAAGCTTAATTATTTTTGCGATTCTTTTTCTTTTAATAATTGTTGGAGAGCTTCTCGTACTCTTGCCATTACTTCTTGCCAATCACCCTGTTGATTTTGGCGGAACAAACGCATTGTTGGATACCAAGGGCTATCCTCTCGTTCTGTCATCCATCGCCAATCGGCATTATAACATAAAAGCACCCATACTGGCTTACCCAATGCTCCAGCTAAATGGGCGGCAGCGGTATCTACAGTTATTACTAAATCCAGTTGATTTATCACCGTTGCGGTATCAGCGAAATCCTTAATTTTACTGCTTAAATTTACTATATTGACCGGAGAAAGTTCATTTATTTCCGCCGATTTTGGCTCTTTTTGTAAGCTGTAAAAAGCTATATTTGGGATATTGAGGATTGGCATAAAGTATTTGAGAGATGAAGACCTTTTGCGATCGTCTAAATGTTTGGGATTTCCTGCCCATACTAATCCAACTTTCAATCTATTACCCACTGGTGTTTCTAATTTGACTTTAACCGATTCTAAAAGTGTTAAATAAGGAATTTTCGCTGGTATTGTTTCTATTGTTGTCCCCAAAACAAGAGGCAAACTTAGGAGAGGAATATAAACATCAAATTCTGGCAAAGTATCGTCTATAGCTACTACTTTTTTCACACCAGCAATATTTTTCATTAACTTTACCAATGGCAGGTGACATTCAAAAATTACCTGACATCCTAGATTTAACAATTCTGGCAGATAGCGGATAAATTGAATCATATCGCCCATACCTTGTTCCGCTTGCAGCAAAATAGTTTTACCTGCAATATTTGAACCATCCCAAATAGGTTTTGGCAAAATACGCGGGGGATTTTCCTTTCGTTTCCAACGCCATTCGTATTCAATAAATCCGCGTTTGTAGTCTCCCAATCTTAGCAGTATTAGCGCACGAGTCCAATGAGAATCTGCATAATTTGGATCGATTTCTATAGCTCGATCGCAGCATTGTAACGCTTTTTCGTATTGCCTTTGTTCTTGGTAAAATGCAGCTAGATTGCTGTAAGCTTCTACATTATTTGGTTCTAAATACAAACCTTTCTGAAAACAAGCAAGTGCTTCTTCTAATTTACCTTGTGCGTTAAAAAGACTACCCAAATTATTGTAAGTTAAAGCATCGTTAGGATCTAAAGTAAGCGATTGTTGGTACTGTGCGATCGCCTGTGCAGACTTTCCTTGTCTTTGCAACGCATTGCCCAAATTATTGAGAACAGCCGCCGAATTTGGTTCAATAGCGAGAGAGTTTTGATAGCAAGCGATCGCCTCTTCCAGCCTATCCAATTGATGAAATGCAGTACCCAAATGATAATAGGTGATAGCGTCGTTTGGCTGTAATTCAAGACCTTGTTGGTAGTAGGCGATCGCCTCTTCTTGTTTACCTTGATTTAATACCGCATTACCTAAATTATTGTAAGTTATAGCCCGATCGGGTACTTGTTCAATAATCTGCAAATAAATTCTTTCTGCTTGTTCGTATTTCCCGCGTTCTAAACGTTCAATTCCCTCGGTTTCTAACACTTTAATTAATTCCATAGTTTCCGCTTCCATTTCTGCGGAATTTCCTGCTATTATCGCTGATAACCAACAAGCTTGTGCCTCTTCTTCTCTTCCATCTAAAAGTAAAGTCAATCCTAACATCCAATAATTAAACATTACGCTAGGATCGGACTCAATACATTGTTCGTAAAGAGCGATCGCTTGTTCATAATCATCTTGCGCTAAAAATCTAGCCGCCTGTTGTGCCAAATCCACCATTTCCATAAATTAATTTTCTATCTCCCAAACTGGTAAATTTGCCATTTCTGCCTCTGTAATTGCTTGACTATTTTCACTGTTTATGGTTATTTTACTGTTAATTTGCTGACGCAGCGTTGACCATTCTGTTTTACTTAATTGCCCTAAAAAACTAATTTCTGGTTCCTGGGAAATATCTAAATCATCTTCGTATAAAATTTCCATTACTATTCCTGAAATAGCCATTTCTGCTGATTCTTTTTCGCGATCGCCAGTTACAATCAAGAGAGTTATCTGATCTCTTTCAGGATGAGTTAAAATCCCTCTCATTATAGTTTTTATTTCTGGTAACAATAACTCTTCCGGTTGACTCCAATCTGGGAATAAAATCAAATTTAAGTTTCGCAAATTTAGTTCTTCTTTGAAAGAAGGTTGACGCAAACGAGACAACATTTCTTCTGCTGCTAATAATCTGGAAATTAATTTTAAAGTAGCTTGTGCAGCTTTTTGGGCTAACATTACATCACCCATTTTTTCTGCTGTTTCTGCTAAAAACCAGAAACCACGCCAAGCATCATATTCAGCCTTATTTTCTTTGCGAAACCATACACCAGTATCGTCAATTTGCCTGAGAGCAAATGTCATACTCTTAGCGCGTTCAATTTCATGAATCGCTTTTCTACAACCTTCCCAAAAACCATAATCATCAATTTGAATAATTCCATCATCAACAACTCGATCAAACAAATTATTAAATATATCCATTGTTGATTGATACCAATCACCATCAGCGTGTAGCAAAGCAATGTTGTTTATTTCTGATTTATATTGAGGCAAAGTATCAGCAAATAACCCTTGCACTGGGATGACAATATCTCTCACATCTAGAGATTTACAAACTACATCTAAACCATCAAGTATGGAAGCTTTTAAAGTACCAGAACCTAAACCAGTATCATTTGCAGGTATGCCATCATGTTGATCCGCCTCAGTAGGATCGGGCATTCCCGCAAAGGTATCAAATACATATAATATGCGCGGACGTAAACTATAATGTTTGATGACAAAAGCTAACATTGCTGCTGTTCCACCTCGCCAAGTTCCGCACTCTACAAAATTCCCTGGAATATCATCTAAACAAATTTGTTTGGCTAAATTATAGAGAGAAAATAATCGAGCTTGACTCAGCATTGTATAAGAACGAACGGCTGCAATAAGTTTTAAGAATTCATCATTGCTACTATAACTACTTGGCAAATTACTTGATTCTGCTGCTATTAAATAATGTTTCAGACTAATTTTTAGATTTCCTTTTTGCCAATGAATTAAACTCAGGTATTTGTTACCCATCCAAGAAAGCGGATTTAGTTGAACTGCTTTAGTAAATTCTTGCAAGGCTTCGGCTAGATTTCCAGCAATAAAACCTGCTTTTCCTTTTTGCAAAAGTTCCACTACTTGTTTGGTATCAAATTCAGGGTAATTAAAATTAATATCTAGACTAATATTTCCTACTAAATTAATTGATTCAATTGTCGCTAAACTCTGATTGTATCTTTTCCCATTTTTGTCAATACCACTAACAGGATATTGCTGTAAATGTAATGGTAAATTCCATTGTATATTGGGGTCTGGTTGATGAATAAAAGGTTCAACGTTTCCTCGCCATGCTACTCCCATAATTTGCATAGTTTGGTAAATCATCGTGTTCCATCCCCTTTGTTTTAGATAATCTAAACCTTGGGTTACATCAGGGGAAGTTAAATCGTGAAACAAAATTATTGCGTCAGGTTCGGCAAATTGTTCGCAAACAATCGCATCTAACAAAGGTGCTGGAGCTTCATGATCTCCATCTATAAAAATTAACGACCATTTCGTCTGCAACTGATTAACTAATTCCTCTACCGCCAAAGGGCTAAAACCTTTGATTAATTTAACTGAATCAATGACTTTAGCAGCTGTCAGTGAGTTACTTACACTTTCATATATTTCAGAATTCATTAATATAGGATCTATTATATCTAACCTAACTCCTGCCAAAGCTAAATGACAGGCTGACCAACCCAACCAACAGCCAATTTCTAAAGCTTTTTTCCCTTGAAATTTCAGGGCTGTATTATAAAGTATATGCGCTTCATCACGACTTACAAATCCTACATTTGGATAGCGTCGATCTGCATACCAGTTATGAGGTATTTCTCCTCTCAAATAAGGCCAATTACAATTATCTCTATTCCCGATAATCATATTAGGAAAACAATCATCTGGACGGACTATTTCGCACCCTGGAGAAACGTAATCCCCAAGGGGTAAAGAGTTTGCTTGTTGATTCTCATTTGTCGTTTCTGTTTTTTTTATTGTGATTGCTTCACCTTTGCTGGACAATGAATTTTCACTATAGCGGAGGCTAACTTCAATTAAATCTTTATCTGTGGATAACAATTCTACGCGATCGTACTTTTCGTAAGTCAGATGTATAATTCCGATCGTTGTGTGGGGTAAATAAGGCTCTACCAAACAAGATTTTTCTTTATTCCATGCGGGTGCAGCCGAGTGACAAGTCCAGTTACACCAAGCAGGAAGTAATTCAGTTTGCTCAAATAATCCTCGATTATAAACAGCTAGATTAAGTGCAAATTGATCGGTCATCAAAGAGACAGATTGTTGCAATCCTTGTTGCAAACATTCTGCCCAAATTTCCCAATGAGGCGCATCTTTATGTAACGCAAAAACCCCAGCATTTAATAAAGGATAACTATACAATTTATTCGCAACTTCTTCGCCAAAAGCTTCTTGATATCTACGAAAAACCCATTGCCATCTTCCTTCGGGTAACTCACCATATTGAATATGACTACTCCGATCGATTTCGGGAACAATTGCTAATCCCTGTTTTTTCGCACCTTGAATGAATAAATCGATCGCTTGCCAATCTTGTACCCAAGCATCAGCATCAATCCAAAAATAAACTTCAAAATTAGGAAAGTAACGGCGCAAAAAAGGACGTGCTAATAGTCCCTTAAAATGTTCTGGTGCTTCATTTCTACCTGGAAAATCAAACTCCCAATTTGGGTGTTTAATTAAATTTACTTGCTTTTCTAACCATTGAACTTGTTCTGATGTGCATCCCAAATCAAAAAATCCAATGTTAACATTTTTCCCCTCTGGTTTCTGCCTAATCGACAGAATTGTTCCTTGAACTAGATCGAAGTATTTAGCATTCGCCGCAGTAATAATTAAGATATCCATCTGAATTTGCCTTTTGTCTAAAGCTTATGGTTAAATTTTCGGGCTTCGACTTAGCCAATTTGGGTAATTTAGTTTTATTATAACTGTCAGATATGTTTGCTTTTACTCAAGAATCTTTGAGTTTGCCAAATATATAAATTCATTAAGAATCTACTGAGTAATGGATATCACTAAAATCGCACAACAAGCGACTGAATACTTCAACCAAGGGGAGTACGATCGAGCGATCGCACTCTACGAGCAATGTATTCAGGCGAATCCAGCTTTAAGATACAATTATTGGTATCTCGGACTCGCTTGGTTGTTGCAAGGAGAAGAATCAGAAGCACAAGCAATTTGGCTATCAGTAATGACAGAAACGCCAGAAGAAATGGATAACTTGATAGCAGAATTACTAGAGATTTTGACAACAAAAGCTAAGGAATTTCTTGATTCGCGAAAACTACAATTAGCAGAAAAAATTTATGGGCAAATTATAGAAATAGATGCCACTCAAGCCGCAGCTTATTATAATTTGGGAAATGCTTTAGCGCAGCAGGGAAATTTTGAGCAAGCAATTGAATGTTGGCAACAATCAATTGAGCTTCAACCTGACTTAGTTGATGCTTACAAAAATCAGGGAAATGTATTGCAGAAGTTAGAAAATTTTCCTGATGCGATCGCCAATTATTTAAAAGTTTTAGAACTTCAACCAGATTATGACACTGCCTATAATTTAGGGTTATGTTTTTCTCAAATAGGTAGATTCGATGATGCGATCGCCTGTTTCCAAACAACTATTGAAATTAATCCAGATTATACCCCTGCCTACAGCGATTTAGGAAATCTTTTCTTACAACAAAACCAACTTGAACAAGCAATTTTCTTCTTCAGTCAAGCTATTCAGTTAAATCCAAATTTTGCTCAATCCTACTGTCATTGGCAAGATATTCTCAGCCAACAGGGAAAATCTAACGAAATTATTCATACTAATGCTTGCTTATTAAAAGCTTTATATCTGCCAGAAAATGGATTTAAAATTTATTTTTATTTGGGTAAATTATTAACCAAAACCAATAATTTACCCAGCGCAATTGCCCTTTTACAAAAAGCTGCTGAACTGCAAAAAGACTCTCCAGAAATTTACTGGCAAATGGGAAAAGCCTTCGCAAAAATGGGAGATTTAGAAACTGCGCTCGCTAATTATCAAAAAGCCATCAAGCTGGAACCAATCTGGGATAGCATTTACCTCGATCTTGGAATATCACTAGCTAAAAAAGGTGATTTATTGGCAGCGATAAAAGTTTACAACCAGGCTTTAGAAATCAACCCAAAAAACCACGAAACGTACTTTTATTTAGGTTGTACATTATCAAATATCGGTCAGTTGGATGAAGCGATCGTAAATTTCTACAAAACCCTAGAACTTCAGCCACAATGTAGCCAAGCTTACTGGAATTTAGGAAGTATTTTAGCTCAACAAAATCAGCCCGAAAAAGCACTTGCCTGTTGCCAAAAAGTCATGAAGATTAAGCCAGATATGGCTCAATCAATCTATGATTTAATGATAAATTTGTCTCAACAAGGTTGGCTGGATGAAAAAACTCAGCCTTTTCAACAATTGTTGCCAGTAGAAACACCCCTAAATTTTTATGAAACTACATTAAATTGGGCTATTAGTCAAAGGTTAGAAAATACTAATTATTGTCCTGTTTATCCCCAAGATGCAATTAATTTAATTCCCCCTCAGACACTAGATGAAAATATCCATTTCAGTTTTAGATTTGGTAATAAAATTCAATTACCAGGAAGCTTTGTAGCGATCGTACCAGATGGACGTTACTGGTTAAATCAAGCCCAAGATAAAAGTGCCGTCATCACCTCAGATAATCAGCTATTAGGAGATATTTCCCCCCAATTTCCGGTTTTAAGTCCCGGACATCCAGATAATCATCCTAGCAAACATTCTATTTTTTCCTTAAGTAAATTACCGCATCTGGAAAAGCTAAATGAAACCGTAGCAATTTTAGCCGGACTTTTAAATGACACATATTTTCATTGGATGTTTGATATTCTCCCCCGCATCGAATTACTGCATCGTGGTAACATAGAAATCACCAAAATAGAAAAATTTTTAGTTAGTAGCCATCTTCCTTTTCAGAAAGAAACCCTTAATTTATTAGGGATTCCCGAAACAAAAATACTTGAAACTCATAAATATCCTCATATTCAAGCTACAAAATTAGTAGTGCCATCATTTCCTAGTACTATAGCCTGGATGCCCAAATGGGTTTGTGATTTTCTCAGAACTCAATTTTTGCAACAACCAGTTATTGCCAAAACAGAAAAAATAGAACGCCTCTATATTAGTCGCAAAGACACTGCTAATCGCAGAATTATCAATGAAGATGAGATTATTGACCTATTAAAAAACTTTGGTTTTCAAAGTATAGTTTTAGAATCAATGCCTGTAGTGGAACAAGCAGCATTGTTAACTAATGCTAAAGTAGTAATAGCTCCTCACGGTGGCGGACTCACTAACATTGTCTTTTGTCATCCAGGAACAAAGGTAATAGAAATTTTTTCCCCTAATTACGTATATCCTTGTTATTGGCTAGTGAGCAATCTAATCAATCTTGATTATTACTACTTGCTAGGTGAAAATCCCGAAGGATTCTACATACATAAACTTCTCTATCCGAACGCTCGAATTGAAGATATATTCGTCAATCCTACAGAGTTACTGAACATTTTACATTTTGCTGGCTTAACAAGTTAAAAGTAAAAAAAATCCCTCTTTTGCCTTTTAATGTGACTCATATCATGTTCGACAAGATTACCCATAATGTAGAGACGTTATATATAACGTCTCTACAGGGTTTTGGATTAAGGATATTATCACCGATCGGTCAGACATGATATTACGCATAAAAACCCGGTTTCTGGTATTAGGATGTTGCGACTAATGTTAAATTGAATCAGAGAAACCGGGCTTTTGAATAACTAGCTACTTGCGTTATTATCAAAAAATGTTGAGCGCAGTTCCCAACTAAAAATTTCCAGTTTAGTTGGGGTAAGTTCTATTGTCCAGGGTTTTTAGAGATAACTTTCAATTAACTGACGATATTGACTCTTTGGTTTGACACCTTTAAGCTCTGTCAACAATTCCTTATTCTTAAAGAATTGAATCGTTGGTGTTCCTGTCACCCCGGCATTTTCCGCAATTTCTGGATCTTTCTCAATATCCACTTCAATGAAGTGAATTTTGCCCTCAAACTCATCTACTACTTTATTGAGTATTGGCTTCAGAGTATGACAAGGGCCACAATGAGGAGAAACGTACTTAACTACTAGCAAGCGATCGCTATCGTGGAACAACTTCCGCAACGCATAGCCACCCTCATGGCGAGTTTCTTCAATACTAAACTCAGCTGATAAAACATCTTTGCTTTCCTTCGCTTCCGCAGGAGTATCAGCCTTTTCCGCATCAGGTGTTTTGTGAAATTCCTGAATTAAACTATTAGCTGAAAGCCATCTTTCCGCCAACATTGCCGCCATACAACCAGTACCAGCAGCCGTAATCGCTTGGCGAAACTCGCGATCCTGCACATCACCCGCAGCAAAAACACCTTCCACACTAGTTTCTACCGAACCATGTTTAGTGGCAATATAACCCACATCATCAAGTTCTAATTGTCCCTTAAACAAAGAAGTATTGGGAGTGTGACCGATCGCATAAAACAAACCCTTCACCTCTAAAATACTTTCTTCCTCAGTTTGAGTGTTGCGGACTTTGATGCCAGTCATGCGATCGCCCTCACCCACCACATCCACAGGCTGAGTATTCCAATGTACCGTAATTTTTGGGTTACTCAAGGCCCGATCCTGCATCGTCTTAGACGCACGCATCTTCTCACTTCGCACCAACAAATGGACGCGAGAACCATACTTAGTTAAATAAACCGCCTCTTCCAACGCCGAATCACCAGCACCAACTACCGCCAACTGGGCCCCGTGAAAAATTGGAGTCGCGCCATCACAAATCGCACAAGCCGAAATTCCCCGACTCCAATACTGGTGTTCGCTAGGTAAACCCAACCGTCTCGCCGTCGCACCTGTAGCAATAATAATACTGTGTGCTTTAACCTGCCGTTCTTCAGAACGAACCACAAACGGATGTTGACTCAAATCCACAAAAGTCACATCTTCCGTGAATAACTCCGCACCCCAACGTTCCGCCTGCGCCTTCATCCGATCCATTAATTGTGGCCCAGTAATCCCTTCAGGAAAACCCGGAAAATTTTCCACCTCCGTCGTCGTCATCAGCTGTCCACCAGGCAACCCCCCAGCCTGAAAACCTTCAAATACAAACGGTTTTAAATTAGCCCGCGCCGCATAAATCGCCGCCGTATATCCCGCAGGCCCAGAACCAATAATTACCACATTTTCTACATTCGAGCTTGCCATAATTAATTAAACTCATAACGACTACGCTTAATATAGCATAGAAACACACTTGTTGTAATCTGAGAATAGAAAAGGAAATACTTTAAATAAGAGTCTTTTAAGAAATCGGCAACCAATAATTCTCTTAATTCCCCCACAGGAGTTAAAAAATGGACACAAAATCATCAGAAGCTATTGAAAAACTCCGCCAACATTTTGATGCTGCGCCTTATCCCAGAATACCATTAGATAGTTCTCCCAAAGATAATATTAAGCTTTTGTATTTACATAACTTTGTCACTGCTTACTATTTAAGAAATCGCCAAATAATCGATACAGCAGGTAAAGTAATATTAGACGCTGGTTGTGGTACTGGTTACAAAGCATTTGCCTTAGCCTTAGCAAATCCGGGCGCAAAAATAGTTGGAATTGACCTTTCTGAAGAATCAGTAAATTTAGCAATTCAACGCTTACAATATCATGGCATTGAAAATAAAGAGTTTCATGCTATATCTATTGAAGATTTACCGAAACTAGGTTTAGAATTTGACTACATTAACGCTGACGAAGTTTTATACTTAGTACCCGATGCAGTGGCAGCATTACAAGCAATGAAAGCAGTGTTAAAACCAGACGGTATCATTCGGACAAATCTCCATAGTTCCCTGCAAAGATTTTCTGTTTACAGAGCGCAACAGGTATTCAAAATTATGGGTTTAATGGATGAAACCCCCGGAGAATTAGAAATAGGCTTAGTCAGAGAAACAGCCAAAGCCTTAAAAGATAACACTGGTTTTAAAGCAATTTCTTGGAACTCAGTATTTGAAACTGACGACGAACGAATCTTAGCAAATTTGTTACTTCGAGGAGATAAAGGTTTTACTGTTCCGCAAATGTTTTCGGCCTTAAGAGCCGCCAATTTAGAATTTATCAGCATGGTAAATTGGCAAGGTTGGAATCTCATGAACTTATTTAAGGAATCCGAAAAACTACCAGTTGCTCTCTTAAGCAAATTACCGCAGTTTTCTGTTGAAGAACGGTTACATTTATTTGAATTACTGCATTCCGTTCACCGCCTGCTAGATTTTTGGTGTGGTCATCCCCAGGCTGATAAATCATTTTTGCCAGTTAGTGAATGGAATAATGCTGATTGGCACAGAGCCAAACTTAGGTTACATCCTAACCTAAATCTATCAGCGATTAAACAAGAAATAATTGCTAGTATTAATCACAATCAACCTTGGCAATTCAGTCGATATTTACCCTTCAGTGAAGGGTTGGTAAAATCTCTAGAACCAACCACAGCAGCTAGTTTGTTACCGCTATTTGATGCGCCCCAAACCATCAACAATTTAGTCGAGCATTGGCAGAAAATAGAACCTGTAGACCCTGTGAATTTAAACCCCAGAGAACCAGAAGTAGCATGGGAGCAAGTCAAACAACTATTAACTAACCTAGAACAAAGTGGGTTGGTGCTTGTAGAAATTCAAAATTGAAAGATTTAACTCATAAACCTTAACTCATAAATTAGGAGACCAAAAAATGGAGCAACAATCAGCCGAGTTATTAGAAAAAATCCGCCAACAATTTGACTTTGCCCCTTATCCCAGAGCACCATTAGAAGACTTTCCTAGAGATATTCAGTATCTTTGTATCCATAATTTGACGACTCCTTATTACTTGAGAAACCAAAAAGTTATTCATCCTGAAGGTAAAGTAATTTTAGATGCAGCTTGTGGCACTGGTTATCATACTCTAGGTTTACAGGTCGCCAACCCAGGCGCGAAAATTGTGGCAACGGACATTTCGGAAGCATCAGTCAAATTAGCCCGTACCCGCTTAGAGTATCACGGTTTTCATGATGTAGAATTTCACGCCCTTGCTATTGAAGATTTACCACAACTCGGTCTGCAATTTGATTACATTAACGCTGACGAAGTTTTATACTTAGTACCCGATGCAGTGGCAGCATTACAAGCAATGAAAGCAGTGTTAAAACCAGACGGTATCATTCGGACAAATCTGCATAGTTCCCTGCAAAGATTCAGTTATTATAGAGCGCAACAGGTTTTCAAAATCATGGGTTTAATGGATGAGGCTCCCGGAGAATTAGAAATAGGTTTAGTTAGAGAAACAGCCCAAGCCTTAAAAAATAACACTCGATTGAAAGCCTCTGTATGGAAAAAAGAATATGAAACTAACGATGAAGGGATACTAACAAATTTGTTACTTCAAGGAGATAAAGGTTTCACTGTTCCGCAAATGTTTGCGGCCTTAAGAGCCGCCAATTTAGAATTTATCAACATGGTAAATTGGCAAGATTGGAATCTCATGAATTTATTTAAGGAATCCGAAAAATTACCAGTTTCTCTGTTAAGCAAATTACCTCAATTGTCTCTTGAAGAACGGTTACATTTATTTGAATTATTGCATTCCGTTCACCGCCTGCTAGATTTTTGGTGTGGCCATCCCAACGCAGATAAATCGTTTGTGCCTGTTGCTCAATGGAATAATGCTGATTGGCAAAGAGCAAAATTTAGGTTACACCCTAATATAAATATGTCTGTAATTAAACAAGAAATAATTGCTAGTGTTAATTACAATGAACCTTGGAAATTCAGCCGTTATTTACCATTTACTGAAGGGTCTGTAACCGCGATCGAACCGACAACAGCAGCTGGGTTGTTACCTCTGTTTGATGCGCCCCAAACCATCAACAATTTAGTCGAGCGTTGGCAGAAAATAAAACCAGTAGACCCTGTGACTTTAAACCCCAGAGAACCACAAGTAGCATGGGAGCAAGTCAAACAACTATTAACTAACCTAGAACAAAGTGGGTTGGTGCTTGTAGAAATTCAAAATTGAAAGATTTAACTCATAAACCTTAACTCATAAATTAGGAGACCAAAAAATGGATCGACAATCAGCCGAGTTATTAGAAAAAATCCGCCAACAATTTGACTGTGCCCCTTATCCCAGAGCGCCATTAGAAGACTTTCCTAGAGATATCCCCTATCTTTACATTAATAATTTGGTGACTCCTTATTACTTGAGAAACCAAAAAGTTATTCATCCTGAAGGTAAAGTAATTTTAGATGCAGCTTGTGGTACTGGTTATCATACTTTAGGTTTGCAGGTCGCCAACCCAGGCGCGAAAATCGTGGCAACGGACATTTCGGAAGCATCAGTCAAATTAGCCCGTACCCGCTTAGAGTATCACGGTTTTCATGATGTAGAATTTCACGCCCTTGCTATTGAAGATTTACCACAACTCGGTCTGCAATTTGATTACATTTACGCTAATGAAGTAGTGTACATTCTGCCCGATCCAATTGCTGGATTGCAGGCGATGAAAGCGGTTTTAAAACCTGATGGCATTATTCGCACTAACCTGCACAATTCTTTACAGCGAGAGCATTATTATCGATCGCAGGAAGTTTTTAAAATGATGGGTTTGTTCGATCGCAACCCCAGAGAAGCTGAAATAGTAGAAGTGCGGCAAACAATGAAAGCACTAAAAGATGATGCACTACTAAAGATGAATACCTGGATACCCGATCGAAAAGACGAAGAAGAATGGTTTTTAATGAACTACTTATTCCAGGGAGACAAAGGTTTCACAGTTCCAGAAATGTTTGCTGCTTTACGGGCAGCTGATTTAGAGTTTATCAGTATGGTAGCTTGGCCGTTTTGGGAATTGACAAGTTTGTTTGTTGAACCAGAGAACTTACCAGTGTTCTTAGCAATGAGTTTACCCAGTCTTTCCCAAGAAGAAAAATTACATCTGTTTGAACTACTTCATCCCATCCATCGCTTACTGGATTTTTGGTGTGGTCATCCTGATGCCGCCTCCCAGGTAGTACCACCGGGGGAATGGACTGACACCGATTGGCAGAATGTAAAAGTTTATCTACATCCCCAAATGCAAGCAAGCGAACCTAGAGAACAGTTACTCGCCTGTGCCAACGAAATCAAAATCTTTGCTATCAGTCCCTACTTACCCTTTGTCAGCGACCCTGCCTTAGTCATGGATAGTGCGGTAGCTGCCTGTATTCTCCCGCTTTTGGATGGCCCACAGTCCATGCCTTCCTTAGTAGAACACTGGCGCAAGATTAGACCTTTACAACCTGGCTCTTTAGAACCCCAAAATTCAGAAATGGCTTTTGAAACTGTTAAGCAAATATTAATGACTTTGGAGCAGCTAGGATATGTACTTCTGGAATGCAGTCTAGCAAAGGGTTAGAGAAATCTCAAAAAAATTTTTGTCTGAAGTGATATGAAAGTGAATGAATCTGGGTAAGTTCTAAATATAAGGGAAAAACAAACCTACCTAGAGCCGAAGGAGAAACTTCAAATGAACGCTACTTTTAAAACCAAATTCTTATTACACTTAAACCAAAAGAAAAACGCATCTGGCGAACAAGGCTTCACACTGATTGAACTTTTAGTTGTTATCATCATTATTGGTATTTTGGCTGCTATTGCGTTACCTTCCTTCTTGAACCAAGCTAACAAAGGTAAGCAAGCAGAAGCTAAACAATATGTATCTTCTGTTAACAAAGCTCAGCAAGCCTACTATACAGAAACTAGTAATTTCGTGACAGTAAGCACTCCTGAAGCTTGGTCTAGCTTGGCAGTTGGTATTAAGACACAAACGACTAACTACAAGTATACCATACAGCCTACTGGTACAGACACAGTTAGCGTTCTGGCAGATTCTACCACACTTGTTACTAGTAAATCTCTGAAAAATTACACTGGTGGTGTAGGTTTGGTTGCTGCCGTTGCCGGCGCTGATAAAACCTCTCAAGCAATTGTGTGTGAAACTAATAGTGCAGGAACTGCACCAGTCACGATCACAAATCCAGGTACAGAGGTAACCTGCGGCGCAGGCATGACATCACTCAAGTAACATAGGCGTTTTATTGGTAATGGTTTTAGCTTGAATCAACAAATAATTAAACTCAAATGGGTAGTGCAATGTACGCTACCCATTTTGCTTTTAATTTTGATTCAAAATCTAGACCAGTGTTGCAAAATAAAAACATACTCCTGAATAGGACAGCAGGATACTAACTTATGATTTTACCCGCAGCCAGTTGGCAAGAGCAAGCCGAGCAATGTTTCCTGGAAGGTAATTATGTTCAAGCAGCTAATTTTTATGAACAAGCGATCGCCAATGAACCAGAAAACATTTCCCATTATTGGTATTTGGGATTAATGTTGCTGTTGCAGGAAAAAGAAGCAGAAGCACAAATGATTTGGCTTTGCGGAATGGAGTCAGGGGAAGCGGCAAAAATTCCCCAATTGAGTGCGGAATTAACTCAGGTTTTGCAAACAGAAGCCCAAAGACGGGAGGCTTTAGCGGACGATCGCATTGCTTGGGTAATTCGTCAGTATATCCGGGAAGTTAATCCATTAGATATTAATAATTTACTGCGGTTAATTTTGCTGGCTATTAAATTAGAAACTTTTACAGGCGAAGAGTTACATAATTTTGGTGTAATAGAAGTTTTGCAAGCAACAGAAACAATCAATGTAGATTTTTCTTTGCTGATGGAAGTTTTGCAGCAAGTTTTAGCAGCAGATCCTTTACATCCAGCGACTTTAGAATTTACCGCAGTTTGCCTACCTTATGTTAAAGAACCATACGTTTTCATAGATATTCTAGTTGTCAATTCTGTGAAAATTGCTTACTCGCGACAAAAAGCAGCTGTAGCTGCCCGGTTATTAGAAGTTGCTTTAAATTTAGACAAGAGAAATCCTGAAGTGTTAATTCTGTTAACTAGCTTCTATCAAGATTCAGGTGAGTATGCTAAAGGAATAGAAACGGCTAAGTTATGCTACTCTTTATTTACAGAACTGCCAGAAAAAATATTTGCCAATCATTTAATTATTCGGGGTTTGATGATGGCGGCTGGCAAATATTGGTTAGAAGCTAGTACTGCATTTGGGCAACATGAAAGCCTGTTGAATATGTTGTTTAATGCACCAGAGTTAAATCTCGATCCTACTACAGTGGTCAGGTTGTTTTCTGCAACTTACTTTCTACCTTATTTTCGTGATGATTTAAAAAGTAACCGCAACTTGCAAAATCAAGTGGCGCGAATTTGCCAAATAAATATTCAAAACAATTTACCGGAACAAACAGTTAAATATGCTCAAATAAAATCTATAAAATCGCCAAACAAAACTACTAAAAAGTTAAAAATTGGCTATCTTTCCCATTGTTTAAAAAGGCATTCTGTTGGTTGGATTGCCCGGTGGTTGCTAAAATATCACGACCGCGATCGCTTCCAGGTTCATGCTTATTTGATTAATGCACAACAACGCCAAGATCCTCTACAAGAATGGTATGTAAACCAGGTAGACAAAGCCTACAAATTTGGTTTAGAAGCTACGGAAATTGCCGAACAAATTTATCAAGATGAAATTGATATTCTGATTGATTTAGATAGCATAACTTTAGATGTGATTTCAGAGATTACTACCTTAAAACCTGCACCAATTCAAGTTACTTGGTTGGGCTGGGATGCTTCGGGAATACCAGCAATTGATTACTTTATTGTCGATCCCTACGTTTTACCAGAAACAGCCCAGGAATACTATAGTGAAACTCTGTGGAAATTGCCAGAAACTTATCTAGCAGTAGATGGTTTTGAAGTGGGAGTTCCTACCTTACGTCGTGATAGTTTAGAAATTCCTCAAGATGCAGTAGTTTACTTCAGTTCGCAAATGGGTTTTAAGCGACATCCTGAGACAGTTCACTTACAAATGCAAATCCTCAAACAAGTACCAAATAGCTATTTTTTAATTAAAGGTTCGGCGGAGCAATTATCAATTAAAAACTTTTTCACGGAAATAGCAGAAGCAGAGGGGGTTAGTAGCGATCGCTTAAGATTTCTCCCCGATGTCGCCTTTGAAGAAATCCATCGTGCTAATCTAGGAATTGCTGATATAGTGTTAGATACTTACCCTTACAATGGCGCAACCACAACTTTAGAAACTCTCTGGATGGGAATTCCTTTAGTTACCAAAGTTGGTGAACAATTTGCTAGTCGGAATAGTTACACCATGATGATGAATGTCGGAGTAACAGAGGGTATTGCTTGGACAGATGAAGAATATGTAGAATGGGGAGTACGGTTAGGGAAAGATGCAGCTTTGCGGCAAAAAATTGCTTGGCAATTGCGGCAGTCGAGGCAAACTTCTCCTCTATGGAATGGTAAGCAGTTCACTCGCGAGATGGAAACAGCCTTTAAACAAATGTGGGCAAGGTATATTCAGAGTTGATTAGTTGCCTGCTGCCATCTGTTGTACATTAGCGATCATCTCCTCAACCATTTCCGCATCAGGAGATTTAAACTGTTGCAATATTTGTAGGGATTGTTGTAAATAATCCAGTGCAGTAGCAAATTCTCCTCGATCGTCTGCTAACACCTGTCCCAGTATCGCTCCCGATGCGAACAGTTGCCCTAGCATGGTTAATGTAGTAGCTTTACCCAAAACATCACCGATGCGTTCTTTTAGTTCTAAGGACTTGTGAAAAAAGGCGATCGCTTCTTCCATCTGTCCTTGTTCAGCGTATGTACAAGCCATATCATGGAGCACACCTGCCCTAATTTTTGCGTCTCGACAATCGCGCCATGAAGTAGCTGATAAATCTACAATATGTATCATCTCACCACAGCCAGCAAAGTGCAAAAAAAAGCTATTAATAAAAGCAGTTGTTGCACATATTTTCTTTTGAATATGATGAGATAGTACACCTAAATCTAGCGGAATTTTAGGTTCTGCTAATAAACTATAATCTGGTGGTAAATTATCTAGCAAAAATGGATAATGCAGCATCATGTAGGGATAAAGACACAAATTAAAGCGGTGATCGATCCAATGAACGCAGTCTGCTTTGAGCAGTTCATAAGATAGTGGTCGCATTTCGTAATGCCATTCAGGGCCACCTTTTTCTTCATAGTCAAAATAAGCTTTTTCACATATTTCTCTATGATAATGGGGGGATAATACCATCACTCCGGCTTGCACGATTTTTTCAAAGTGGGAGGGCAAGCCATAATTAGTATAGTAGTCTTTGGCTGTGTACTCTTTTATAAACGGTATTCCTAATGATTCCCAGTAATCGTACTCTCTTTCTAAGGTTTGAGCTAATAATTCTGGTGTAGGAGAAGACCAATAATCCACAGCTCCAACTTTTTCAATTGGTACACCTTCTACAATACAGGGTGCGCTCGATGTATTTATTAAAATATCTGAGTCAATCCATACAATGCGTTCATATTGCTGGGAAAATTCCTGGCTGAGAATGAGACATTTTTGCCATGAAGCCGACCGCGCCTGCGCCCTTTCTGAAGTATCCAAGGGCTTGTCAATACAGATTAAATCGTATCCATGCTTATCTGCATAGTTTTGCCAGTTTTCTTGAGCAAACCTTTGCCAAAATTGCAAATATTTCTCGCCAATTGCTAAAGTGACAATAGCTTTAGATTGTTTCATTTTTCAGTGCTCCCTGTGGCCATATTGCTATTACTATTACAACTCGCATCAAGCTTATTTAAGTTTATGAAAAGAATCGGGTATTGACCAGGCTATCTAACTGCAATAGCGGTATATTCTCTACTCTTGCTTGTGCGATCGCTTTTTCATTTTCATTTTCTAATATAACTCTTGCTTGAATTCTCGGCAACAAAATAGACCATTGCCAAGCATCAATGTTTTCTAAAAGGGAAATTTCTAATCCATCAGTCACATCAATATCTTCTTGCATTAACAAATTCATTACAATACTGGATAAGAGCAAATTTACATCTATTTCTGAATTTTTCTGTTGATTACTAGTATCAATTAGTAGTGTTATCTGAGTGCGATCGGGATGAATTCCGGCGGCTTTAATCACTGCTGATAATTGCCCATAAATCGTTTCTTCTGATTGTAGCCAATCAGGAAAAACAATGAGATTAATTGCCCTTAAATTTAGAGGTTTTAGACTTGTTTCTAACAAAACAGAGCGAACTTTATCCGCCATTTTTGTCCAAGAAAACTTTTTCGCTTGTTCCATACCCGCAGCAATTAATAGGTTACGCACTACAGGTTTTTGCACATCGCATAAGGCATTTGCCATGCCTTGAACATCATCATAATTGACATACAAAGCTGCCGATCCTGCTACTTCTGGAATCGAAGCATTGGGACAAGTAATCACCGGACAACCACAAGCAAGAGCCTCTAAAATTGGTAAACCAAATCCTTCATATTGGGAAGGAAAAACTAAAGCTACCGCACCAGAATAGGCAGCTTTTAATTCTTCATCATTGAGTTGTAATTTATGAACAGTGACACCTGAAGTATAGGCGCGAAACTCCGGTTCAAAAAAGGGATCGAAACTCGAACAAACAATTTCAAATCCCTGCTTACTATACAGTTCCCCAAAAGCTTGAAAAAATAGAATAGCGTTTTTATAACCAATTCTAGCACCCACCAATAAAAAGTAGGGTTTGCTAATTCCGTACTGCGTTTTAAAATTATTAATTTCCTCAGCATTTGCAGGCGACAATCTACTGTCAACACCGCAATAAGCTACAGTAATATTCTCAACAGAAATATCAGGAAAAAATCTAATTAAATCTCTTGATGTATTTTCTGAAACTGTTATATAAGTGGTAGCGTGGCGAATTCCCCAATGCTTCTCTTGCCAACTAGGTTGACTCAAATCCCAACCTAACATCTCTGGAATCATATCATGACACATAAAAACAGTTGGTGTAGAAATGGGAGTTGTATAGTAACTGGAAATAAATAAATCTGCTTGTTCTTCGTCGCAAATTTGTTGCAGCAATTCGCGATCAACAGCAGTCATACTATAATGGTAAAGTTGGATAGTCCGATATTTGACTCCGGGAATTTTCGGTGCTGTTCCGGCTCTATCTAACACAATAATATGTTCAGCAAAACCATCTTTTACCCATTCTTCTAGTAAACTTTTCCACACTCGCGCAATCCCAGTTTTGAATAACTGAAAAAATACCCCATCAACAATGATTTTAATTTTTGTTTTTACAGGTAGCGTTTGGACAATTTCTCCCGTTTCTATATCCCTGGCTTCACTCTTTCCCAAAACACGCCAATAATCTGATTCCATTAATGATGGTTTTTTTCTTTCGGGTGGTTCGCAATAAGCTAAACTTTCAAATAATATCTCTGGGATAGTCTTTTCTGTAATTAAATGTAAATTCGCTCCGTTGGAGTAGAAATTTAAGCCTAATTCTTTAGCAATTATGGATAAAGCTTTTATTGTATAAATGGCAATATGTTGTCCTTCAGATAAAGAATAATACCACCATTCATCTGGTTTAGGATTATTTTCTGGCAGTAACTCCGTGCTAAATAATATGTTACGGGAAAATTTAAGGATATTTTTAATTTCATCTAATGGATTAACAAAATGCTCAAATACTTCAAAAGCAGTTAACAGTTCATATTGACCATTTTCTCTTTCTTCCGCTTCAAATCCATTAGCAAATATATTTTGGCAGTATTTATCATACCAATAAAAATTAAATCCTGCATCCCTCATCAACCGGACAAATAAACCATAACCGCCACCATAATCGACAAATTTCTTGTCATGAGCAAAAACTGAAAATATAATGTTGCTTGTGATTTTAGCAAACAGCGTATTTCTGAATACCAACCCAACATCACTATTCCCGATCGCATTAGTATATGCTTCTTTTAGCCAGTATGGTTCCTCTGTTTGGACAAAGCCACAATTTTCGCATTGAAAATAATCAATGTCATATTTATCCAGAATTCTTCCTTTTCCAAAATGGATTGCTTCAGCAGCACAAATTTTACATTTCATAATTAATCAAAATTTTATCCAAATTATCATATATAATAGCTTTAATTTGACTCTTTTACTATAGATGTTTAATTAAATTATTTGCTTTGATAGTACAAAAGTAATAAGACAACTCATTCCCATTCCTTATGTCCTCTACCTTTTTATCCAAATTACGCGGTTCCTTAGCAACTATCATAGTCGCTGTTTTATGCTTATTGGCGCTAATAGGGTTGCAAGTACCTCAATTAAACCAAATCCTAACTAAATCCAAAACTGCGTCTTTACCAGAATTAAAAAAAGAAGTTACCGCAGAAAAAGTCCGCCTCGAATTAATACAAAAAATCCCTGGTTTGGGATTTAGCAATTTAATAGCTGATTGGACATTGCTGAGTTTTCTTCAGTACTTTGGTGATGATGCCGCCCGCGATCGCACAGGATATGAATTAAGCCCAGAATACTTTAAAATTATTGTAGACCGCGACCCCCATTTTAGAAAATCATACCTCTTTCTATCGACCAGTATTTCTCTATTTGCTGGGGAACCGGAAAAAGCGATCGCATTAATGGAACAAGGTTTAAAATCATTAACTCCTGAACAACCAGAAGCTTATTACGTTTGGCGTTATAAAGGAACTGACGAATTATTATTTTTAGGAAATGCTCAAAAAGCGAAAATATCCTTTGCCAAAGCAGCAGAATGGGCTAGTGAATTTTCCGATCCAGAAAGTCAAAATATTGCCTCTATCTCTCGAAGAACAGCGGAATTTTTAGCTGACGATCCAGACCTGAGATTAGCGCAAGAAGCTGCATGGGCAATGGTATTAGTAAATGCTTTAAATGCTAATGACGAGCGCACTAGAAAGCGGGTAACAGAGAGAATAGAAGCACAGGGAGGGAAAGTAATTATCTCACCAAAAGGAGCCGTGATCGTACAACTACCAAAGCCTAATTCTAACTAACTTAGATCTTTTATCTAAGCATTTGATCGCTCAAAATCAGTAGGGACGGGTTTAGCTTTATGGTTTGAATGCAAGATGAATCAAATTAAACTTAAAACCCGCCCAGCCTAATAGCTAATTGCTATTAGTAAACTGGAAAATCCGGCTCCTTCAGGTATTAAATAAATTTAGCGGATCGGTTCACCATTACGGAATTGACCAGTAAAGCTGCGACCATCAGCAAACACAATGCTACCTCTGCCGTGAGGTAAAGCATTACGAAGTTCACCCTGATAACGACTACCTTTCTTATCGGTACAAACTCCTCTACCATCCAAGTCATTATTAAAAAATTCTCCTTGACAGCGTGTACCATCATTAGTTGTAAACACACCACCACCGAGAATTTGACCAGTCACGAACCGACCTTGGTAGCGATCGCCATTCGCGTAAGAAAATACTCCCGTACCGTGAAATTGTCCATTGCGAAATTGCCCTTGGTAGCGATCGCCATTCGTGAAGATAAATACACCCGTACCATTTGGCTGACCATTGCGAAATTCCCCTTGATAACGGTTATCATCTTTGAATATGAATTCCCCATAGCCATTTGGTTGACCGTTAACAAATTGCCCTTGGTAGCGATCGCCTTCCTTAAATACAAACACACCTATTCCATTCGGCTGACCATCACGAAACTGTCCTCTGTAAGAACCTTTATCCTTATACGCACAAACCCCTTTACCGTTGAGTCTACTACCTTGAAATGCCCCTTCACAGTAAGTGCCATCCGCAAATTTAATCACAACTTGACCAAACGACGGCATGGGTTTCATCATATTAGTAATGATTCCCAAACTAGAAGCCGCTAATACTACGATTCCTAACTTCTGAATTGGGCTAAACATCGGTAAATAATCTCCCTTATCTTCTATCAACAAAATGTTTTAGCGTAATATTTAATCATTTGTCAGCTGACATTCCAATTATGTCATCCGATTTTAGATCTTTATTTTCGGTTCCCTGTTGTCTGTTCCCTGTTCCCTGTCCCCTAAAATTAAAAACTCTTTACCTGATGAACATAATAATTTCTATATAGTTATTTCTACCAGGCCACACTAGTTAATCAAAGTCAAAGCACATAATTAGAAAAAATCACCTAAACTTAATCAATTGTAATATATTCAGCTAAATCTTTGAAAACAAGAAACAAGAGGAAAAATTTTTCTCTTCCTATCGTCCCAGTTACCACATAACACAAACTACTTAACTTCAATTAATAGTTACTTTAACAGTGGGAGTGAGCACATTTTTCTGTAAAATGCTGTATGAGATTTAGCCGAGCCAATAAAAAATCTAATGAATCCCGCCTAAAATTAGGCAACAGTTCAAAAGGTTTCCTAGAAAGGGATAGCAGTCACGCGACTACTATCCCCTCTCTAGGTATCACAGCCAAAGCTGGCAAAGCCTAAGTCAATTGGCTTGATGTTTGACGGCAGTGGCAATGATTTTCACATTTGAGTTTAAGTAGAGATTGAGGTTAGGTACAGAGGTTGATCATGAGGTATCGCGGTTTTATCGTTGCACTCCTAGCATTATGCTTATGCGTGCTAACTGCTTGTAGCGACGGCCCAGCAACAGCTACCGAGCAATTGACATACGATCAGATTAAAGGCACTGGTTTAGCAAATAACTGTCCGCAGTTAGAAGAAACTACTCGCGGATCGATCGCACTTAAATCCGGTGAGTCATACGCAATTAAAGGATTGTGCTTACAACCCACCACTTTCTTTGTTAAAGAAGAACCAGTTAACAAACGCCAAGAAGCAGAATTCATTCCCGGCAAACTACTGACTCGTTACACCTCCAGCATTGACCAAGTACAAGGCAAACTGAAGATTAACTCTGACAGTAGCTTGACCTTCATCGAAGAAGACGGCTTAGATTTCCAAGCTATTACCGTTCAGTTACCTGGTGGCGAAAGAGTACCTTTCCTATTCACCATTAAAAACCTAGTAGCAACATCCCAGTCCGGTTCAGAAAGCATCAACACCTCCACCGACTTTGAAGGCGAATTCAAGGTTCCTTCCTATCGGTCCGCTGCCTTCCTAGACCCCAAAGCTCGCGGAGAAGCTACTGGTTATGATAGCGCCGTAGCAATTCCATCTCAAGCCGATCGGCAAGAACTAGCCCGTGCTAACATCAAACGCGCAGAAACAGGCAAAGGAAAAATTTCCCTCCGAGTAGCCAAAGTAGACAGCCGTACTGGTGAAATTGCTGGTACATTTGAGAGCGAACAGCCCTCAGATACCGATTTGGGAGCCGCTGAACCCAAAGAAGTGAAAATTCGGGGCGTATTTTACGCCAGAGTTGAATCCCAGGCATAAGCCCAGAGAATCACTCAACACTGCTTAAAATCGTCAAAGTAAAACAGCAGACACTATCAATCAACTCAGTGGAGGCGGGGTAAAATCGCCAGCAGGAACCAAAACCATGAAATCTTGCTGTTGATTATCCCGCTTCTACTTAGAAATACGTAACGCGATCGTCAGACTTTACTTGCAGATCTACTAATCATAATTTCGTAGAATATCGATTGTTTCCTTTAAATCAAAACTTCCGTAAATATGGGGTTGCTAAGGCTTATAGTAGGTGACTAAGGTAAAGATATAACTTCAACACCAGGTAGAGCAGCTACCCTTCTGTGGGGTAACACTCACCGCCAAATAATGTGATAAATTAACAAAGTTTTGGTTAAGTTCGGTTTTATTTTCCATCTACTAAAGTGAATCAGCAAAACATAATCATGACCAAAACTATGTTGTTGTAGATCACAGTTCACTGACAGCCAAGGTGATAAAACTGAATCGAAATAATCCTCTTACAGCCTACCTACCCCTGTTACTCCGCTATGACTACCAATCTGTCTCACGATCTAAAAAATGATAGCTTGCAGTTGCTGCAAGAATACCGAAAAAATGGCTCAGCCACTACTCGTAATCAGTTGGTAAACCTCAACTTCGGCTTAGTAAGAAAGGAAGCACACTACTGGAGCAATCAATGTTCAGAAAACTATGAAGACTTGCTTCAGGTAGGCTGCTTAGGATTAATTAGAGCCATAGAGCGATTTGAAATCTCCAAAGGCAACGCCTTTAGCTCTTTCGCTCTCCCCTACATTAGAGGTGAAATTCAACACTATCTCAGAGATAGAGGTTCCTCAGTCCGCATTCCCCGCCGCTGGCTAACACTGCAAAGACAAGGTATCGCAGCTACCAGAGAATTACAAAGCCAGCTACACCGCCAACCAACAGACGCAGAAGTTGCAGCTGCGATAAAAATTCCTCCAGAAGAATGGCAAGAAATTAAACTAGCTTGTCAAAATCGCGCCCCCATCAGTCTAGATGTACCAGTGGGAGATGACGAAGAAGGATCTCGACCTTTAGCAGAACTCGTACCCGATCCTCGTTACCGCAGTTTTCAGTTAGCCCAAGAAGATCAGATTCGCCTACAGCAAGCTTTAGTTAAATTAGAAGAACGAACTCGCGAAATCTTAGAATTCGTTTTCTTCCATGACCTAACCCAAAAAGAAGTAGCACAACGCTTAGACATCAGTGTAGTGACTGTCTCTCGGCGAGTTAAAAAAGGATTAGATAACCTCAAACAGTTGATGGCAGGAAGCAACGATTAAAATCAGAGGTAAAATTTTTGATTTCAATTACTGAGTAGGAAATTTCCATAAATTCAATTTAACAAATCTAGGTGTATCTGCTGATTTCTTGCATAGAGATATAGACAAATACAAAATTACTCTTTTTCCAGAGAAGTCGAAACAAAAATTTAACTGCAACAAAGATGTAAAGACTCAAATTGTATTAACTACTCCCGTTATACTTTGAGAATTGCAGTTTAAGATATAACAGTACCGAGCAATCACTAAATGTCCAATCAAAAAAACAGACATTAATATAGTGGAGGCTAAATAACTTCTTGGGAGACAGGCAATGCGTCAATTATCATTTATTGCCTTATTTGGGACACTGGCTATTCTAATGGGTGGATGTGGGGGCGGAGAAAACGAAACCGCCACTTCTCCTTCATCTCCTACACCTGCGGCTACAACACCCGCTGCTACAAAACCTGCAACTGAAGCAACACCACAGCAATCACCAACTCAACCATTTTCCAGTCCAATGGTTGATCCAAAACAAAAACCGAAACCAACACCTGGAGCCACAGCGCCCAAACCAGCGCCAAATGTTATTGTTACGGCACCACCAGAACTAACACCCCCGACTGACCCCAATCAACGGGCAGCACAAATACAAAAAGAAATAGATAAAGCTAACAGAGATCCTTTTGGATTGCCTCCTTTGGATTTAAATCCACAGCAGCCAAGCCCAAACACTGCTAATAGAACTCCTACTCAAACACCAAATAGATCTATTCCTACTCTTGAGGGAGTGCCAGAAGCACAACCACCAGTAGTCAATATTCCTAGTACTACTACTTCCCCAACTCGCCCAACTAGCCCAACTGTAAGGAATGTCCCAACAGTCGAAGGAGTGCCATCAGCACGAGCACCAGTAGTTAGTATTCCCACGAGAGCTACTTTGCGACAAACAGCAGGGCGTGTTACAACCACAACACCGCGCAGAATAACCCAAGCACCAGTAGCCAGTGTTCCTACTAGTCCAGGCATAACTAGGACTACACAACAACCAAGAGTAGGAACTCCAGTTATACGCACTACTCGCCAAACTCAACCTACTCAGATAGCACGCACACCACGACGCACTCAAAGACCTGTGGTAATTGTGGCACGCACACCACAACGCGCTCAAAGACCTGTGGTAATTGTGGCACGCACACCACAACGTACTCAACAACCCCGCACCGTAGCTCAAGCGCCACGACGTACTCAACAACCCCGTGCCGTAGCTAAAGCTCCACAACGTACTCAAACACCTAACCGCACGGTAGCAGCTGCACCAACGCCAGTACCAACTCCGGCAGTTGTGGCACCACCTGCACCCCCCGAAATTCCTACCCTACCACCCCCACCAGATCCCATTTTGGCGAAAGCTGTGCAAGTTTCAGGAGTGGTAGTTGTTGGTACTGAACCTCAAGCAATTGTTAGAGCACCAAATGAGGCAACTAGCCGTTACGTTAGGGCTGGACAGCGGTTGGCAAATGGTCAGGTATTGGTAAAACGAATTGAATTCAATGAAGGGTCAGAACCAATTGTAATTTTGGAACAAAATGGTGTAGAAGTGGCAAAAGCTGTGGGAGAAAAACCACCTGCCCCAGCACAGCCGGGTACACAAGCTGTAGCTCCTAATTCGGAAACAGCTAAACGCCAAACTTAGTTTTTAATGACTACAAAAGATGAGCGAGATAGGCGAAAAAAACCAATTTAAGTATGAAGTTGAATTTCCGGGGCTGCCTTTAGCGGTGTATCGAGAAATTGCTGCTCATTTGCGCCAAGTTACTGGGGTAGAAACTGGTCTGACACCGCAACAGTCTCAAGATTTTGATTACGATCGGAGTCAAGTGGGAAGTTTGTGGATTGAGTATTTAGCAGCGGCTACTTCAGCTTCTCAACAACGGGTAGAGCAAATTTTGGCTTTCTATCAACAACGATACGGCAAAGCAGTAATAGGCAATCATTAAAAGTAAAAAGGGGAAAGGGAAAATGGGAAAGGGATTTACCTTTTCCTTTTTCTTTTTCTCCTTAATTCTTTGGCAATGAACTATTACAATGACATTACCAATCAGCAATTATTAAATTATGGGTACGATTCAAGCTTTACGGGGAACAAGAGATATTTTGCCGGAAGAGGTTGTTTACTGGCAAAAGGTGGAAGCAACAGCTAGGGAAATTTTGGGCAAAGCAGCTTACCAAGAAATTCGCACTCCAATTTTTGAGGAAACTGGACTTTTTGAGCGTGGCATTGGTGAAGCTACTGATGTAGTTGGCAAGGAGATGTACACTTTTTTAGATCGGGGAGAACGTTCTGTTACTTTGCGCCCGGAAGGTACTGCTGGAGTAGTGAGATCTTTTATCGAAAATGGTCTGTTTGCTCAAGGTGGTGTGCAGCGTCTTTGGTATACTGGGCCGATGTTTCGCTATGAACGTCCGCAAGCTGGAAGGCAAAGGCAGTTTCACCAAATAGGGGTTGAAGTGTTGGGAAGTTCCGATCCAAGGGCGGATGTGGAAGTTATTGCGATCGCCAATAATATCCTACAATCTTTGGGTTTAAAGTCTTTGCGTCTAGATATTAATTCTTTGGGAAATGCTGAAGATAGGCAACAATATCGCCAAGCTTTGATTGATTATTTAACTCCTTATAAAAATGAGTTAGATGCTGATTCTCAAGATAGATTAACTCGTAATCCTTTGCGGATTCTAGATAGTAAGGATGAACGGACTAAGGAAATTTCTCTAAATGCTCCGAGTATTTTAGATCATCTGGGTGTTGATTCTAAACAGCATTTTGACCAAGTATTACAATTATTAACTGATTTGGGAATTTCTTATCAGTTAAACCATCGGTTAGTGCGAGGTTTGGATTATTATACTCACACGGCTTTTGAAATTATTTCTGATGATTTGGGTGCTCAAGCGACGGTTTGTGGCGGTGGCAGATATGATGGTTTGGTGGCAGAATTAGGTGGGCCTGATACGCCTGCGGTGGGTTGGGCGATCGGTCTGGAAAGATTGATTATTCTGTTGCAAAAATTGCAGGAAAAACCAATACAGTTTCTAGATTTTTACGTAGTTTCCAGAGGCGAAAAAGCCGAAGCACAAGCATTAATTTTAGGGCAAAAATTGCGCCAAGCAGGGTTTAGTTTAGAATTAGATTTAAGTGGTAGTGCTTTTAAGAAACAGTTTGCCCGTGCTGATAAAAGTGGGGCTGTTGCTTGCTTGATTTTAGGAGATGAAGAAGCTGAAAATCAAACAGTTAAGTTAAAGTGGATGGCGACGAAAGAACAGCAAACAATTTCCCAGATTGATTTGTTAGATAAAGCGGAACAGTTGCGAAAAGAAATTGATAGTTACAGAACTTCTGGCGTAACTAGTTAAGCAATAAACATTGTAGAACCGTTGTAGAGACGTTGTATACAACGTCTCTACAACCAACATAAAATTTTTTTGCTATAATTATAGTACATAAATACTAAAACTTAAATATTTTCTAATATTCCCAGGAGAATTAGCAATGAAGCTAATCAATATTGACTTAAAAAATGTTGTAGCTGTTGGCTATGAAGATGACCATTTAGGCTTTTTGATCGATCGCGGCAACCAGATGGAATATTTAGAAGTTCCTGCGCCTTCTTCTGTTTACGAAGGACTGCAAGAACTTGCCGAAATAGCGAATGAAGAAGACGAAATTCAGATGTTGTCAGTGCGATCGACTATGGCATCAGCAATGGGATATGATAAACAAAGAAAAATCTTGCAAATCGAGTTTAATAGCGGTTCAGTTTATCAATATGCTGATGTGGAATGGGAAACTTGGCAGCGTTTTCTAGACTCGGATTCCAAAGGCAAGTTTTTCAATAAAGAAATCAAAGGACATTATCCTAGCCATTGTTTAGATGATGGCACTGTGATGGAAACATATACAGTGATATATCCTAAAAATGCGCCAGTAAAAGCAGAAAATTACCAGCCTGTTTCTAGGTTAAAAACCGCCTAGTAATCACCACCAGAACCATATTTCCACGCATCGATCGATCGTTGCAGGTAATATTGTGGTACTGGTGGTAATTCTTTTATCCAAGGTTGGATATTTGCGCCTAATTGATTTAGAACTGAATAGGCTGCTAAATTGAAGTAATGTATCAGCCAATCAATTAATGCTAATATGCCAACTTGCGGAATGATTTTAAGTACTAATTCTGGGTGAGAAAATTGGGTTTTTAATAAAGCTTTTGTTAAAGCGGGAAACTGTACTACATCTTGGAGAAATGGTTTAAGTACCGAATCTCCGAGATTTTCCATTTCTAAAAATACTGCTGAGAGTAACTGGTTAATTTGTTCGGGTGCGACTTTTTGATTTATCCCTACACTCATGGTGCGTTGAAATAACCAAGTTACGGCTAAATTCGGTTGATATGGTTGTAATAATGATAAATCGTTTTGGCTTATGCGATCGCACTCCAACGCCTGATGAATCCCACTTGTTAACCTCTGCAAATGACGCACCATTGCACCAAATCCACCAAAACTTAAAGGAGATTGTGCGCCGCTACTATCTCCTACTGGTAAAATGCGATCGAAGGGAATTTTTACCGGACTTTGGCGATAACTAGGAAAGAGACCAAATAAAGCTCTGACAAATTCTAATTGTGATAATTGTACATTTTGATATTCTGGTAAAAGCCGCAAATATTCGCCAAAAAACTCTTCTAAACTTGGACGTTGCGGATTAGCATCCAAGTAAGTAAACATATAGGTTGTTCTCCCATCTCTGGCGGGGAAAGCTTCCCAAAAATATTGGCATTGATTTTCTAAAGGTGTAAAAGAATAGATTAAATCTCCGGTTTTATTCTCAGGAAAACCTTTAGCGCAAGTTCCTACCACTAAGCAAACACTATCGGGTTTTTGTCCTTGTCTTGCTTGTTGCACAATGGGAGAAAAATTCCCCATTGCATCAATTAATAATCTGGTTTTTAAATTTTCACTTGCTTCTACCAATATGCCATCTGGGTGAATCACTGCACCTTGGAAAGGTGAATTTTCCAAGAGTTTACCGCCAGCACTCAGAAACTTTAATTTAAGAGTTTCTAAGAGATAAACTGGATCGACACCGATGTTGAGAATGTCTGTCACCCAAATGTCTTTACCACCTAAAAAACCGACTCTTGCAGGGTTGTATTGAGTTGCGATCGCCTTTTCTAATTCCTCTTCAGTCAGCAAATTTAAATCTAAAAATACTTCTAATTCTTTGCGAGAAATGTTCCATTCTTGAGTTCTTCCCCGCAAAATTCCCCGTTCAATTAAAGCAACTCGCCAACCTAAATTTGCCAAAGCTGCGCCAATAAAAATGCCTAAAGTTCCACCACAAATCACTACATCCCAGTCTAATGTTCCTAATGGTAAGTCGCTTTGTTTGACTAATTGAGGTATTGGTATGGTATCTTCTTTTAAGGATTGCCAAAGGCGATCGACTCGCCGTAATCCTTCTAAAGCGTTTCCGGGAATTTGGCTAAGGATTTGTTCAGTTAGAGTCATGTAAAAAACCAGACTGATTGTTAACACTATTGTACTAGACTTAAGAAGAGTGTGATTGCTCTGTTTCGAGGGCAGATCGATGTTTGTCTGCCCTTTTTCTTAAGAATTATTTATAGCTTTAATAAGTAATTATTTTCAGTTAACCCAACAAAAAAGCAAGTAATACTCGATGCAGTTAGCAATCGCTATAATAATCCAGTTTAACTGCAATTAATCTCTAATTGGTGAGGTAAATCAATGTAAAAAGTAGTCCCCTTGCAGTTAGTTTCAAAACAAATGTCTCCGTCATGTGCTTCAATAATCGATTTGGCGATCGCAGTTCCCAATCCTGTGCCCCCTCGTTTACCATGAGTTACAAAAGGATCGAATAAATTATCCCTAATAGCTTCTGGTATTCCAGGCCCATTATCGCATATTTGAATTTGGACAAAATTGCCATTATTATTAGCAGTTATTTCTATACAACCACCATTACCCTTAAAAGCTTCAACTGCATTACTAATTAAGTTTTGCAAAACTCGCATCAATTTGTTTTCATCAACATTTACTAAAACTTCTGGTACATCAAATTTGAATTTCACATGAGCATCTTTGAAATAAATTCGATTCAGCTTTTCAAAGTGATCTAATAATGCCGTTAACTTGACAGGTTGTTTCTTTAAAACTGCATTACCGCTAGCAAATTCTAACGCCTCTTCCGCCATTCCCAACATTCGTTTAACTTGGGCTTGAATGATATCACACCATTCAATTGTATCTTCATCAGGATGGGTTTCTTTTAACATGGCGCTGGCTAACTGAATGCCTGTTACTGGACTTCTAAAATCATGAATAATGGTATTGACCATTTCTCCAATCAAAGCCATTTTTTCTTGATAAACCATTTGATTAACATACTGTGCAGTGGTAGCGCGGAGATGACGGATAATATAGCTTAACAACTTGAGAATTACATAGCCTTTTGTATTATCTAATATTTCCATCAATTGAGTACGAGGAATTTTAGCTATAATTGTATCTGGATAAGCGATCGCCTGAGCACTGCGGGGTTGTCCATCCAAAACCCCAAATTCCCCAAAAAATTCATTTTGTTTAGCTACAGCAATCACATGATACTTATCACAAGTCGTTATTTTTCTAAACTCCACTTGTCCTGCTAAAACTAAATATAAATAATCAGGAACATCGTCCTCTTCAAAGACAACCTTTTGTTCGGTATATTTTTCCACAATAGCCATTTGGCATAACTGTGACGCTTGTGTTGGCTCAAAATAGGAAATAAATTGATGCACTTCCAGTTCCATATTAAGTTCCCTGCTGATTAATACATAGTAATGGTATAATTCTATCCTACGGCAGATGTATTAAATAGTTGTACTTTTTAGCTGATTTTAATAAAATTAAGTATTATTTCTTTGGTGACTTGTTACTAAACTAAAGAATTTATCCGCAAAAATCAGTACTATTTAAAAATGTCTGAAATTTAACTTTAGTAAAATTTCGTAAAAGAATGGCATTGAAAATAATTTCCTTTATTTAACATTTGCAAATTTGTTCGTTGATTTATTACTTTCTCAACTATCAGGTTGGCTGCTAAGGGCGATCGCAAATATACTAAAATCTTACAACTCAAAGTAGATTGAGTTTTACGGAATGAGGAGATAGTTATGAAAAGGCGATCGCTTTTTTACTTAGGAATCAGTTTAGCCGCTTTCGGCGCAAGTTCTTTACAAAAAGTTAACGCCCAACAACGCAGAGGAATCAGCCGTCGCGTGCAGTTTGCTCCCGGCGCTTCATCATCTGTAATCAATGGTAGTGTAACTTTAGGTAATCAAGATACTTATATTTTTCGGGCTAACAAAGGTCAACAAATAACTGCTGATATCACTTGGAAAGGTGAACGTGCTGATGGCAGTAATGAAGAACAAGGACTTTCTGGATTTACTTTTATTACTCCTGATGGTAAATCTTACGAGCAGCCACAAGATAACCTTTTTGAAGCTACAACAACGGGAGATTATAAAGTAGTAATTGCACAACCTTATAGATTGAGTAATCCTCGATATACTTTTAAATTAACTATTCGTTAGATCCATCTCCTAATATCCGCCTGCAAATCTATTCGCAGGTGGGATTTTGAGTGTTAAAATTTGACAGTAATTACTTCAAATACTATTCCATGAATGTGACTAATTTATTACCAATGCTGCAAACTTTATCTCGTGCTGACAAGTTAAAGGCGATCGAGTTTTTAGCATCAGAATTAGCTAAAGAAGAAGCAGAAGCACAGCAGAAGCCAAGTTTTTCCAGCGTCACTCTCTATAACTCATTTGAAGCTGCCCATAAATTAGCAACATTGCTGGAAGAGGACAAGAAAAAAAACAATGCTTGATGCACAAAGATTCCCTTTTATTGAGAAATTCAATGGATTACAACAACGCTAAGAAATCAGGTGACAAAGGTACTATTACTATAAGAAATGTTTCCACAACTAGCGGAAGGTAAAGTTTAACTTTATAAATTAGCTTGATTAATTATGTAAATCATGTTGCTGCGATCAAAATTTTTCAACAAGCACTTTAGAAATAGTCTTTTTTGAGTTGAGAGAGCTTTTTTATTGAACCGCGTTCGCGTAGCGTGTGCGTAGCACGTAAGACGCGATAGCGAAGCGAAACGCGATAGCCTTTTAGGACATGAAGGAAGAGAAGAGAGAGTATTGTTAAGTAGGGAGTTTGTTAAATTTTTCCTAATGCGATCGCTGCATTTTGTCCGCCAAAACCGAAACTAAAACATAGCAAATTCTCAATTTCACTCTGACGCGCAACTCTTACCAAATTCAAATCAAATTCTGATTCTCTTAAACCTACACAAGGGGGTAAAATACGATCGCGCAACCCCAACAAACTAAAAGCTACTCCCAAAACTCCCGATGCCCCCAATGTATGCCCTGTCGCGCCTTTTGTCGAACTCACCGCTACTTTTTGGCGAAACAAATATTTAATTAACTGCGCTTCATTGCGATCGTTCAAAACTGTCCCGGTTCCATGAGCATGAATATAATCAATATCAATAGCTGAAAGATTGCTGCGTTCTAAACATTGCTTCACCGCATAAATCCCACTTTTCCCACCCACTTCCGGTGCATTAGCATGAAAAGCGTCTGCTGTCAAGCCAAAACCCAAAACTTCGCCGTAAACCTTTGCCCCTCTCTTTCTAGCTAATTCGGCAGTTTCCAAAACAAAAACCGCCCCACCTTCTCCTAAAACCAAACCTCCCCGCTGTTTATCGAAAGGATAACCGCCCGTTTGGGCCAAAGCGCCCATCTGCTGAAAACCTGCCAAAGTTAAAGGTGTAATCGGTGTTTCCACCGCACCTGCGATCGCTCGCTGACATTGCCCAGTTTGAATTAACTCAAAACCCTGTGCTAAAGCCCAAATTCCCGTAGCACAAGCCGCCATTGGTGCCAAAACCGCCCCAGTCGCCCCAATTTGCCGCGCTGCACAAATTGCCGCCATATTTGGCAAACTCTCAAGCCAAGGGGACTGGGGAGGTGGGGAGG
>NZ_JADEWG010000302.1 GCF_015207735.1 [Phormidium] sp. LEGE 05292
GTCCCCCCACCTCCCCATCCCCAATCTCACAAATCCATCCGTAAATACCTAGACAAAATCCCATAAACTATATATACTGGAGCCTCTAGTGAAGGATGATGGAGCTAGGAGGGAACTATTGTTGAGGCACTGAACTTGACTGTGAGCCTTAGAGGCACAAGAGATGTCAAGGAAAATTACCAATTATTTCGTCTGGCAGGCTTGTTAGATGCGTTTTCGGAACCGAATTTTCGTAAAGCGATCGTCGGTTTTATCCAACAAGACGGCCCCAAAAATATTATTTTGGATCTATCCCAAATCGATTTTCTCGATAGTTCTGGTTTGGGTGCTTTGGTACAAATAGCCAAGGAAGCTCAAAATAACAACGGCAGTCTACAGATTGTCCCTAACCCCCGTGTTACCCAAACAGTTAAGTTAGTACGTTTAGAAAAGTTTCTATCTTTGCAATCATCGGTAGAAGCTGCCCTAGAAAACATCAAAAACAAAAAAGAATAAGCAGGCAAGGCGAAATATTTCTCATGCTATCCGGTCGATTTCTGGATAGCAAATTTGCTGTTAAAAGATTTAATTATTTCCCATGAGTATTTATGGTAAAATTCAAAGTCGATGTTTCATCAGCCGCTCTCAGATATAAGTTACTCGTTGACAGAAGTTAATCAGCTTTCTCCTGTATCTTTGGCATATATAGGAGATGCAGTGTTTGAGCTATATGTTCGGAGCCGTTATCTTTTGCCTGCCAAAAGGATAGATAAGTATCATAGGCAAGTGGTGTTTCAAGTGAGAGCAGAAAGTCAAGTTAGGCATTTGCGATCGCTTCAACCCCATCTCACAGAAGCGGAGAGCGAAATTTTGCGGCGCGGGAGAAATGCGGCTAGCGGAGGGCCAAAGCGACTATCTCCAAAAATCTATCAAGAAGCTAGTAGTCTGGAAACTTTGATTGGATATCTTTATCTCACCGATTCTCAACGTTTAGCTCAGCTGTTAGCCAAATTAGACTTAGATTTAGATTTCCCTCAAGGGGAAGAGTCTTAAATAAAACTCAAGACAGCTGAAACTACCAATTTAGACTATGTACATTAAAACCAGACACCTGATCGAAAAGGGTATTGGCTATTGGTGATTACTAAAAGTATTAGTCAGCAGCGGTTTGTTATTTCGCCGCTACGAGACTACTTAATTAATCACCAATTGCCTACCCCCTGAACTTACTAAATTTTCTGACAAAATAATGAGTAAAAATTACCGCCCAGAAAATCCAGGTCAACCCAAGCGCAGTAGACCTCTCAAAGGCAGGTTAAACCGACCCTCACCCTCGGTAAAACCAATTCGTAAGGCAAATCGTAACGTTTCCCTACCTGAATTGCGAAATGAATCTGGCAATGAGTCGCGCCCTGAATCTCACAATGAACCAGGTAATGAACCGCGACGGGAACCACGACGGGAACCGCGACGGGAACCGCGACGGATAATTCGACAGGTAACTCGACAGGAACCTCAACAGGTAAATCATGAAGTAAATCGGGAATCTGAAGACCTAGATATGATCTATGGTCGTCAGTCGGTGTTAGCAGCTTTGACGAATCAGCGTGCTTTAAATCGAATTTGGATTTTGCCTCATCTGCGTTACGATCCCCGGTTTCATACTTTATTAACGCAAGCTAAAGCAAATGGCACTGTAATTGATGAGGTAGAAGCGAAACGCTTAGATTACATTACTCACAGAGCGAATCATCAAGGAATTGCGGCACAAGTTGCGCCTTATGAATATGTGGAATTAGGAGATTTGATTTCCAAAGCTAAAGCTGCTTCTGAACAACCAGTAATTGTGGTTTTGGATAGCGTTACCGATCCCCATAACTTAGGTGCAATTATTCGCACATCAGAAGCTTTGGGAGTTCATGGGATGGTGATCCCGCAGCGACGTGCGGTAGGGGTGACATCAACTGTGATCAAAGTAGCGTCGGGGGCTTTAGAAAATATACCAGTTGCTAGGGTGGTGAATTTGCGATCGGCCTTGGAAGAATTAAAAGCTGCTGGTTTTTGGATTTATGGAACCGAGGCTAATACTAATCAAGCATTGCATACAGTTCAATTTACAGGCCCGATAGTTTTGGTAGTAGGTTCCGAAGGGGAAGGTCTGAGTTTGTTAACTCAACGTTGCTGCGATTTTCTTGTTTCTATTCCTTTAGGTGGAAAAACTCCCAGCTTAAATGCTTCAGTTGCAGCAGGAATGGCACTTTACGAGATTTTCCGCCAACGTTGGTCAAGTACACTACACCTAGATAAGTTAAAAAAAGATACTTTGAAAAAAGAAAGGTAACAGAGTATAAAGAAATTTAACTAAAAAAGCTCAATAGACGGGATAGCACCCAAGAGGACAGGTTGAGGTCATGAAAGAAGTTTTGCTCAGTATTCTAAATTTCTTAGGTTTGGCTTGGTGGATCGAAGTTGTGACTCGCAAACCCCAATGCACTTACTATTTCGGCCCTTTTCTCACTGCGAAGGAAGCTGATCTGGCTAAGACTGGTTACATAGAAGACTTGGAAACAGAAGGCGCGATGGGTTTTATCGTGTTTATTAGACGCTGTAAGCCAAACGAATTGACAGTAGAGGAAGATTTGGGGGAGAGAGTTGACCGCAAAGCATCACCAGCTTTTAGCGGTCAGTTTTAGGGGAGGGAGCAGGGG
>NZ_JADEWG010000303.1 GCF_015207735.1 [Phormidium] sp. LEGE 05292
CTGCCCCTCTGCCCCCCTGCCCCTTGTCCCGGAACACCCTTGAGAGGTAAGCTCAGACAACCTCTAGCTGCAATAGGATCGATCGAGTGACCACGAACGAAGAAATAATCGAAGTAGGTTCCCTCAAGTGGTTTTATCGGGAAGCAAAACCCTTGGGCAGAAGCGACAAACTGCCAGTATTGCTGTTACATGGTATACCGTCCCAAAGCTTCAGTTGGACACAAGTAATGCCAGCATTAGCAGATAAAGGATACACAAGTATTGCTCCAGATTGGATCGGTTGTGGCCTTTCTGCTAAACCAGACCGTCGGGACTTTGCTTACACGCCCGATGCTTTTATTCAAGCTTTAACTGAATTCATTGAAACTCTGAAATTAGAAAGATTCTCGTTAGTTGTCCAAGGATTTTTGGGTTCTGTGGGCATTCAATACGCCCTGCGTCATCCTGAAAAAATTGAAAGGTTGGCAATTTTGAGCGCTCCTATTTCTCCAGAAGCTAAGTTACCTTGGAAATTACAACAGTTGGGATTGCCATTTATAGGTGATATGCTGACCCAAGACCCTTTGTTAGTCGATCGAACTTTAGAAGGTGGCAGTCGTTATGGCATCTCAGACGCAGATTTAGATGTCTATCGCCGTCCTTTCTTAAAAAGTTCTGATGCGGGTCGCAGTTTGTTAGCAACGGTGAGAAACCTGCAATTGGCTCAAACAGGGGCAGAAATTGCGGCTGGGTTAAGCCAATGGGAACAGCCGACTTTGATTGTTTGGGGTATGAAAGACCCTTGGTTGCCTGTTTCTCAAGCGGAACAGTTAAAAGCTGCGATGCCCAATGCAGAATTGGTCAAAATAGAGGAAGCGGGGCATTATCCTCAAGAACATTGGTCAGAAAAAGTAAGTGATGCACTAATTGGGTTTCTGCGCCGCTAATATTTTTAAGGATGTATTTTGTAACTTTGCAACAAAAAAATGTTCAAGGCACGTTATCGGTCTATTCTGGCAATCATTCTGGCTTTTGTAGCGACAGTTCTAGTTAGCTGCGGTGGAGCTCCCACAGCCACTAAGCCACCTACTTACACTCCAGCACAAATTGAGCGAATTCAGCAGTATGCTTCTGACTTGGAAAAAGTTCAGGAACGACTGCCAGAATTAGCCAAGCTAATCCAAGATGAAAATTGGACTTTTGTCAAGAATTTCATTCGTGGGCCATTGGGTGAATTGCGGACAAATTTGAGTTTTGTGGAACGCAATTTGCTGCCTAAAGATAAGACAAAAGTCCATGAAACTTCCCAGGAGTTAATTGAAGGTTTGATCTTAATTGATGAAGCTGCTGATAGCCGCGATTATAAAAAGGCTATCCGCAATTTTGGCGTTGTCCAAAGAGAATTGCGATCGTTCTTAGAATTAACTCCTCAAGCGTAGTCTATCCTTGAGTTTGGTAGTAGGTAGTAGGTAATAGGTAGTCGGACAGGGGAAAATCATCCCATTACCAACTACCAACTACCAACTACCAACTACCTATTACCAATTTTCAAAGTTATGGTTAAAGTTGCAATCATCGGGTGCGGAATTATTGGCGCAACAATTGCATACGAACTCAGTTTAGTTCCTGAGTTAAATGTGACAGTTTTAGAACAAAAAGCACCAGCGCAAGGTGCGACGAGTGCAGCCTTGGGCGTGTTGATGGGAATTATTAGTCACAAAGTTAAAGGAAGTGCTTGGCGACTGCGCCAAAATAGTATACAGCGTTATGAAACTTTAATTCCTGAGTTAGAAAAAAGTTTAGGGCGGCAAATTCCTTTTAATCGTCAAGGAATTCTTTTGCTTTGTCTGGAAGGGGAAAATTTGGCGAGTTGGGAAGAGTTAGCAGAAGTTCGCCGTTCTCAAGGTTTTAGTTTAGAAATTTGGGAGTTAGATAAAGTAAACGCTAATTGTCCGCAGTTGAATTTAGAAAGAGTAATTGCTGGGGTTTATTCGCCCCAAGATAGACAGCTCGATCCTACTGCTTTAACTTTAGCGTTAGTAGATGCGGCGGCAAAAAATGGAGTAAATTTTCAGTTTGGTGTAGATGTTTTGGGAATAGAACCTTTATCAAATGGTTGGCAGATCAAAACCCAAAATGGTAATTTAGAAACTGATTGGTTGGTGTTAGCATCCGGTTTGGGTTCTTCTTTACTAACTAAATCACTTTTACATCAAATTGATGTTAGACCTGTTTTAGGTCAAGCTTTACATTTAAGATTAGATAATCCTTTAGGAAATCCCGATTTTCAACCAGCAATTACAGCTAATGATGTGCATATCGTACCTGTTGGTGGGGGAGATTATTGGGTAGGTGCAACGGTAGAATTTCCGGCTGATGGTTATCAGGTAGAACCGGATGCTAGTAAATTGGAATTGGTAAGACAGGAAGCGATCGCATTTTGCCCAGCTTTAGCCAATGCTACTATTATTAAATCATGGCTGGGTTTGCGCCCCCGTCCCGAAGGAAGACCAGCACCAGTTATTGGCAATTTACCCGGTTATAACAACATTCTTTTAGCTACTGGTCATTATCGCAACGGCATTTTATTAGCACCATCAACAGCCCAAGCAATTCGTTCCGCAATTGCGGGCTACTAGGGACTGGGGACTGGGAGGAAGTGGGG
>NZ_JADEWG010000040.1 GCF_015207735.1 [Phormidium] sp. LEGE 05292
GGGAGATGGGGAGATAAGCGGACAAGGGGATAACTCAAAACTTTCTCCTTAACTCAAAACTCAAAACTTTCCCCCTTCTGCCTTCTAAATTAACGCATCCTTCTTTTCCGTCGTGCTGCGACTGCTTTGCGTTTGCGTTTTTCTAGGGGTGTTTCAAAATGACGATGATTTTTGACATCAGCCAAGATTCCGGCGCGAGAAACTTGACGCTTAAATCGACGTAGCGCGGACTCTAATCCTTCATTTTCACCTAACAGGACTTGGGTCATTTTTTCTTCTCCATGTATTACGATTGGTAGTATTTTGTGCGATCGGTTTGGTTTTTGCTGTAAGTTTAATTAGGTTTACCTAAAGAACAGATAAATCGGCACGGCAACATCTCCTAAATAATGCAGATCAATTCAGGAACCTAGTTTCGGAGATATGCCCGCTAAAACAGAAGCCTATACTCTGCAACAAAGAACAAAGCTTATAACCAAACTTGATTCACGACTAGTACTTTAACATGAAATCCTTAGCTCTGAAGGACAGCAGAGGTTACAGCCATGCTTATCTCAATCGGCTTAGGTAAGAAAGGTCTATTGCGCCAAAGTGAATGCTTAAGGCAATATTTAAATTTTCTAGGCATTGAATCAGCCACATTACTGCATCTCCAATGTTTGATTCATAATGATTAAATAAAATTGAAAACCGTTTTTCTAAGTAAGGTTTAACTTTGCGGCAAATTAGTACCAGTTTTAGTAACAGACCAACTGTTTTGGTAGTACCTAAATTAGCTACCAAATCTATAAATACAAAATGTTGGGGTTGTTTTTGATTGTTAACTACCAAAAAGTTTAATAAGTTGGTACAGGTTCTAATGATTAAAAATTCGCTGACTGGTTGGGAATCGTTGTGGGGTAGGGTATTTTGCAGATAAGTGTATAATTGTTTATTAAACTGACGTTTTCCATAACCTGGATCGATCGAAGATGTCAAATAAGCATAGAGTTGATTTTTAAAGTCTTTGTAAGTACGAGTTTTGCTAGTATGAGTGATGAAACTATGAGCTAAGTCACGATAGCTAGAGGAACCTTCGACTTTACCAACATATTGTTTCACAGCACAAAACAGTTCGTTATCATTCAATAAAGTAGGGTTGTGAATTGTCCGATCGATTTGTTTAGAATGCAATTCTGGTCGAAGACGTGCTACTTGGGTTTGTCTTACTTGGTGAGTTATATATTGCGATAATTCAATTTCATAATTTCGTTGTGCTTCAGTTCGCATTTTCCCGATCGCTTGCTGGTCTTCGTAAGTGCTATCCTCGCTGAGTAAGCAATGCTCATATAAGTAAGGGTAGCGATTTATTAACTTGACTAAAGGTGTGTTTTTAACTTCACTTTTTTGGGCTATTGTTTTACTAACTGCTTCGGATAACCGTTGTAAGGTAGTGTATTGTTCAGTGTTGCGGAAGTTTTTTATTAGTTCCCGCAAGCGTCTGGCTGACTTGTAACGCAAGGTGTGGTCAAGAAAAGCAGGTTTAATTTCAAAGCAGGCGATTAATTGGGGAATTGTCGATCGGTGTTGCGGATGAATTTGCCAACGGTTGATTAATATATGGCAGCAACGGTTCAGCACAAATTTAAATTGTGCCTCGGCGTATTTCGAGGTTATAATCTCATCCAACGCCTGCATGATTTCTTTATCTGGATAAGTTCCCCCTTCAATGAACAAAACTTTAAAGCGTTCAATGATGGAGTTTGGCGGTTCGACTTGTACTAATTTCAGCCAGTATTGATACAGTTTCTGTTCCGCCGCAGAGGACTGGCGTGTGTACGGTTCGTTCCAAGTAGTCACTTTTTTTCCCTTTCGTTTCCCAGGGCGCATATCATTCTGGCAACCACAGTTTTTGTATCCTGATTATTAATTATTACTCTCTGGTCGATTTTGAATCTATCCCAAAGAGGATGTCAAACAAGCATTTCCCTCTTTCGGATTTGAGGTTAGGTGCATGATTTTTTCTGAGTGCGATTTTTCAGCGCATTGGAAGCAAAGTAGATGCTTGCTGTTATTGCTTTGAAAGCTAAGTTCCCTTGATTTTTTTCCATATATTGCCTTGATCCTAGCCAGACTCTAGAAAGATTAGAAGTGATGTAAGTCACTTTAACTCAGGCTGTTTGCCCTGTACTCTTTCATTGCGCTTTACCGAGAAATTAATCGATGAAAATATCACCCTTACAAGGTTTCCAACTAAAGCCGCGTCTGTCAAGGGGTCATCACCCCCTGTGTTTTTTACAACAAAAAAAATAATTTCACTACTAAGATGGCATAGTTTATTGACTAGTACCTAGTCTTTTTGATAAAGACATTACTAAAAAAGCTAGATTTTATTTAAAGATTCTGTTAACTTACGGGCTGTGATTCAAGTTTTACCGAGGTTTAGTTTTTCACCATGCCCTGTTTAATTAGTCTATCTCAATTGTCTGAAGTTTTATTAGCTACACCTATAAATTTTACCAGTTTAGAGAGGAATTACTTAACAAAAGGCGTTTCTACAGATACTCGTAGTCTCCAGAAAGGGGATCTGTTTGTCGCTTTGCGGGGTAGCAACTTTGATGGTCACGAATTTGTGCAAGCTGCTGTAGCCAAAGGTGCAATCGCAGTGGTGACGGAGAAAGACCTCAGTAGTCAGGTGGGAGATGGGATACCACAATTAGTTGTAAAAGATACCCTAGAAGCTTATCAAGCGATCGCACAATGGTGGCGCAATCAGCTGACTATTCCGGTAATTTCTGTCACAGGCTCTTTCGGTAAAACTACCACCAAGGAATTGCTCGCGGCGGTGCTGGCAACTCAGGGAAAAGTGTGGAAAACTCAGGCAAATTATAATAACGAAATTGGCGTACCAAAAACTTTATTAGAACTAAGTTTAGAAGATAATTTTGCCGTAATTGAAATGGCGATGCGCGGTCGGGGAGAAATTGCTTTATTGTCAAAAATAGCACGTCCTAATATTGGGGTAATTACGAATGTGGGAACGGCACATATTGGCAGGTTGGGATCGGAAGAAGCGATCGCACAAGCTAAATGTGAATTATTAGTAGAAATGCCTAGCGATAGTGTGGCGATTTTGAATGCAGATAATCAGTTGTTAATGGAAACGGCAAGGAAAGTTTGGCGGGGAAAAACGGTAACTTATGGTTTGGAAAATGGGGATTTCCAAGGTAAGTTAATTGACTCGCAGACTATGATGGTGGAGGGCATAAAGTTACCTTTACCTTTACCAGGTCGTCACAATGCCCAAAATTATTTAGCTGCTTTGGCAGTGGCGAAGGTTTTGGGGATTGATTTGACTCAATTTAGTAATGGTTTGGCGGTACAGTTACCAGAAGGTAGGGCGAAACGTTACGATTTACCTAATGATTTGGTGATTTTAGATGAAACTTATAATGCAGGTTTAGAATCAATGGTGGCGGCGTTGCATTTGTTGGGCGAAACACCAGGAAAAAGGCATATTGCTGTTTTGGGAACGATGAAGGAATTGGGAGATCGATCGGCAAAATTACATTATCAAGTTGGTGAAAAAGTCAAGGAATTAAAGTTAGATAATTTGTTGATTTTAGTGGATGAACCAGAAACAGCAGAAATTGCTCATGGTGCAGCAGGTATTTCTGCGGAATGTTTTACTAATCATCAAGCAATTGTGGATAGACTAAAAGAATTGGTGCAACCAGGCGATCGCATTTTATTTAAAGCTTCCCATTCGGTAGCATTAGATAAAGTTGTCAATCAGTTTCGGGAAGTAATTAAGTAGTGGGTAGTGGGTAGTGGGTAATTGTTAAAATCAGCTATTTACTACCTAATGAGATATGAAAGATGGCTAATTGGCACATTATTGATTTAGTTACTGAGGATAAAGAAGCTGTTGCACAAACAGCTACTTTATTATTTGAAGGGTTTAAAACTCATTGGGCAAATGCTTGGCCTAGTTTAACAGATGCTTTGGCAGAGGTAAAATTATCTTTGGAAGAAGATAGAATTAGTAGAATTGCTATTGATGAAAATCATCAAGTTTTAGGTTGGATTGGGGGGATTAGTCATTATGATGGTAATGTTTGGGAGTTGCATCCTTTGGTAGTGCGATCGGACTGGCAAAAACAAGGAATTGGTAAGGCATTAGTTACTGACTTAGAAGCACAAGTAAAACAACGGGGGGGAATTACTCTTTGGGTGGGTACGGATGACGAAGATGGCATGACTTCTCTGGCAAATATTGACCTTTATCCCAATGTATTTGAACATCTCGCTAACATTAAAAATTTACATGGTCATCCCTACGAATTTTACCAAAAAATAGGTTTTGTAATTGTCGGAGTCATGCCAGATGCTAATGGTTGGGGAAAACCAGATATTTACATGGCAAAAAGAGTGAAGTGATGTTATTTGTTAAATATATTGTATTAGCTTTAACTTATCTCGGTTTAGGTTTGGGATATTTACCCGCCTTACGAATGAATCGCGCCACTATTGCAATGGCAGGTTCAGCTTTTATGGTAGCTTTAGGTGTATTAAATCTTCAAGAAGCATGGCAATCAATTGATCCCGGAACAATTGTATTTTTGCTGGGAATGATGGTGGTAAATTCCTGTTTGGGTGCAGCGGGTTTTTTTCAGTTAGCATTGGGATTTTTTACTCGCTTTGCCAACAGTCCTTTAGGGATTTTGGTAGCGATTACTTTTGGCGGTGGTATTTTATCAGCGTTTTTTCTCAATGATACAACGGCGATTCTTTTAACACCTTTAACTATTAGTTTATGTCGGACTTTATTAATTAATCCAATTCCTTATCTGTTAGCTTTAGCGGGGGGAACGAATTTAGGTTCGGTAGCAACTTTGAGTGGAAATCCCCAAAATATTTTGATTGGTTCTTTTTCGGGGATTAGTTATTTAGAATTTGCGCGTTATCTGACACCAGTTGCTTTTATTTGTTTAATTGTACAAGTAGGTTGGTTATGTTGGCTATATCCTGAAGTGCGTTCTTTTAAACCTTTTGTTACATCTCCCCAAATTCGTTACCGTTTGTATAAACCTTTATTGATTAAAAGCTTGGTAGTTACGATCGGACTATTAGCAGCGTTTTTAGCAGGCGCACCTTTAGCAGAATCAGCTTGGGTAGCAGCAACTTTTTTATTCATCACTCGGCGACTGAAACCACAGCGAATTTTAAAGGCGGTTGATTGGGATTTATTGGTAATGTTTGCCGGATTGTTTGTGATTACTAAGGCAACTCAAAAATTAGGAATTTTATATGATTTGACTGAGTTAGTGAAAGCACCTTTGAGTTTGTTGGGGGTGACGGTAGTACTTTCTAATTTGATTTCTAATGTTCCAGCAGTTTTAGTTTTACAATCAATGATTCCTCCTGGTGATACGAAAGCTTGGTTACTTTTAGCGGCGGGTTCTACTTTGGCGGGGAATTTGACGCTTTTGGGTTCGGTAGCTAATTTGATTGTGGCAGAGTTGGGTAGTAAGCAAGGTTATCGGTTATCTTTTGGCGAACATTTTCGCTTCGGTTTGCCTTTGACTTTGGTAACTTTGATAATTGCTTATTTTTGGATTTATTAGGTTTTTGGTTGGGATGCAAGTTTGTTATTTTATATTGATGCTTGACTTTCACCTTTAATTTTAGGAAAATGTACACTGTTTCGCTGCTCTATTAGCATTGGCACTTCTTTTTAAGTGACCATTGGCATCATACATATTATCTTTCATACATTTTGTAACTTTTTGTACCATCATTGGCGTTGTAGCTTTTTGGCAAACTGACGCAGCAGCAGTAGCATTCATTTTCTCTCTTATTACAGAATTCGGTTTGTACATTAAGTCGTTCAGACAACTAGTAATATAGTTACTTTCTGCGGCTGTTGAGGCTTTTTGACAAGCGTTACTCGCAGCAGTTTCACTAATTTCAGAACGGCGGCGATTTCCGTAATACATCATACGATTCATGCAATGAATTTGGAATTCAGCATTAGTGGCGGCATTGGCAGGTGCAACGACGAAAGTGGTGAGGATTAGGGTAAGTGCGATCGCCAATCCAACTACTTTCTTTGGCAAAATGCGATCGCTAATTTTTCCCCATGTCTTTTTACTCATTTCTTTATCTCTGCTTTTTTCACAAATCTAGATGATTTTATCATGACCTCACTCAGATGTTTACTGATGTTTCTGGTTGGGTTGCGGGTTATTTTTTTAATCACAGATGAAATACAGATGAACACAGATAAACACAGATGTAGCTCAATATTTTTGGTTGGGTTGCTAGTTCTTTTTTTTAACGCAGATGAACGCAGATGTAGATAAATATTTTTGATTTGTTTTCTAGATTTTACCTTTTCTATTTCCTTCTGCCTTTTTACACTCAAAGCTGGCGATTTTCCCAGGGGCAATTTTCCAGGTTTCTCCTGCCGATGACTTTTCAGGGGAGTCTATTTGTCTTTCTAACAAATCTATCGATCGCACAATCTCCACTAAGTCACTTTGCAGTTTTAATTCCGCTGTTTCCCCGTGACATTCGTAACAGCGCATTACCCATTGATTAGAGTTTCCTTCCGCCTGTTTGAATGCCATTAAAATCAGATTCTCGTCTGTTAAATCTAACAATCGACCAACCGCAGGTAAGGTTGGGTTTAGGTTTTCTTTTGGCAAGTTTAGCAACATTACTTTTAATGGTAAGTTTAATTCATAACCCCGCCGAACTGTTTGGGCAGTTTGCCAATTTCCTTTGTGCGGATACAGGGCGTAAGTAAATTCATGTTCGCCTTTGTCGGCTTCCGGATCGGGCCAATTCGGACTTCTTAAAAGGGTTAATCTCAGTTGATTTGGTTGACTATCATAGCCGTATTTACAATCATTCAACAAACTTACGCCGTACTCATCTTCAGTTAAATCTGCCCAACGCAAAGCGGGGACTTCCCATTTCGCTGTTTCTCTTGGTTCTTGGGGTTTGGTTCTTCTTTGAATCGCGCCGCAAGCTATCTCGTAAGTCGCCTTTTCCGCAGTTACATTCAGCGGAAATGCTGCTTTGACTAAAACTTGCCTTTCTTGCCAATCTATTTTGCTGCTGATTTTTAAAATTGGCGATCGCACTGACAGCACATAATCCTGAACAAACTCCGATTTCCCGATTTTTCTAATTACCCGCAACCTTTGTCTAATCTCTCCCTTTTCTACCCATTCTATCGATTCTAATTCTGCTGGCGGTAAGGGATTTTTTTCATAATTATGAGCGATGTTCCAAGCATCCCAATATTGTCCACTGTCTTGGAAAGCTTGCAGTTGATTTCCCTCTGCTTCTCCCAACACTTCTCGCTGATTAACTTTGTCGAAAACTCTCCCTAAATTTCCCGTTTCCCCACTCACTTCTACCCGGAGAAATTCGTTCTCTAAAACCCAATCTTTTGCCCCGAAATTGTCATTTGAACTAACCAGTTCATTTTTTGCTACTATATATATAGTATGATTAGCTGTTCTATTACTTTCTGCTGGATTTTCGCCCTCAACCAACGGTAAATCAAGCATTTCAGCTTGCCGAGGACATAACCAAAAGCCCCGATAACCCACTGACGGCAGATCATGTGCGACAAAAATTAGCCTTTTTTGGTTATTTTCGGCGGTGATATCCTGGCTAGGAAGGGGTGTTCCCTCTAAGTCACAAACCTGCCACAGCGTTTCCGCAGCGGGTAAAGTCACGGTGACGACTTCGGAACGATGCCAATTGAGAGAGTTAAAGACGACGATCGGTAAAGCCCCTGGTTTGGGGGGTGGGGGGAAGGCGATTTGAGATGCGATCGCTCTCCAAGCATTCTCTAAAATTTCTCCCCCCACTCGTTCCACTTCCTGCCAAGTTTGATTCGCTTCGACAAACACTTGGTTAATCGAGGTTCCCGGCAAAATATCGTGAAACTGGTTGAACAAAACTTGCTTCCAGGCATTTTCCAATTCGAGTTTCGGATAAACCGCGCCAGTCGTTAGAGTTGCTAAACTCGCCCATAACTCAGCTTCGTACAACAACCCCTCGCACCGACGATTCGATCGCTTTTGATCTGCATGAGTTGTGTAGCAACCCCGATGGAATTCCAAATATAATTCATCTTGCCAAACCGGAATTGAAGAGTAAGGAATTGGCTGCGGTTCTCCTTGCAGTTGTTCGCGCAAACTCTCTAAATAACTCTCGGATTTCGTGAACTCTAACTGCGGGAAAAACGGCGACTTCTGCCATCGTTGAACTGTTTCCAACATATCACGAGTCGGCCCTCCCCCATGATCTCCCACACCCGGTAGCCAAAGCGCATTTTTTACCCCAGTTTTAATCTCCCAATCAACCGCATAATTCGCCATTTTAATCGGTTCAATTCCCTCGCCAATTAAAGCAGACATCAAACTAAAAACTCGCGTGCCATCAGGAGATTGCCACCAAAAAGCGCCGTAAGGAAACTTAGTCGTATCGTTCCAAGTCAACTTTTGCGTCACGAAATATTCAATTCCCCCAAGTTTGAGAAATTGGGGTAAAGTCGCACAGAAACCAAAACTATCTGGAACCCAAACCACCTTACTCAATTGCCCAAATTTCTCTTGAAAATAAAGCTGACCGTAAAGGATTTGTCGGACGATTGATTCCCCGGAAATCAAATTTAAATCAGGTTCAATCCACATCCCGCCTATTAATTCCCAAACTCCCGCTTCCACCTGTTTTTTAATCTCTGTAAATAAGTCGGGTCGATGGGTTTCTATCCAAGCATATAAAGCTGGGGAAGTGTGGCAGAAAATTAAATCGGGAAAATCTTTTTGTAAATTCAGAACGGAGGTGAAAGTTCGTTGTGCCGCTAACCAAGTTTCGCTTACAGGCCATAACCAAGCCATATCTAAATGAGCATGACCTAACAGGGAAATTTTCGTTTGGCGATTGGGGATTTGTGAGTTTAAAGTTTCTCGTAAAACCGCTAATGAAGCGTCAAACTTTTCTTTGTTTGGCAGGACTGACCAATCAATCTGCGAAATAGCCGTTGCTAAAATATTTAACTTGTCTCTGGCAAAAGTTTCGCAATGTTTGAGGATAACTGCTAACTCATCAGCTATAAAACCTGGTTCTAAATTTTCAGTTTCCCCAGATTCATAAACGCAGCAAGCACGCATCAATGCTCCTCGGTCATGTCCCGGACTGACTAACCGCAAAGCTACCATAATTTCCTCGCCCGGAGTTACTGAATTACTCAACAAAACTCTGGTAAAGTAATCCAATAAATCCCCCGCTTGCACGAACTGATTATTTACAAAAATTTGTGCATCTTCCGCCCACCAAGTTAAGGCTAAACGTAAAGATAATCCTTTTAAAGTATAGCCTGTTAAAGTTTTGGGAATTACCAATTTTTGCGCTAGCCATAAAACCTTTTTACCTGCTGCCCAAATTACATGACCTTTGTTATTTAATTGGACGGTGGGCGCATTTTCCCAAAAGCTAGAATTTGACAAGTCGGATAAATTGATATCTGTTGGCGAATAGCGCCAGTTGGATATGATATCTACCTGAGATAGTTGCCGTAATTTTTCGATCGCAACTAAGATTTGTTCGCTTTGAGATTGAGAATCAGAAATCTTGGCAAAATTAGTTTGCTGATTACATAAGTTTTCTTCGCTCATCCCAATCACCCTTAGAAATTAACTTAAAATTTTAGGTAAAATCAAAAATTTGGCAATATTACTGCCCGAAACCTGTATACTTTACAATAAAAAGGGGATAGTCAAACAGTAAACCTCTGCTTTAGAGTTTCTCATCCCACATTCCAGTGATCGTACTATGCCATCTTCCGCTGGTCGCTATCGTAGTAGATTATTCAATTTTGTTTCACGACAAACCCGCCGTTGGATAGATCGTGGGGAACGTGCTACTAGACAGGTGACAACTGCTACTGTCTGGGGAGTGCAAATTCTCGTTTATCCAATTTATCTTTTATTTCAATCTGCGAGATTAGCTGGCAAGCAATTACAACATTTTTTGCAAGGCTTAACTGGTTCGCAATCAGATTTACAACCCCTCCCTGCTGATACTCCAATTCAAAATGTATTAGAGACTGTCAAATCTTTGGCTTTACCTGCGAATCTTTCTAATACTAATTTACCAGAAAGTTTGTCGGGAAGTTTGGTGAATGCGGAGTTGGTGGTAAGTACGGAAAAAAGTGGGATTTTAACAGTTGAAAATCCCAGTCTTCATCATCAAGAAATTCAGGGAATAGCTACTTTACCGGAAAATCGGCTTTTAGTATTGATAAATAGGCAAAATCAAATTTTAGATGTTCTCAGTCAACAACAGCAAAAACAGCTGGAAAAACAAATTAGTTTAGAGTTAGCCCAATATTGGCATCATCAACGTTTAGTTCAAGATGCTTTGCGCCCAACAATGTATTTACCCCCGCCAGCTAGCAGCGAAAATGCTTTACCGCCGATTCGCTTATGGCAAAATTTCATGGCTTGGATGCAAAGGGGAAAAGTTGCTGGTGCAATTAATTTGTTTCAAGAAGAGACTTTGCAACTGCATCAAGATGTAAAAAATCGGGAGTTACAATATAGAACGCAGCAGTTAAAACAGAGAACTCAAGAGTTAAAAGAACGTCAGCAAGCGTTAAATGTCCGAACTCAAAATCAACTCGGTCTGGAATCAATAGCAGTACCCGAAGTTAATGATACATCTTTTTTGGCAAAAGTCGATCGCGCGATCGCTATCATCGAAACAGGTAGTTTGGCTGTTGCGAATGTCCCTGGTTATTTAGTTCATCGTTCTCAAGACTTCAGCCAGTTATTTAAAGCTCGAATGCAGGAGTCCCTCACAGAGGAAACAAACTATTCCCCGGATTTAAAATTAAGAATTGAAGTTTTAATTAAAGCCGCCGTTGAATACTTTTTTAGTTCTAGAAGAACAGCCGAATTAACTGCTGAAGACAGCCTCGTTAACCCTAATAATTCCAATTCAGATTCTAGCGATATTGATTTTTGGTTAACCGAAGAAGATTTATTTTCCCAATCTGTACCACTGGAAAGAGAACTGCAACAATTTGAGATTGCATCTCAAGATTCAGGAGTACTCACCCAGGAAAAAGCTGCTACTAGTAACTTAATTCAAACAACTGTATTTAGTCCTGCTTTGACTGAAAATTCTCTAAGCAATTCAAGCAATTCTGATACTAATAATAGCTCAAATTTTATAGAAATTCAAGCTACTCCCACAGGTTATATTAAACATCCTTTAGAGGAAGTTTTAGAAATTCTCGATCGCACAATGTTTTTTATTGAAGAATTATTGCTTACACTTTGGCGAGAAATTCAACACATTTTTAGATAGATTGGGGACAAGGGGACAAGGGGACAAGGGAAGATTAAATCGAAAATCTAAAATTTCCCAGTCCCCAGTCCCCAGTCCCCAACTAATCTGAGTCCCAAATCACACCTGTATCAACAAAACGAACACCAGAACCTTGGAAGGGTTCAGCGCCAACATTCCAATTAAAGTCGCTGACTCGGAGGAGAACAGTAGCCAATTGTAAATCAGGGTTATAACGAACTACCACGCCATAAGTACGGCGACTATATTCCAAGAAAAAGTCAGTACTAATGCTTTCTTTAGTATCTATATTAAATGCTGATTGAAACCCGATTCTAAATGGCCCATAAATTTGTTGAGTAAGCCCAAAACTAAGTATTCGATTATCAACAACTCGATCAAAAAAGAATGGAGATAAACCGTCTAAAAATACCTTAGTAAACCGAAGATTAAAAGCAGTATAATCTAAAAATGGACGGGAAAAATGTCCGAATTGACCTTGTACGCCAACACTAAAAGTTAAAGTATTTTGGTAATCGTTACTAGTGTAATAAGTAGTATTACCAGATATTATCGGCACTAATTGTACGAAAGGAACGACTGGATAGGGAGTATATCTTAAACCTTCGGTTGGGGTTGCTGGTAAAGGTTTACCGCGCCAGAGATATATGCCTTGACTGGCACTAACAGCAGCTTGAAAACGACCTAATTGAATGCGAGGATTTCCCGGATCAAATACAGGGGGTAATAAATCTAAGCGATCGGTATTCGCATTAATATATTGTGCGCCTACTTGATAGTTAAGATTAATCCCTGTTTTTCCGATGGGTATAGTAGGAGAAAGTAAGATGGCACCCCAAGATTTGTAAATATCTTGATAACCTAAAGAACCATTAAATAAGCGATCGCGAAAACTATATTCAATAGTTAAGCGATGAGGATAATTAGTGCCAATAATTTGTTGTGCCCTTAAAGAAGCCCGAATTTTAGATTCTGCATCGTCAAAAAGGTCAAAGTTTCGCACAACTACCGCAGCTACAACCCTAGTTCGTTCTGTTAAATCTGCTCTCAGGTTAGTTCTTAAACCAAACAGTTCTGCTGGATTACTTAAACCCTCAACAATTGTTCTTTGGACAAAGAATTGTGGAGTGACATTTAATTTAACGTTTGGGGCTAAATAATAAGTTAAAGGTGCTTCAATAAACAAACCACCCCGCTCGCTACCATCATAATTAAAACGCAGAAGTGGAGGTTCTTTTTCCGTGCGATCGAACACAAAACGCGATTGTAACAGCGGGAGAGACAAACCCTGATCGAAAACAAGCCGAGGATTTACTGTATTCACCACACTCCGCAGCGGCGACTCCTGGGTTAATACAGCCCTGGGGGTGCGGATTTCCAATTCTGGTGGCGAATATGGGTCATTGGTAATTCGGACATTGGTAGCAGTCCAACCTCTAGGGTAAAAATCTAAATTTTCCGCCTCAAAGCGGATGCGATTGATCGTACCCCGACGACCGCTTCTCCCGCCGACTTGAACAGTTAAACCAGGGCCTGCTCCTGTAACGCCCTGTGCTGGTTGATCTAAGAGTAGGCGATCGCTTAACGGACGCTGACCCAATAAAGCCGGATTCGCCAAAGCAGTTTGGGCATCAAAAGTCAACTCCACACCACTAGTAGGGGAAAAAATTTCCCCCCGACTTTTTTGCAGGGTGCCAGTATCTTGGACAAAATTGTAAACCAACCTTTCCCCACGTAACAGCTGATTCCCGCGCCGAAAAGCCACATTACCTTCAGCCACAGTCACGCGACTTGCCAAATTCCCCTGTACCCGGTCAGCATTGAGCACCCCGCCTTGGTAGCGCACGAGTACATTACCTTCTGCCGAAAAAATTTGCCGTAATAAATCGAACTCTTGGCTGTCGGAGGACACCTCAATTATCCCCACCAAAGCCGGAACATTTCCCGGTGATTGGGAACTTGGAGACCCTATCTCAATCGGGCCAATAATGGGGGCGATATGTCCTTCTAGGAGAAAGTATAGTTCTTCAGCAGTTTCTTGGGACTGAAAACTGAGACTTTTGCCATCAGGAAAAGCCTGTTCTTGTTGCCAATCAGTAACTACCGCTTCTCTTTGTAGTGGGACTGCCAAACCTTGGGTTTCACTCAACAAAGCGGCGCTAGTGGCTGTACTAGCAGGAAGCGGCGCAGCATCAGTTTTTTCCGGCGAATTTGCCGTAAATTCAGAATTTGGTGCAACGTCACCGGAATTTTTGCCCAAATCTTTAGCAGACAAAGATGTATCTGTGGGGACAAGCTGTTCCGGTTGTAGATGTTGCACGATCGCAGGCGGTTTAGGTGGCAAATCTGGGTAGGGCATTTTTCACCCCAACGAAGCGATCGAACAACCCAGACGCATCACCTCAACAGCAAAAATAGCTGTGAGGGCGAGGAAACCCCCGCCCAGAAAAGCTAGGAGGTAGTTTAACTGCGTATTATTCCAAATCGCGACGTTTGGGGTTACGAGAAGGATCATTAGATAGGAATCCAAAGACGAATAGTAAGACAAAGAAGGCAACAACAACATTGACAACGACTTTAAGGGTGAACATTGCGGTATCTCCAGAAGGTGTGAACAGCCGAACCTATCGGTCTATTAGGTAAGACAGTTCTCTATAATACCGAAAGATCGTCCCCTTTTTGAATTTCTGCGGACAAACTAGTGAAAAATTTGACCTAAACTGAAGACGACATGGCGCGGCAATAGTTCCAGGTAGAGTATATTAGCACTGTCTGCCAGAGCAATTAACCAACATACAGGTTAAGAAATCATCTAAATTATGGAAATCAAATTTGAACTTACTCTCGAAGATGCTTGGGAATACAGCAAGTTTTTGAGGCTAAAAGTTCCAAAAATTCGGAATATTACTATTGCTAATTTTTTACTAGGATAAACAAAAATTATATTTTTATATTTATAGAAGAGCTTCGTGCTCATGTTATTCCCAAAAAAGCCTTTGCCGATCCCGAAGCTGCGAAAAATTTCTTTAACACAGCGATAGAATACTGGAAAATTGCCAAAAGTGAAAAACTATGACTATTTATTTTTACAGCACTCGTGATGCTTATGGTTGTTTCTCCAATTTCTCTCCTCATGGTTTTGAATTAGAAGGAGTTTATTGGCCAACAAGCGAACATTATTTCCAAGCCCAAAAATTTCCCGGAACACCTCATTGTGAGAAAATCCGCCAAGTAAAAACGCCCAAAGACGCTGCTAAAATGGGACGAGACAGAAAACGTCCTTTGCGTCCCGATTGGGAACAAGTCAAAGAAGAAATTATGCGAAAAGCCGTATTAAAAAAATTTCAAACCCATGCAGATATTCGGGAAATATTACTTTCCACAGGTGAAGAAGAAATAATAGAAAATTCACCAATAGATTATTATTGGGGTTGTGGCGCTGACGGCAGTGGTAAAAACAGACTAGGAGTAATTCTAATGGAAATTAGAGAAATAATTCGCAGCAATTCCGAAAAAACCTCTGCTTCCCAACAATAAAGATAACGGTAACATCTGTGTTTATCTATGTCTATCTGTGTCTATCTGTGGTTAAAAAATCCTAAATCTCAAATTCCCACCAAAAACCTATAAAAACATCTGCGTTCATCTGCGGTTTAAAATGACTCAACTGCAAAGACTAACCATTTCCTCAACCCAAATCCAAAACCAACTAATCACCCTAACATCCGAACAATATCATTATTTAAGTCGAGTCTTACGCTTACAAAAAGACGATCGCTTTATCGCCATGAACGGACAGGGAGAATGGTGGTTAGCTAAACTATTAGGACAACAAGCAGAAATTATCGAACAAATCCCCATTAAAACCGAATTACCGATCGCAATTACCCTAATCATTGCCTTACCGAAAAACGGATTTGATGAAGTAGTTAAACAAACAACCGAAATAGGAGTAACTAAAATTATCCCAGTAATTAGCGATCGCACTCTCTTAAAACCCAGCCCGCAAAAGATCGATCGCTGGCGACGCATCGCCAACGAAGCAGCCGAACAATCAGAACGCCAAATAATTCCCGAAATCCTCGAACCAATCCCGTTTAAAAATAGCTTTTCCTTAGTTAATGGGTCAAAATATATCTGCTATGCCAGAGGAAACTCGCCCCATTTACTAAACTATTTAATCCCATCTTCCAACACAGCAATTACCATAGCAACAGGGCCAGAAGGAGGATGGACAGAAAGGGAAATTGAAGAAGCACAAGCAGCCGAATTTCAAACAGTATCATTAGGAAAGCGTATCCTGACCGCCGTACTCGCCCCAATAGTTGCCCTTTCCCTAGTAGCAGCAGTCGCAGAAATGGGAAGTATTAAAACAGAGAGATTATAAAAAGGTTTTCAGGGAAAATAATGATTAACCAAGTTGCCGCCGCTTTTGACCGGAAAGACTACCGGGAAGCCGCACGTTTACTCAAACTTCTACTCAAAGAATCACCCCAAAACCCTTGGGGACACTTGTACGCCGCCCGTTTGCATGAAGTAACAGGCAAACTGGAGAAAGCCGAAACTATTTATCGTCAGCTATTGCGGGATACTACCAACCCGAAAATAGTCTCCCAAGCGCGTCAGGCATTACAAAACATCGAAAAAACCCGAAAAGAAAAACGCCGGGAGGAAATCGCTAAAGCCAAAGCCGATCCTAGCGATACTCAACCAGGCGTACTGATTATAGAACCAGTAAGTAGTGAAGCTAAACAACAAGCCGCCCAAAGCTTTGCCCAAATTATGAATATTGACCCCTACAGTGCCAGACTAAAATTACAGAGTAGAGGTTGGCGGCTATTCCGAACAGGTGCGATCGGAGAACTGCGATTTTACGGTCAACAGTTACTTAATGCTCAAATTCCCTGCTTTTGGATCAAACTAGCTGATATTGAGAAAATCAATGTCTTCCGTGTCAGCTACTTCCAATCAATTTATCCCCACCCCACCATAGTTTGCTACAACCAACAGAGTCAGCTAGGTTCCCTAACTTTTGACTGGCAAGAAGTAACTCAACTTGTCCTTGGACAACTGCCCATTTTTGAAGAAGTTGTAGACCTCGACTTCCGCAGAAAACTCCAACGCAAGGTACAAACCCAAGACTACGCTCAATTTTGTGACTTACACCTACCAGCGAGAAACTGCATTTTGCGGATGTGGGATAGTAGCTACCAGTTTCAGCAGGGTATTACCTTTGTTCCCGATCCAGAGCAAGCTACCACTAGAATTAACTGGAACGGCTTACTCGATTTCTTGCGTCATCAAACGCCACAAGCAAAAGTCTGGTCTGATTTCACCGCTTTTGCAGAAACCGTACTCGACCACGTTGAACTTTTAAACCAAATTCCATCCCACATAACTTTATTCCGCAGAGAACCAACTCACTGGGACCCAGCTTTTCAGTTGTACAGCAGCCTCGCTTTCCTCAAGCAGTAGTGAAAGGCAGAAGGCAGAAGTGAAGAAAGGCAGAAGGCAGAAGGCAGAAGGCAGAAGGCAGAAGGAAAGAAAGGCAGAAGGTTATATTTTCTCCCTATCCCCTTGTCCCCTTGTCCCCTTGTCCCCTTGTCCCTTTCTACTGGTTAGGAGTTTTGACCTGACGCGCCATTTGCAAGAAGGAACTCATATTCGCACCTGGACGACGACGACTATTGCTGCCAGTAGATACGAGATACTTAGGCGCAAAGGTTTTTTCTGGTTCGGGTTGAGTTTTTGCTGGAGTAGCCGCTACTGGCGCTGGCGCTGGAGTTGGGGCAGCTTCAGCTTTGGGCGCGGGTGCAGGTTTTGCTTTTTTGATCGAGGTTTTGGTTCGCTTGGTTTCAGCTTTAGCTGGTTCTGGTTTGGCTTCTACTGTTTCAGCTTTAGCTGGTTCTGGTTGGGTTTCAGCTGGGGCTGGTTCAACTACTGTTACAGTTTCTGCTGCTTTAGCGGGTGAAGCTTTTGCCTCTGGTGCGGGTGCGGGTTCGGCTTTGGCTGGTTCTGCTGATTTAGCGCCATTATTGGTTTGCGCGATCGCTGATTCATCTAGTTCCAAAAAGTAACCTTTCTGCTTTTTCCCTTTGGGTGCAGTTGAATCTGATTTGTCGGAAGAGAGTATATTTTTGATAAAACCAAACATTAGGAGTACTCCTGAAAGTGATGTAAATGGACTGGTATGATCTGAAGAATTTGGGGAAAAATCTTTGCTGAGGTGCGATTTTAATTAATAATCAGCGCGATCGCAAAGACAGGCAGACTACTCCACAGTTGTCATATTTTCAAACTGTGACATTAAAAAAATTAGAACTTGTTGTCCTTAGAGTTTAATTATCAAGTTATAAAGTAACAATTTGCAAGATTTTTTGACATTACTTAAAAAATATTAATATCATTCCGCCAAATCCCTAAATTCTTCTAGGTAATTATTCCTGAGTAGTTGTCTGGTAAATGTTAAGAAAATTAGTAACTAACAAAAGTTTCTATATTAACAAACTTTTGCCTCCTAATTGTGATAAAATATGGTAATATCCATAATTCCGACCGGATTACCGGGATTAATAAATCAGAGATTCACCATCCAGACTTGAGGGTGGAAAAGAAAATCTGAGGGAAAGTCCTAAGTTCAAATTCAGAATAGTTCCATGACCCAGTTTGCCACACCAACAGCCACAGCACGGAAACTTTCTAAAGTAGAAGGTTTAAAAGAACAGAGTAATTATTTGCGCGAACCAGTTGCCACTGAACTTTTACAAGATACAAACTCTTTTAGCGAAAACGCCACTCAGATTTTAAAATTTCACGGGTCTTATCAGCAAGACAATCGGGATAATCGGGTGAAAGGTCAGGAAAAGGACTACCAGTTTATGCTGCGTACCCGTAGTCCGGGAGGATTTATTCCGCCGCAACTTTATTTGACGATCGATCGCTTATCAGATGAGTATGGCAACCAGACAATCAGAGCAACTACTCGCCAAGGTTTCCAATTACATGGCATTTTAAAGAAAAATCTGAAAACAGCGATCGCAGAGATCGTCAAAAACATGGGTTCAACCCTGGGCGCTTGCGGCGACATCAACCGTAATGTGATGGCACCGCCAGCCCCTTACAAAAATCGCCCAGAATATAAATACGCTTGGGAATATGCCAACAACGTCGCTGACTTACTAACTCCCCAGAGTGGAGCTTACTACGAAATTTGGTTAGATGGGGAAAAAGCGATTTCTGGTGAGGAAGATCCCGAAGTAGTAGCTGCGAGAAAACGCAACATTAACGGGACAAATTTAGAAGACAAACAAGAACCAATTTACGGGACTAAATTTATGCCCCGTAAATTCAAAATTTCTGTGACTGTACCGGGGGATAATTCAGTTGATTTGTTTACCCAAGATGTGAGTTTAGTAGTTATTACTGACTCCCAAGGAGAATTAATTGGATTTGATGTTTTTGCGGGTGGTGGTTTAGGTCGGACACATAATCAAGAAGAAACATTTCCCAGATTAGCAGATCCGATTTGTTATGTAGACAAAGCCGACGTTTACGATTTAGTGAAAGCAATTGTAGCGACGCAGAGAGATTATGGCGATCGCGCAAACCGCCGTCATGCACGGATGAAATACCTGATTGAAGATTGGGGATTAGAAAAATTTAAGCAAACAGTAGAAGGATATTTTGGCAAAAAATTACAACCGTTTCAACCCCTGCCAGAATTCAAATATTTAGACTTTTTAGGCTGGCACGAACAGGGAGACGGTAAACTGTTTTTGGGTATTTCCATTGAAAATGGGCGGGTTAAAGACGAAGGGGATTTTAAATTGAAAACTGCACTAAAAGAAATCGTGCAGAAATATCAATTACCCATGTATTTGACACCGCATCAAAATTTAATTTTGGCGGAAATTGAGGGAAAATTTAAGGAAGAGATTCAGGAAATACTCGATCGCAACGGCATCAAAACCGAAACCGAAATCGATCCCCTAGTTCGCTACTCAATGGCTTGTCCCGCCTTACCCACCTGCGGTTTAGCAATTACCGAAGCCGAAAGAATTATCCCCAGTATCCTAGAAAGACTGCGAGCATTACTAGTAAAAGTCGGACTCAAAGAAGAACATTTCGTAGTCAGAATGACAGGTTGCCCCAACGGATGCGCCCGTCCATACTTAGCAGAAATAGGCTTCGTAGGTCAAGGGCCGGATGCCTATCAAATTTGGTTAGGTGCAGATCCTCATCAAACGCGGTTAGCACGACCCTACATGGACAAGCTGAACATTAATAACCTAGAAACAGCTTTAGAACCATTATTGGTTTATTTCCGCAAAGAACAATTAGAACAAGAAAAACCCGAAAGCTTCGGTGATTTTTGCGATCGAGTAGGATTTGAAGCACTGAGAAGCTTTAGTACCTCATACCAGACTGCACCAGCTGATGTAGAGTTAGCCAATGGTCATCTAGTTAAATCTGGTATGGAGAAAACAGAAGTTCTAACGCCCGTGGAATCAACCGAAACAACTGCAACCTCTCAAAGTACGACACCAAACAAAATTCGCCGTCGGATTAGCGTCCGCGATGATGTGTACGATCGTCTAAAACAAACGGCTGCTCGTCAAGGTAAGCCACTGGTTCAGTTAGCAACCGAAGCCATAGAAGCCTATTTAAAGGAGAATGGTGACTCCTAAACGGCTCTAAAGGGGAAAAATCCCTAAAACTCAGATCTTGCAGCAACAGAGGCTCTGCCTCTTGGTGCAAGATTTGAGTAAAAAAATCAGTATTAGGGGTTGACTTTTTTAGAAAAACAAAGTTATTCCAGAAGGCAAGAGTAGAATTGGAATCAATCTAAAATCTAAAATCTAAAATCTAAAATCGATTGATGCACCCTTAGTAATAGCCATTCGTTTATTCATAAGTTCTGCCATCGGGCATGATTGCGCCATCTAATTCAGCATTTTTCAGATTTGCTCGATTGATATTAGCATCAATCATGATTGCTCCCCGTAAAATAGCTCCTGTCATATTAGACCAAGTGAGTTTAGCACGGTAAAGATTGGCTCCTTGTAAATTAACACCACGCAAAGTTGACCAACTGACGCTGACACTTCTCATATTAGTGTTGCTCAAGTCTGCGCCAGCTAAATTGCAGCCAATCATTTTAGCGCGGCTTAAATCTGCTCCACTCAAGTTAACTCTTTCTAAAACTGCTCCGTTGAGAATAGCTTGCACCAATTTAGCTTTTTCTAGGTTAGCGCCGCTGAGAATCGCATTAGTTAGGTTAGCTCCCTCTAAAATCGCACCACTGAGGACAGCATTGATTAAGTTGGCTCGACTCATGGGTGCATCAATTAATTTAGCGCCGCTGAGATTGGCGCGGCGCAAGTTGGCTTCACTCAGGTTAGCTTCACTCAAGTTAGCTCCCATGAGTTTGCTATCCTCTAACTGAGCAGTTCTTAAACTAGCTCCAGTAAGGTTAGCGGCGCTTAAGTCCGCTCCAGCGACATTGGCACCAATTAAATTAGCTTCGCAAAGGTTAGCCCGGAGAATTGCTCCTTTAAGATTGGCTTCGCGTAAATTTGCCCCGACTAAGGAAGCTCCGGTTAAATTAGCCTCGCTTAAATCTGAGCCACGCAGGTTTATTTCACTCAAGTTAACACCTATCAGAGATATACCATGCAGGTCGAGATCCAAAAATTCTCTCTCATTGGCAGCATATCGTTCTAACAGTTCATCAGCATTCATTATTCTTTGCCTCATAAATTTAACAGCGGAGCATTTGCCCTAAGAAAATTTTCTCGAATCGGAGAAGCTCTGCAAAAACTAAATGCTCTGCATACCGAATTAAAGATCTCTTCCTATAGATAATTCCCAATTAAGGGACGATTTTGGTAAAGTTTCCTGATCTTGTGCGTCCAAACCACAGTGCATTTGAGACAATCAGATACGAGCATCATTGGTCATGAGAGGTGATGAGTTGTTGGTCGGTGAATGAGAGGGCATTAAAAGAGGGAAGATTAATTTTCCCATGTACTGCCACTACTCTTAATATTCCCTTGTTTTGCGATTTTGCTAACCAATAACTAACGATCGATGGCTAATGACCAATGACAGTTGATCAAGCATATAAGGATTTCCCATGCCCGATAATCTGAGAAGCCAAGTTGTTACCCAAGGCGTACAGCGAACTCCTAACCGCGCTATGTTGCGTGCTGTTGGTTTTGGCGATCAAGATTTTACTAAACCTATTGTCGGTGTTGCTAACGGATTTAGCACGATTACGCCCTGCAATATGGGTATTAATGATTTAGCTCTGAAAGCGGAAGCTGGCTGTCGTGCTGCGGGGGCAATGCCGCAAATTTTTGGCACTATTACCATTAGCGATGGTATCTCGATGGGAACGGAGGGGATGAAATATTCCCTGGTGTCGCGGGAGGTGATTGCCGATTCCATTGAGACTGTGTGTAATGGTCAGAGTATGGATGGTGTTCTGGCTATTGGTGGTTGCGATAAGAATATGCCAGGGGCGATGATTGCGATCGCACGGATAAATATTCCGGCTATTTTTGTTTATGGTGGTACGATTAAGCCTGGTCATCACAATGGTAAGGATTTGACTGTTGTGAGTGCGTTTGAAGCTGTGGGACAGTACAGCGCGGGCAGAATTGATGAGGCGGAATTAATTGAAGTTGAACGCAAGTCTTGTCCTGGTGCTGGTTCTTGTGGGGGAATGTATACGGCAAATACGATGTCTTCTGCTTTTGAGGCGTTGGGGATGAGTTTGCCTTATTCTTCGACGATGGCAGCTGAGGATGCGGAAAAGGCAGAGAGTACGGAAAAGTCGGCTTATGTTTTGGTGGAGGCGATTCGTAAGCAAATTTTACCCCGTGATATCATTACGCGGAAGTCGATCGAAAATGCGATTTCTGTGATTATGGCGGTGGGTGGTTCGACGAATGCGGTGTTGCATTTTTTGGCGATCGCTCGCGCTGCTGGTGTAGAGTTAACTTTGGATGATTTTGAAACTATCCGCGCTAGAGTTCCGGTTCTTTGCGATTTGAAACCATCGGGTAGATATGTGGCAACTGATTTGCACAGAGCAGGCGGCATTCCCCAAGTAATGAAAATGCTGTTGGTACACGATCTATTACACGAAGATTGTGTAACAATTACAGGTCAAACTATTGCCGAAGTTTTAAAAGATATTCCTGATGAACCACCAGCTAATCAAGATGTAATTCGTCCTTGGAATAATCCGATGTATGCTCAAGGACATTTGGCAATTTTAAAAGGTAATTTGGCGACTGAAGGTGCGGTGGCAAAAATTACCGGAATTAAGAATCCACAAATTACTGGCCCTGCCAGAGTATTTGAGTCAGAAGAGTTGTGTTTACAGGCAATTCTAGGGAATCAAATTAAAGCTGGAGATGTAATTATTATCCGTTATGAAGGGCCGAAAGGTGGGCCGGGAATGCGGGAAATGTTAGCACCAACTTCGGCTATTATTGGGGCTGGATTAGGTGATTCTGTTGGGTTAATTACTGATGGCAGATTTTCTGGTGGGACTTACGGCATGGTGGTAGGTCACGTTGCACCAGAGGCAGCTGTGGGTGGTGCGATCGCTCTCGTTCAAGAGGGCGATACTATTACCATAGATGCTCATGCTAGGTTGTTACAATTGCACGTTTCTGATGAAGAATTAGCCCGTCGTCGTGCAGAATGGCAACCCCCAGAACCACGTTATACAACTGGTGTTTTGTATAAATATGCCAAGTTAGTTTCTTCTAGTAGTATTGGCGCGGTTACTTGTTAGTAATTAGTCATCTGTCATTAGTCATTGGTTAAACAAATGACCAATGACTAATGACCAATGACAAATGATTACTAAACCTAGAATTGTTGCTGATAATAAAGCTCTATTGCGCCAACAGCATCTAACAAAGGTGAGTTCAAAGGTTCTACCCAATCAGCTACTGCACGGGCTAATCCCAAGGTTAGGGTTCCTTCCGAGGGCTGAAGTCGATCGCTCATAACATTGGCTTTGATTCTTTGTAATTCGCTCACCAATGTGTTTAATTTTTCTGTACTATTCGAGGTAGTACCTTGCATTTTCTCACTTAGGGCGATCGCGCGATCGATTAGCTGCAAAAATTCTTGTTTTTTCGCTTCCATTTGATTTGTCTAGAAACTGTTTAAGGACATTTAAATTGTTCAACTTGCATTGGCGTACCTTCAGACCATTTTATATTCGGATCTTTTGAATCTTTAATAAAAGTCTGCTGACCACCACCAGGATAACAAGATTGCGGATCTTGGGGCGCAACTATACCTTCATACACCTTAGTTCCTGCGGGTACAGTAACCTTTAACATAATCGTTGCTTGGTTTCCCCACTCTTGTTTTAAGGCTAAATTCCTGATTACATCTACATTTTTTTCGTAGCGATTGGTGGTGAGATATCGACCAAATTTATTACCATCGTTGCTGTAGTAGCGGTAGTAAGTTCTAGGTTCTTGGAGTTGAACTTCCCGACACTCGGAGCGTAAGAAAGTGACAGCAATACTCGGATCTAAAGGACAAGTAGCTGTTGTGGTTGTTGTAGTCTCTTGCGCCTGCAAGGTCTGCTGATTAAAGGGCTTAATTTGAGCAAAACTGCTACCAGAGAGAGTTGTGAGAGAGAACAGGGAAAGACTAGTTAGAAAAAGATGAAACTTTGCCATGTTTGCTGTCTTTGATATCTTTAAAGAATAATTTGGTTGTTATTTAATATACGCTAGTCTTTGAGCGATTATCCTAGTTTTTAGAAAATTATTAGGTTTATAGGAGGAAATTTGTTGATTGTGCGATCGATCTGTGGAAATGATTTTGTTTGTTGTTGGGGGGGAGGGCGATCGCTCCATCTGTGGAAATCATATTATCCAGAAATCAGCAAAAGTAAGAACTCACAAATTCTCAATAAACTCTTCAACTGTAACTTGTGCTTGCTTAAGAATGCCGCTCAATGTACCAACCTTTAATTCTTGATGCAAAGGGACAACACAGCCAATAGTCCCTTCCTGGGTTGCCTTTTTCATTACAATATGACTACCAGTTTGACGAACTTGCTCGAATCCTAAACGCTCTAGTGCGCGAATTGCCTCTCTACTTGAGATTCGTGGCAATTTAGGCATAGCTAACCTCGATGTTAGTTATATATCTGGGAGAGGTTTCAGGTAAAGGAAATTCTTCAAGATAGAGGCGTGTTGCTTCTTTGAGTCCGGCAACTGCTTGTTCAATAGTTTCGCCTTGATCAACTGTGCCAACTTCTGGACATTCGGCTATGTATGTATCCTCTTCTTTGTAGACAATGACTGTAAAGTTACGAGTTTTCATCGTGTTTTATCCTAAAATTACTTGATTTTATTGGTTCTTGTAGTGTAACTAGTTTTAGCAGTTTTTATTGCGATCGATCCATCTGTGGAAATGATTTTGTTTGTTGTTGGGGGGAGGGCTAGAGCGATCTTAAATTTATAACCGCTACAGTAAGCTAAATTTCAGTTTTTAGCTTTCTCGGTCTGTTGTAACCTTAGCTGGCTCTCTATCAAGGCAGTTAGAGCAGTTGATTTCTTTGAACTCTTTAATCAAATCAATCCATTCTGGAGATAGTTTATCCACAAAACAATCAAACTTTGAACAAACGACTCTTCTATTCGGGTCTTCAGCGTAAAGTGTTGTTGGTGAAGAAGAATGTGTTAAATCTTGTTGTATTTCTATATGCCGACACCAGTGATTTTTTTCTCTAGTATTATCACGAATGCAGAGTAAATCTTTTACCACATATTTTCTACGATCTTCCGGGATTTTGTAAGTTGCCATCAGGAAATTTGCAGAATGTTGTATATCTTCTTCGGTTTCCAAAGCTGATGGATCGTATTTATCAGACTTTTTCTGACGCAGCATCTCGCGCAAGTTCTGAATATGCTTAGAAAAAAAGCTTTTTCCCGAGCAAATTTCATTAGCAGTTTCTATGTGTCGCTTGTATCCCAGAAACTTAGCCTTGCCAAAAACGCCTTGAGCAAGATTCCTAGCTGACTCTATCTGACCCATAACCTCAAATGCTTGAGCCATTATCAATTGAATACGAACTTCTCCTTCTATCATATTGGCTTGTTTATATATTTTTTGAGCTTTTTCACAGCAATCAAGAATCAAAAGCGTGTCCTTTTGAATGGTAGATTGGTCAATGTATGATCCTTCAAACTCCATAAAGGCTATTTTGGAAATAAGCACCATTAGGCTTATAAAACCTTTTGTTGAAAGGGCATCAGCCAAAAATATCGGATGACCAATATTAATAGCATCCTGAATAAGGCTTGTGGCTTCTTCGTAGTATTCTTCAAATCGATTAAAAGCCTTTTTACAATCATAAATCTGATCGATTAATGGCACAATAATTCGACTATCTTTTCTGGCGTTAGCCTTAAATATTTCCGATAAAATTTCTCTTATAGCATCAAAACCTATTATTTCAAGATATTTGACCCTTACTCCTAGCTTTAAATTATATGGTGAATTTGCAGAAGTAATAATTTTTCTTTTGAGTTCTTTAATTTGATACAAAACTTCTTCATCTCGTTCCATTTGAGAACGAAATCTGTCTATTAGTTTATGTAATTTAATTTCTGCATCTAGCAGCTCATCATCTGTGGCTTTAGCTTCCATCTCTTGAAAATATTGTTCGCTTGTAATCATTCCAAGATTTGTTTGACAAGCTAAATGGATTTTTTCTGCAAATCGTCGATCTTCTGTTTTTAATTCATTAGAAATCATTGCATCAGCAACAGCACCTAAAGCAAGTTGATACCGACCAGTAGAATAATTCGCATAAGCACTTATCAGCTTGAATCTTGGTTCAACAGATGCTTTCTGACTAACTAAATTTAGTTTTTCAATAACTAAATTAGAATATCCTGCTGCTACTAAAGTCATACCAGAAGAACCTAAAACCTTCTCAATTTCAACAGAATTATTGCTTTTAAGACTTTCTGGATTGATTGAAACTGATATATTGTCATTTGTAGGGGCATGGGCTAAAGCTTCCAATATTTCGCGGCGTAATTCAGCTTCTCGGCGAATTCTTTCATATATACTATAAATCGCGAGTTCGTTAAGTTCTTGAAGAGGAATAGAAATTTCTTTCTTACTCTTCCAATCGGAATCCATCTTAATACGACGACGATTTTCATCAGCAGCCCATACATAAAATAGCTCATCTGTTTCTTCAACATACAAAACGTATAGGCCAAGCTGACCGTTTAGTAAATAGTTGAAATTGCTTGTCTCGATTCCAGCAAGCATAACAATTCCATCTTGTTTTGCATTCTTCTTTTGAGAACTTTTAAGCTGGACTTGGGCACGCATATTGGTGTAGCACCCATCAATCAGAATTTCAAGAGATCCATCTACACCAGCATCATCAACTCGTTCATCTCGAAAGACAAATAGCTCGGCTGGTAAAACTTTCTGAAAACTCAGAATACTTCGTCTTTGTGATTGAGAATAGCGATCTGCTTTAGGAAGTGGATTGTGTATGTCAGTCATATTTTAACCAATTAGTGAGAGAAGTTATAGGTAGCAATATAATGTAGCTATTTTAGCTTGCACTACCTTTGTTCGTGTAAACAAATATTCACTTTTATGAGTCTTAATATGTTTGCGCCTGTGTCGCTTGCCATAATCTTTCGGGTGTTATTGGTAATTGCTTGAGTGAGTCTAATTCCGGTAGCATTTACAACAGCATTGACGATCGCAGGAGCAACGCAATTAAGTTTAGATTAACTTCCTCGATATGTGCTGTACGACCAAGGTGAAGTTAGAAGAGGAACATGATAATGTGCTTGAGGATTTGCAATGCCAAAACGAATGGGAATTGTATCTAAAAATAGAGGTTGTGGTAAGTCTTTTAAGTGTTGATTGAAATATTCACCAACGTGAAAGACTAGTTCGTAAATTCCTTGCTGAAGTTCGCCATCAATTAAAGGTGAATCTGTACGTCCATCTTGATTGGTACGAGTGGTTTTTAGGAGGATTCTTTCATTAGTTTCAGGTATAATTGACCAAAGTTCGATCGCCAAATCTTGCGCCGGACAACCTTGGGCAGTATCTAAAACATGAGTAGTTAATTTTCCTGCCATATTATTTATGTTTATCTGTGGATATCTGTGGTAAAAAACCAGATTAACGCAACGGCCCTCCTAAAATAATTTTGCCGATCGCATTAGTCACATCAAAAGGACTTTCTTGCCGTAATTGTTGATACCATTGCTCAGTAATTTCTGGGTCTTTACCGTGAATTTGATCGGCACGTTTTCGGGCTTTTAAAACAATAGCATTAGCACGTTCTTTACGTTCTTTTTCGTATCTTTTTAGCGCATCTTCCACGCTGATATTTGTTGTTAAAAGATAGCGAGTTAAGACTTCTGCATCTTCCATCGCTTGACAACCTCCCTGTCCTAAGTCGGGTGTGGTAGTATGGGCAGCATCGCCAAGTAAGGCGACTCGACCACGTACAAAAGTATCTATTGGGCCGATATCATGGATTTCTAAACGATTAGTTTCTAAGGGATTAACCTGTTTAATTAAGTTTTGCACAGGTTGAGGCCAACCTTGAAAAAAATTAGCTAATTCCTGTTGTCTTGCTTCTGGTGGGGTAGATGTACCCTTTGGTAATGGTACATCGAAAAAGAAGTAAAAGCGATCGCCACCCACTGGCATCATTGAGGCGCGTTTGTGTTCGCCAACGTAAATCATCCAAGTGTTTTTTGGTGCTAAATCTTCACTCGCTTTTACTAATCCATTCCAGTTAACATATCCAGCATAACGAGGTTCGATTTCTGTTCCTAAAATGTAAGGACGCAGGGTAGAACGCACGCCATCAGCAGCAATTAATAAGTCTCCTGTTGCTGTATTTCCGTCTTCAAAAATTGCGGTAACGCTATCAACAAAATCTTCAAATCCTACACATTTACTACCTAATTTAACCGTTCCAGGAAATGCTTCTAATAGCATTTGTTGTAAGTCTGTTCGGGCGACTGGATAAGGGCGTTGTCCGACTTGTGCTATTAATGGTTGCAGGCTAATATCGTTGAGTAATTCATCTTTGTAATTGCGATATTGCATCCGATCCATTTGTCCGCCAATGGCAGCCATTCTATCACCAAGTCCTAATTTGTTGAGAACTTTTACGCCGTTTGACCAGAGGGAAATTCCTGCACCTGCGGGGCGTAGTTCTTTCACTCTGTCGTATATTTCGACTTGGTAGCCAGCTTTTGTTAGGGCTATTCCTGTTGTTAGTCCGCCGATACCAGCGCCAATGATTATGATTTTTAAGTTGTACATTTTTTTGAACCACGTTAGCGCAGCGATGAGCGATAGCGAATTAGACACGAAGGACACGAAGGAAGAGAAGAGATTTATTTATTAGTTTTTGAATAATGTTGATCTAATTGTATAAATGTTTGTAGTAATACGTTTGTTCCTTGGGTACATTGTTCGGGTGTGGTGTATTCTTTGGGGGAGTGACTAATTCCTTCAATGCTAGGAACAAATATCATTCCCATGTCGGTGAAACGTCCTATTTCTTGGGCATCGTGTCCGGCACGACTGGGTAAACTATAATGGGATAATCCTAGTTGATTGCAGGTGTTTGCGATCGCCTTTACAATCTCACTAGCTGATAAGGTTGGATCTACCCATAAGTAAGGTTTTAAGGTAATTTTAGTTTGGGTGTTAGCGGCAATTTCTATTAATTGTTGTTCTAATTTGGCAATCAGATTTTTTACATTATCTGCGGATAAATCCCGCACATCAATGCTCATTTCTACCTGTCCTGGTACAATGTTTGTAGCGTTAGGAAATACGTTAAATTTACCAACTGTTGCTACTTGTTTTCCTGGCATTGTTTTGCCTAAATCGTTGACTGCTAGAACTATTTGCGAGGCTGCTACTAAAGCATCTTGGCGCATTTCCATGGGGGTAGTTCCAGCATGATTGGTTTTTCCGGTAACAGTAATTATTCCACGATATGCGCCGACAACGCCTTCAACTACTCCAATTTGTTTGTTGAGATTGTCTAAAATTCCCCCTTGTTCGACGTGCAATTCTATGTAAGCGGCTATTTGTGTGCGATCGCGTTTTGCCGTCCCAATTTCCGCCCAATTTCCCCCAATTTTTGCTAAACTTTCTTCTATTGGTGTACCATCAGCAAGTCGGTAAAGTTCAGCATCATTTTTAGCTGTTCCCGACATTGCTTTACTACCAATCATTGTACTCTCTTCGTCAGTGAAAACAATTACTTCAATTGGGTGTTGTAGTCTGATATTATTCTCATTAAATGTTCTCACTATTTCGATTCCCGCTAACACGCCTAAATTGCCATCATAACGACCTCCATTAGGTACAGTATCGATGTGAGAACCTGTTGCTAATGCCGGAATTTTTGGTTGTTTTCCTTCATAACGACCAATAATATTTCCCGCTGCATCAATGCGAACATTCATCCCCGCTTCAATCATCCAATTATGCACTAAATTTCGTGCGGCAATATCTTCTTGACTGAAGGCAATTCGCGTTACTCCACCATCAGCAATTTGACCAATTTCTGCCAATTTTTCTATACTTTCGTTAAATCGATCGCTATTAACAGATAAAGTGGAAGCTATCATCATTGTTGTTGCCTCCTAAAAGCAAAAAATGATATTTTTTACGGTTTTACTTTCTGATTATCTTGTTTATATGCTGCCCAACCACCATAATGAGAAATATCAGGCCAATTGTATCTTTCTACTAATTCTTGCGGATAAAGCATAGCGGTTAAAGTTTCGCCATCTTCTAAAATTACATCCCCAGGATACATATTTGGTGGTTCATTAGCTAACAGATATTCATATTCCTTTTGTGTCATTTCATAAACTTCACCAGGAATACTAATTCCTCCTGTCTCTACTCGGTAAATTGCAGGATGCCAACCATTTTCTGCTGCGTGTAAGCGATATAAAGCTTGAGTTTTTGCAGATTTAATAAATTTAGCATTTTGTAAGTTTTTATGATCTGGTTGCCCTCTTAAAGCAGACCCACAAATAAAAATTATTTTCCCGTCGCTGTTAGTTTGAATCATTTTTTTAGGTGAAAGCTACAATTTACAAAAACTTGTTCTCAATCCCCAATAATTCTAAGTTTACTTGCTATATACAAATTTAGTTTAATAATTTTTGTAATTTATGATACTTTTTATAATAAACCGCAGAGACGCAGAGGGTACAAAGGAAGAAATGAAGAGTTTTTTAGAGACATTTTCTTATTAAATTTCTCTGTTCTCTTCTCTCTGCGTTCTCTGCGTCTCTGCGGTTCATAAAAAAACCCTCTTATAAATCAAATATCACAGATAAGTATTTTTAAATCTTCAATCATCACCGCCAAAAGATTAACACTATCAACTTCCATTGCTACCCAAGCATTAGCACCAAATTTCGTCTTATTCCGACTATCAAACAAAGTTTTTCCTTTAGTCCATTCCCCCTTAGTTTCAATCATCACCTCAGCGCGACGAAACAACAAAGTTTCAGGATAAAACAAATAAGCTAAAGTCGCAGCATCATGCACCAAAAACCCTTGTTTACCTTGAGTTTCTCGAAAAGCAAGGGCAGTTTTAGTCATAAATTCGCACAGAGAAACAATAAACTTAGAAATTTTACTTTCTGGGTTAATTTGACTGATTTGTTTAGCCATTTCATTACTAAAAATTAGCTTTTTAGTCACATCAAGTGGGATAACGACAATATCATCTCGACTAGCGAAAACTGTCGCGGCAGCTTCCACATCATAAGCAATATTAAATTCTGCTTCTGGTCTAATATTTCCTGGAACTTTAAAAGCACCTCCCATAATGATAATTTCCTTAGCTTTTTTCAGGATACCTGGACATTTTTTTTCAGCAGATGCTAAGTTGGTTAGGGGTGCGATCGCAACAACAACAATCTCCCCTGGTTCAGCCTGCAATTTATCAATTAAAATATCATCAGAATAAGCCGCATCTTGATAACTAACATCAATTTCCGGCAAAGTATGAGAAAGATTTCCCATCCCATCAGCACCATGAATCCCTCCTGCATCTTCTAGATCGCTTTCCGATCCCCCAATTACACCTTTGCCAACTTCTATTGATGGAAAACCTGCTAATTTTAGAAGTTTGCTAGCACCAAGAAAAGTGTATCTTGCATGAACATTTCCATCAACCGTAGTAACAGCAACTAGTTCCGCAAATCCCTGCTTTACTAAACTCAATAACCAAAGCAAAGCAATAGAATCATCCCCACCGGGATCGGTATCGAGAATAATTTTAGGTTTAGATTTTTGAGTCATTATATTAACCTTTAAGCAAGCAACTTTTTGGCAGCGACTTTTACTACTTCTTCAAAAACCTTTAATTCCGTGTAATAATTCCCTGGTACTATTTGCTCACTTCTCAACTCTCCCCCGTTGACAATAATCGCAGCTTCCAACATTAAATTATCTACCATATCAAAATGCTCGATCGCCATTCCCCAATTATCCAAATCAGCAGAAATTTGCGGAATCCTGTCAGCAAACAAACGACCATCATTAGTGTAACCAAAAACAGGCTTTCCTTGCGCCGTCATATAACCCATTTCAAAAGCCGTCCCCACATCCATACTTGACCCCCGGAACGGAGTCATATTAGCAACAATTAAATCGCAACTATCCATAAGTTGAATGTTACTTTTATAAATCGTAATACCCGCCTCTTTAGGAGACAAATGGGTTAAATTTAGATTATTATCGAAAGGAAACATCCCGATAAAACCGTACTTCTGACAAATCTCTTTTTTCGCATTAGCAGCTTTCATTGGATCGGGTAAAAATACATCAGGCCCAGCAAGGTAAATTCGCATAATTAAGCTCCAAAATATGAGTATAATTGTCTTCGGCAGCATCAACATGGATCTCGTCACCCGGACACCTCGTTTACCAGTAGCCGGGGAAACTCTCCTGGGTCTGGATTTTTTTACAGCGCCCGGAGGTAAAGGCGCAAATCAAGCAGTTGGTGCCGCACTTTTAGGCAGAACTAGTTACACGATCGGGCGTGTTGGTAATGATAGTTTTGGGCAAGAATTACTGATATCTTTAAAAGTTGCAGGTGTGCAAACTGACTCAATTTTAATTGATGATACAACAAGTTCTGGTGTGGCAGTAATTGCCGTTGACGATCGCAGCGAAAACACCATCATAGTAATTCCTGGTGCCAATGGAAAAGTTAACCATACAGATGTCGAAAGATTAGAAAAATTATTACCTAATGCCAGCGTTTTATTATTACAATTAGAAGTTCCCATTCCAGCAATTATCGCCGCCGCAGAAGCCGCAAAAAAAGCCAAAGTAAAAGTAATTCTCGACCCCGCACCAGCGCCGGAAAAACTACCTGATGAGCTCTACTCTTTAACTGATTTAATCACACCTAATGAAACAGAAGCGAGTCGATTAGTAGGATTTGAGATTACTAATCAAGAAACAATGACAAAAGCCGCAGAATTTTTTATCAGTAAAGGCGTAAAAACTGTCGTCTTAAAACTAGGAAGTAAAGGAGTTTTTTGTGCCACCACTACCGAAAGTTTTATCCTACCAGCTTTTAAAGTAAATGCGATCGATACTGTAGCCGCTGGCGATGCTTTCAATGCAGCGATGGCAGCAGCTTTTGATAGTGGTCTATCGTTACGAGAAGCGATTAAATGGGGTGCAGCAGCAGGCGCTTTAGCCACAACTAAAAAAGGAGCACAACCCTCTTTACCAAACAAACAAACTTTTGATACTTTCTTAGCAACAAACCCTTAAAAGAAAGGCAGAAGGCAGAAGGGAAGAAAGGTTAAAGGTTGATTTTCTCCTTGTCCCCTCTGCCCCTCTGCCCCCCTACACAGTAATTGTGTGAATTTTCAAGAAATTAGTGCCTCCAGGATGCTGCATTGGAATCCCACCCATAACTAAAATACGATCGCCAATCGCAGCTAGTTTCCGTTGTACCAAAAAAGTTTCTGCCTGCCAAAGCGCATTTTCAAAAGTTTCCACTTCGTAATTCAATAATAAAGGAGTCACACCCCAAACTAAATTTAAACGGTGGTAAACCTTTATATTATGCGTCAGAGCAATTACAGGCGCTTTCGGACGTTCTCCAGAAGCAATTAACGCCGTGTAACCTGTACTTGTGAAAGCCACAATACAACGTAATGATATAGTCTTGTCGATCGAATTTAGCGCCTCACTTAAAGCATGAGTTTCATCACTTTTAGCCGCTGGATTATTCTCAAATTGCAAATCTTTTTCCACTTCATAAGCTATCCGCGCCATCATTTCTACCGCTTCCACTGGATAGCTTCCCACCGCAGATTCACCAGATAGCATCACAGCATCCGTTCCATCCAGAATCGCATTAGCAACATCACTTGCTTCTGCACGAGTCGGACGAGGATTATTAATCATGCTATCTAACATTTGGGTAGCAGTAATTACCGGAATCCCTTTGCGATTACACATCCGAATAATTCGCTTTTGTAACAGCGGCACTCTTTCGGGACTCATTTCTACACCCAAATCACCTCTTGCTACCATCAAACCATCACATTCATTGACGATTTCTTCTATATTGGCAATTGCTTGTGGTTTTTCAATTTTGGCAATTACAGGGATATCTGCACCTTTAGCAGCTAATAATTCTTTCAAGTTGCGAACATCTTCTGCTTTACGTACAAAGCTTAAAGAAATCCAATCTACTCCTTGGGAAATTCCAAAGTCTAAATCTTGTTGATCTTTTTCAGTCAGAGAAGGTAAGCGTAAATTTAAGTTAGGAAAATTTACCCCTTTGCGATTTTTTAGAATCCCCCCTTTAACCACTTGGCAAATGACTGCATTTCCCGAAATTTCTTTAATTTTCAGTTCCAAAAGTCCGTCATCTAAAAGTACTTGTTCTCCTGGGTTGGCATCTGCTGCTAAATCAGGATAATCAATAGGCACAGTATTAAATTCATCTTTATATTCTGAAATGGGTAGAAGCGTAATTTTGTCCCCTTCAATTAAACCAGTTGCACCATTAGGCAACAAACCCACCCGAATTTTTGGCCCTTGTAAGTCTTGCAAAATTGTAATCGGCGTGTCTAATTTTTCCGAAATCTTTCTTAACAGAGAAACTGTACGTGCGTGGTCTTCATAGCTACCATGAGAAAAATTTAGTCTCGCAACGTTCATGCCAGCTTTCACCAGTTTCTCAATGACTTCTGGTGAATTGCTAGCAGGGCCAAGAGTAGCAACGATTTTAGTGCGGTGAGTTACTTTGGGCATAATTTGAGATTACTATTGCTCTATGATAATTACGGTATTTTTTGTCAAGTATCAGACAAATTAGAGTTAATCTCTCTTGTTTTAACATCTAGAAGTTATCATCATAAAGCATATCTTTCTAATCTTAAGGTAATTTTAAGGTGAGGTAAGCTTTCTCCAAATTTTCCGCTATATTGTCAGGTATATTTTGTAATCATAGTTACCTTAGCTAGTTATATCATAGAGAAGAAACCTATTAAATCTTGGTAATATGCTGAAAAAGTTTTTCCGGTTTATTAAACAACTTTTAATTGCTCGTTGGCGAGGTCTATTATTGTTATTTTTAGGAATCTACTTACCCTTACAAACTTTTACCTTATTAGCAATCCAAGTTAGAGAAAATTCTGCTGGGTTTCCTTGGGATCAACCTATTTTACTAGCGATTCATCAGACCTCAAGAAGACAATTGGATGTTTTAGCTGTTAATTTAACCAATTTCGGTTCTATTAAGATTGTTTTTCCGATTGTATTAATTATTTCGCTGATATTATTGTTCCAAAAAAAGTGGCGATCGCTCACTTTTTTAGTCACTACTGCACTAGGCGCTACTATCATTAATCGCACAGTTAAAGAAATCATGCACCGAGTCCGTCCTCATCTTTGGCAGTCACCCGCCCCCGAATTAGATTACGCTTTTCCTAGTGGTCACGCTATGACCAGTATGACTTTAGTCGCAGCTTTGGTAATTTTAACTTGGGGGACTATTTGGTGTTTACCCATACTGATTTTTGGCAGCTTATTTGTTTTAGCTATCGGCTGGACTCGTTTATATTTAGGCGTACATTTCCCCAGCGATATTTTAGCAGGTTGGGCGGTTGCTGTCGCTTGGGCAATGGGAGTCAGTTTACTAATTAAGCCACAATTACCAAAAGCAATTACTACCTCAAAGCCAGCACAGCCAGAAATTCGCGCAGAAACTTCTTTACTTCCCGAAGAACAAGAAGCGATCGATCGAGATTAACAACCAACGGAAAATCAATTTTAACTTTAACTATCGGTTTCGAGCAAGTTTGGTATTGTTAACTAATCATCAGGATCGGTAACAGCTTTGCCCAATTTATATTAAATATTTCAATCTTTTACTTAACTACACCATCAGCTACCGACGCTTGGTTTTGGAAGTAGCGCCGCTAGCCTCCTATTACCATTTGCCACCCATCTGAAAAAAAACTAATAATAATCAGATTCAGGTTCAGGTTCTGGTAATTCAAAATTTGATGGGTCGTAAATGTAACGAGTAGCTTCTTCTTCCAAACGATGAATTTGATAGGGTTCCAAAGCATTACTCTGACGTAAAGCCGCTAAATAGCCGTCCAAATAAAGCCGTAAACTATCGAATCTGTAACCCCGATTCCACATTTCAACTAGGGAATCAGTAAGTTTCTGGTAATGGCGAATAGTTTGTGTGTCCTGTAGCATAATACTTCCTTGGAATTTACTATTTTCCTAAATAAATTGACGAAAACGTGCAAAGATTGGTTTCATTCTGGTTATTGATTAGGATAACTGAGATTTTCCTTTTGTCCACACTATCTACAAGTAGATTATTTGGCGATAGGTGTCACGAGTAAAACAGTATCTTAAAGTAATGTCAATCGTTTTTACCAAAGCTTCCCTAAAATTTTAAATGTCAGGTTTATTCTAAATTTGCTGAGCTTCCTCTTGAACTTATCTGGTTGGTAAACCAGTAATTTGTCTTTGAGTGGCAAATAATGTATAATAAACCATTGGCATTCTATCTAGCAGAAGTTACAGGTTGTTTAAAATTTGTGGTACGACCACAAATTGGCTAGATTGACAAAACCAGGAATGTTGAATTGTTTAAGGTGCAAGTAGCTAGTGATTACAGGTGAATCACTACCATGTTTCTATTTTAACTTCATTTATCAGTCTATCTATACCTTAACATTATGTCTTACGGGGGTAGCATCCCTGGAAAGCAAGGTGTACTTACGCACGTAAGTAATTAGAAACAAAGAATTGAAGATATGTTAAAGATAAGGCATAAATAGAGTAAAGATTTCATACTTGAGGAGAATGATTAGATTCTCGTAGCCTTTTGAGAATTCTTGTTGTTCAAGATGCAAATGCTAATTGATTTTCGCCAATATTGTAGAGGGCGACTAGTATACCTGGGATAGCAGTAACATTCGTTACAAAAAGTGTCAAGATTTCCTGCTAATTTTAAGTTCGCTAAGGCCAAGGAAGGCAAGCATCTGTGGCATCAGTTAGTGTTCAAATAGTTGAAAGTAATCCGCATCTGCGATCGCTACTTGGCTGGCACTTACAGCAGGTAGGATATCGCGTCTATCAAGCTGCCAGCCTCTACCAGGCACGAGAAGTTTTTCTTCTACGTCAACCGACGTTAGTAATTCTCGATGCTGAACTTCCCGACGGCGATGGCTTAGAATTTTGTCGCTGGTTATTGCGCCAGCATCAACCTTACATTCTCATGCTATCCGCACGGAACACAGAAGCCGATATAGTCGCGGGATTAAAAGCAGGCGCAGATGATTATTTAACAAAACCCTTTGGAATGCAAGAATTTCTCGCCAGAATCGAAGCTTTGATTCGGCGCAATAGAATGAACATCCCCCCAGCGTACCTAGATTATGGCGACTTAAAAATCGACTTGGTGCAGCGAAGGGTACGTTTCCAAGAAGAGTTAATCGATTTAACACCTCAAGAATTTAGCCTGTTATACGTTTTGGCACAAGCCGGAGGACTACCATTAAGCCGTTCTGAATTATTAAACAGAGCTTGGCCCGATGCAATAGATAACCCCCGAACTATTGATACTCACGTCCTTTCCCTGCGGAAAAAACTAGAAACTGACCCCCGCCAACCGAGTATTATTCAGACTATTCGTAATGTTGGCTATCGGTTTAATCCAGAGTTTCTCAATGGTTACAATTCGCAGCCGGACAACTCCGATCATAATGGAGTAGAGGAACAGCGAAACCGAGGAACAACCGAAAGGGGATTTTCTCAATCTACTGCGGCTAGTCAACCCCTACCAATTAGTAAGTGATTGGGGATTGGGGACTGGGGACTGGGAAAGTTCTGAGTTATAGGGATAGGTTTAGCAGTTGAATAAATATGTACTCATCAGTAGACCCTCCCTTAGAGGGTTTTAAATTAATAAATTTACCCAGTCCCCAATCCCTATTCCCCAGTACCCAGTCCCCAATCCCCAAGCTTACCATTCCTCTGCTTCTCGCCGTTCCAAGTCAATAAAAGTTTGGCGCAGTTGTTTCCAGTCAACTTTTTCGGAAGCAGTAAACTCGACCAATTTTCCTTGCTGTAAATGTAAAACCTTGGTAGAAAACTGTTCCGCTAATTCTAATTGGTGATTAACCATGAGAATGGTTGTACCAAATTCTTGGGAAATTTGAGTGAGAACTTGGATGAGGTAAGATGCACGACCGGAATCTAGTGCTGAAGTTGGCTCATCTAGGAGTAAAATTTTAGGTTGGATGATTAGGGCGCGTGCGATCGCAACCAGTTGCCTTTGTCCTGCTGAAAGTTGGATTTCCGTGCGATTTTGCCAATCTTCAGGAATATGTAACCTCTCCATCCAATAAATTAGCCGTTCCTTAATCTGCGTCGCAGAGAAACGCCGCAACACCAAAGGATAACTTATCGCCTCCTGTACCGTCATTCCCAAAAGTTTCGCCTCTTGCAAAACCAAAGTTACTTGCTGACGCAGTTGGGTAGGTGGTATTTGCCGAATATCCTGATTTTCGAGCAAAATCTTGCCACTACTCGCCTCATTTAAGCGATTTAACAACCTTAATAGCGAAGTTTTTCCCGCACCAGATGGCCCAACTATAGCAATTTTTTCCCCAGCCAACACCTCAAAAGAGATATCCTGAAGCAAAAAACCCATCCCTACCGTCGCCGCCAAACTAACTTGGGAAACTTGTAATTGAGGAATATTATTTGGGGATGTACTCATAAATAAATCTCTGGCAAAAATCAGTCTTTGAGTTACTTCTGGTTAACTATCAACCTTACCCCACTTCCTCAGCTACATGATTAACTATCGGATAACTTTGAATTGCCTTTTTCCCATTTTCATCTAAACTTTGATTCCGTTGCTTAAACTCATTCAACAACTTATAAAAGCAATCAAAACCATCCTTTTCATCGCGAGTAAATAGCAAAATTATTTTTGCCCAAGAGTTGTTAGTCCGCACATTAAAACGTTGTTGTACCCAATTCTGAGTTGAGCCAAAAGTCTGGTAGCAGAATCTTCTGCTGTTATCTTAACCACCTAGAGAAACAGCCGTCCAGATTGTCCAACTATCAGCTAAAAATAGGATCAGCGTAAATACTAACAAAATCAAATACATCCAAGGTTGAGCCAAAGGTCGGACATCTTGGGTATCAATACCCGTCTTCGCCTCTACCAGTTTGACCATTTTGGCAAATCCTACCACACGCATGGGCAATAAAAACCCTTGACCGGAATTATTCAGGAAATAATAGACTATTCCTCCTTGTCCGGTGGTACGCATTTTCAATTCTTTAACTTCTGTCCAAGGTAAAGACCAACCTTTGCGGAAAAACTGAGGAAACCATTTTGGGTAAGTGACTTGAATGCCTTGATTATCCAAAATCACTCTTTCACTTAAAGCACCATAAACTGCAATTGCTCCTAGAGCAATTCCCATCCAAAGTAACACGGGTGGTACAGGTGCATCGGTCACATGAGCCAAAAACGGAAGAGGAATAGTGAGTGCAATGTACAAACTCAACAAGGTGAAACGAATCAGGGGAGAAATGCGAAAGACGGAAACTTCGGGTTTTTGATTTGTTTGTGATGTTAGTTGATTCACAGGATTTGCTGAGATAAGAAAAGTGCGACGCTTTTATTAATAATTTAACCTGAAAATCCAATTAGCCGATCCAATGATCCCACTTCCTCAGATATGAAATAACCCCAACTAAGTTTGCTATAGTTGGGGCTGAAAATCCAATGTTTCTGTTAACAGAAATTGACACCCATCAATCAATGTTTTCCTGTGATGTAGATGCAAGTAGATGCACAATTTTAATAATTTTTTCTCAGCATCGAAGCTGTTGCCTTTATTAGAAACGTCTAATAGATACCAGGGTAATTTTTCCCCTTTTACTTCAATTATGCTTTTTGGCTGACCAGCTTTTAAGCAACTACCTGATCCCAGTTTTCAATCACGCAGACTCGTACCCTCGCGTGGCTGAGTAAGCGTTGGATGAGATGAAGTGGCATAGTACTTATTTTATAGTTCTGCTGTGGTACTTGGTGAAGTTGACACATTTGCTCAAAATAGCGACTAGCATCAGTTTGTTTTAAGAATACTAAGGCGTAATTACCTTGCCGCGATTTCTCGATGACAGGTGAACCTTTTACTCCTACCACAAAAAAACCCGAAATTACCGGAGAGTAAGACATCTTTGCACGCCTGAAAGTTTTCCCTACTTTTATTTCAGTATATTCACTGAAAAAATAGTATGACGTAAATATATCTGTAGATAGATATGCAAAGTTGTTCCCGTGTATACACTTACGTATTTTTTCGGAGGGCTCGACAGGTGCTAGGGCAAATACTTCTGTACAACACTCCAGCCAGTCAGGGTAACTAACAGGAATCCGACCAATAGCACGATATTAGTACCAATGTGAAGATATCTGATCCAAGGTCTGCGGGGGCTGATTTGAGTAGCACTCCCAGCTGAAAGTAAAACTAAGGCTACGACTCCTAAGCCAATTGGTAAGTGTGGAGAATGGCCTAAACTGCCGTAGTGACCCAAGGTGCCGATAATGCCGATCGCTAACAATAGTAATACCAAAGCGACCATTAAACCACCAATCAGGTAATGAAATGGTCGCAGCCAATTAGGGCGCTGTTGCCTGAATAAACGAGCATAATACATCCAAACTCCGGTCATCCCTAGCAGCAAATAAGCTCCTAAAGACAATCCCATTGACCAAGCGGCGATTTTCCACAACCAAATAAAATCGGGTAAATTCAAGGTAAAAAACCAAAATTGGATACAGTAGAAAGGTTGCGCTCTTCAGTATTTTTACATAATGTCGAGCTTGTTTAGCATTCCCAGTATTAATTATGGCGTTTACCTTGATTAACTAAAGTGTTATCGAAAAGAAATTTTTATCTAGAGTTAGGTAAAGCACAAGAATTTAAAACTTTATTACCTCTGGAGGTTTACTAATTCCTTCTGAGCACTTTCAGTAGTAGCAACTTCTCCCATTTCTGCATCTTCATCTTCTGAATCATTTAGTTCCATATCGATTCGGAGAGTTATGCAAGGTATTTTATCTGACAAAATTGCGCTAGCTATCATACCCGTATGAACCTCAAGTAAACCTTGTGGCATAGATTCAAAGACTAGTCTTTGTCCGGGAAAAACTACTCGTTCAAAGTGCCAATTTGGGATGTTGCTAATCCGTACAACTTGTATTTTACTAGTTGCATTCACATAGCAACAAACGATACCATTTTGGTAATTAGATGGTAGGGGATCAAGAATTTGAGCCATAGGTAATGCGGAGATTTGTCAGAAAATGGGTTACATTACCAAGCTTAACACTTGCGATCCCAATAATTTGTAAATCCGACTACCAACCCCATTAATTCCGTAAATTTTTACTTTAAATATGCTTTAAATCTCTCCATTGGTATAGTTGGAGAAATATTATTTTTGTAATTGTATTCTTTATTGCTATTTGTTTTATTTATTATTGCTAGTTATTCTTAAAATAAGCTTAAATTATAGCACAAGAACTTGAATGGATGAGAAATCGCCTAGCAAAACCAGCCGATCGGGAAGTTAGGGTAGCAAAAATCTCAGATGAATGGCTGAATTATGAGTGTAACCAATGCTATCGTAAAGTTATGTAAAAATAATAGCATTTATATTAAGATAGCCCTGAGCTCCTGTGCAAATTTCTTGCTTAGGAAAGCCAGAGAAATCCTTAACTAGAGAGAGTCGCAGGATGGAAACTCGTATACTCTATGTTCGTCTCCCATGTAATCCCATATTTCCCATTGGGGTTGTCTATTTAGCGGATCATGTCCAAAAGCTGTTTCCCGCAGTGGAGCAGCGGATATTCGATTTAGGAACTGTACCACCTTTAGATTTTGGTTCGGCGTTGGATGCTTGTGTCGATGAGTTTCAACCTAACTTGCTGGTGTTCTCTTGGCGCGACATTCAAATTTACGCGCCTGTGGGAGGTAGAGGGGGAAATCCATTACAAAACGCCTTTGAGTTTTACTATGCGAAAAATCCCCTAATTAAATTACGGGGGGCGCTGGGTGGGTTGCGGGTAACAACAGCGTATTACACTGAACTGTGGCGCAACTTGGGTTTAATTAAGCGGGGATTGAGACGGGCGCAGAGGTATAATGCGGGTGCGCGATCGATCGTTGGCGGCGGTGCAGTCAGTGTATTTTACGAACAGTTAGGAAAAAGCTTACCCAAAGGAACGATCGTTTCTGTGGGAGAAGGGGAAGCACTGTTAGAAAAGCTGTTGCGCGGACAAGATATTCGCAATGAAAAGTGTTACGTTGTGGGAGAAAACGCACCACGCGAAAAGCTGATTCACGAAGCACCAGCTAACATTGAAAAAACGGCTTGCAATTACGATTACATCGAAAAAATTTGGCCGGAATTTCCATATTATCTGCAAGACAAAGACTTTTACATTGGCGTACAAACCAAGCGAGGTTGTCCGCATAATTGCTGCTATTGCGTTTACACAGTAATTGAAGGTAAACAAGTCCGCATTAATCCAGCGGATGAAGTAGTAGCAGAAATGCGCCAATTGTACGATCGAGGAATTCGCAATTTCTGGTTTACTGATGCTCAGTTTATCCCCGCCCGGAAATTTATCGACGATGCCATTGAATTATTACAAAAAATCGTCGATTCTGGCATGAAAGATATCCATTGGGCAGCATACATCAGAGCCGACAATTTGACACCCGAATTGTGTGACTTGATGGTAAAAACCGGAATGAACTACTTTGAAATAGGCATTACCAGTGGTTCTCAAGAACTAGTGCGAAAAATGCGAATGGGCTATAATCTTCGTACAGTTTTACAAAACTGTCGAGACTTAAAAGCCGCTGGATTTAATGACCTAGTTTCAGTAAACTATTCCTTTAACGTCATTGACGAAACCCCAGAAACAATTCGCCAAACGATCGCTTACCATCGGGAACTAGAGCGAATTTTTGGCGAAGAAAAAGTCGAACCAGCCATATTTTTTATTGGGTTACAACCCCATACCCATTTAGAAGAATATGCCTTCAAAAATGATATCCTCAAACCAGGATACGATCCCATGAGTTTAATGCCTTGGACAGCAAAAAAACTCCTGTGGAATCCCGAACCACTAGGTTCATTCTTTGGCGAAGTTTGCTTACAAGCATGGCGACAAAACCCCGATGATTTTGGGCGAGAAGTCATGCGAATTTTAGAACAAAAACTCGGTTGCGCCGAATTAGAAAAAGCACTTAACGCGCCAATAGAACGCACCGAAAAACAACTAGTCAAAGTCTAATAAAATCAAGTAAGGTGGGCATTCTCTCACCTTACCTCCAAAAACTCTCTCTAATCTTCTTCGCGCTCTTTGCGTTCTTTGCGGTTTAATAAACAAAACCATGCTACAAGGCTCAATTCTGCAAAAACTAGCCGATGCCCACAAATCCAGCCCCAGACCGCTGCGATTTGGAGTCTACTACAAAAACACGCTGGTTGGCCTCTGCCACGCCCTAGAAGACAGCATTTTAACCTCGAATACCTCCCCCCTCATGATTACCGCCTTTCAAAGGGGAAAATGGTATCTTCAAGAAGCAGACAGATATGCTGATATAGCCAAAAAATCGCGGCAAATTGTCATTATGGCAGCACCGGACTCTGGTTTTGCCGAACATCCAACCAGCCAGATGCCGAATGTAGCTTTGGTGAATTTAGAAGCGATCGATCCCGTAGCCCAAGAATGGCATTTAATGATCCTATCGCCAAGCTACACAGCGATGGTACTTTGTCAAGAATTATCTCCTCAAGATTATGGCGCAAAAGGACTACCAGAGGAAGATCGAGAACGGAAATTTTACGGGTTTTGGACATTTGAACCTGGGTTAGTATTAGAAACTGTGGAATTAGCGATCGCGCACATCGCCAAATCCAACCCAGAATTAGAGCAAAAATTAACCGCCCAAGTTCAAGAGATCACCGATCTAGCTGCTAACGCTCAACAAGATAATTTAGGAGAAATTGTTTCTCGCGTTGTTGATTATTTACAACATAGTCAACAAGATTTAAGCGCCGAACAATTACAAACTTCTCATCATGAAGAATTAGATATAAACTTAGTTTCCAACGAATTGCAAGCCTTTGTGCGGATGGCGCAATTAATGGAATTAGCCAATACTGGAAACCCAATGGCAACAGCGGAAATAGCCGCTTTAGCTGAAGTCATGGGGCAACTTTTAGACCTTCCAGCGTGGCAAATTAAACGGTTAAGATTAGCTGGATTATTGCATGGTTTAGTACCTTTAGGAGTAACAACAGTTACAGGTTTAGATGAAGCGCCTTGTTGTCATTTAGAACCTAGTGTACAAGCTTTACGAGCGATGCCACGATTGCAAGCGATCGCACATATACTAACCCATCAAACCGAATGGTGGAACGGCAAAGGTTATCCCGGTGGTTTCGCTTATGATGCCATACCACTAGAATCGCGGATTTTGGGATTAATAATTAACTTTGAACAACGAGTAAATCAACTCTTAAAAGATACAGAAAACTTGAGTAAAGAAGAAGCTTTAAGTAAAGCTTTAGTAGAATTTCAAGCCCAAGCTAATGAACGTTGGGACCCAAAACTAGTAGAAACATTGAGTTTATTAGTCATGGGTTTACAACAGGGATTAGACTTGCAAGTTATCCCACCAAGAGTCACAACTGGAATGTGGTTACTCGATCCAGAATTTGCCAATGAAGTACAAACAATTTTACAACCTAACAGTTAATTAAATTCATGGATATTGCAGCTGTTCGCGCCGGAAAAGTTAAACAACTGCCAGGAGCAAACTTAGAAGACGAAGACCTTTCTGGCAGCAATTTAAGAGGAGTTAATCTTGCTGGTGCTAATTTAGTTGGTGCTAATTTAAGCGGTGCTAAACTAGAAGGCGCAAAATTAGAAGGCGCAAACTTATTAAGCGCCCAATTAATCGCAGCAGATTTAAGAGCAACTCTGTTAGGTGCCAACTTAATGCAAGCAGATTTAACTGGTGCTGACTTGCGGGGAAGTAACCTCAGAGGCGCAAATTTAATGGGAGCAAAATTAACCCAATCATCGTTTGCAGGTGCTTTTTTAAGCGGTGCAAATTTGATGAGTGTAAATTTAAAAGGAGTAGATTTACGCGCCGCAGACTTGCGCGGAGTTAACCTTAGTGGTGCGAATTTACAAGGGGCTAATTTGAGTCAAGCAGATTTACAAGGAGCGATTTTAAGTAATGCGAATTTGGAAGAAGCAGACTTACGAGGAGCAAATTTAACCGGGGCAAATTTAACCGGGGCAAATTTACTTTGTGCTGAATTAGAAGATGCTAATTTACACGCAGTTAGTTTAGTCGGAGTTTGCTTAGTTGGTACTTCTTTAGAAGCAGTAACACCGCCACCGCAGGAAATAAAAATACCTTTGAAAATAGCAGAAATTGAGCATAGTAAAATCGAAGAGTAGACTTTGAGATCCCCAACTTCTTGAAGAAGTCGGGGATCTGAATACAAGAAGTAGTGCAGGAAAATTATCAGCAGTAAATACCATTTGGTAAGAGATTAGCACCTGTTCGCCTTCCTATTTTGGCTACTGGAGAGAAAGGAACTGCAATGACGCGATTCGTCTACGATCAATTTGCTAAACAATACTTAGAACTTATTTCAAGATTCTTTGCTTAATCGACGCTGACGGATTTGCGATCGCATTCCTAGTTAATAAATCAATTCACAATAGCAAAAAACTAGGTATCCTCAACAAACTCTTCTGCTTGTCGTAAAACTTATTGATAAAGTTTGGAATTGACCCAATATTGAGCAGTATTAATCATTGCATCAAGCAAAGGTTTTACTTGAGGGATTATCTGTTGATTTTTTGCCAATAACAAAATCCCAAGAGTACCAATTATATCATGTCCGGCTAATGAACCATAATATCCTTAATCCGAAACCCTGTAGAGACGTTGCATGCAACGTCTCTACAGTGGGGGTAATCGACCGGACATGATATTACTTGCAATCCTAAACTTTGGGCAACTTGACGTGCTTCACGTTCATCTAACAAAATTCGCTGTTCGCCAGTTTCGATCGCTAAAGCAATTGCTTCCCGATTCACTTAGGCGATCGAGTTACTACTAAATTTTATCTTTCCCTAGCCGATTATACTGTTTATAAACTCTTGCCCGACGAGATAAATAAGCTTGATAAGCCCGCTCATATTCACACGCCTTGCCATATCGAAACATACCAACTAGAACCCCTAAAAAAATTACAAAAACTCCCATTAAAAACTGTATCGGATTACTTGTTAAAGCTGCTTTACAAATAAGGGAAATTCCTACTCCAACAAAAAGCATTCCTATTAATATCTCTAAGCCTTTTCTTGGGACATAACGATTTCCATACTTGCCAGTTACCATATACTTTTCCCGTTCCGACTGCCAATCTAAATCGAGGCGATTAACTTCATCTATTAGCTTCATTTCCTCCAGACGCTTTTGCACAGACGAATCTTCCGTAATCGCTTTTCCGGGCACAAAGTTGGCTAAAATAGCAGCTTTGGCGATCGCATACTCTTTCTCGGAAATCGCACCACTACGATATAAATCTTGCAACTTCTGAATTTCACTAGCAATATTCATTTACTATTACCAAATACTCACTTTTTTATGCTATTTAACTACATATCTCACTATTTCAATTTAGAATACTCAATCAATAAATTCACCGCAATCCCCCATTTCCAGTTGCCAATTGTTGCAATAATGTTACAATGCAGGCCAGTAATCCGGGATGACACATGAACTTTCAGGACGTTTTAAATCAAGCAATGCAGCTTTCCACCGTAGACAAGGTGCGTTTAATTCAGCAAATGGCTTTAAACATCGAACGCGAAGTGGGAAATAATCAATCTAACCCCCCACAACCGCCAGCTTGGAATCAATCACAGCCACCTGCTTGGACACCCCCATCCGAAGGACAAAGACTTTCTAATCAAGAGGTTGATCAAGCACGTTGGGAAGACTGGGCAAATTTTCCTGATTAATCAATTAGTTATATCCCTTACATAAATGATGAATACAAATGAGTAGGGGCGGGTTTAGCAATTTGAATAATCAGCAATAATATAGAAGTCAAAACCCGCCCATCCCAAGCCTCTGTAGCAAACATTTAAGTAATTGATATTAACTACTAAAAGGCCAAAACTTCCAACTAAATCCAGTTCTGGGTATCCCGCGAGATTTTTGGATAAACTTTTCTTTTGCCCATTGAACATCTAAATTTTGCTGATGCGCTTCCCACAACACACTAGCAGCTAATTGCAACAACAAAGGATGATTTTTACCCCATTGTCTAGCAAGGAGTTGTTCTTCGGAAGTTAAAGCAGCTTCACCACCCAAACTGGCGGGCAAACTTACCAACTCCCTAGCTTCTTCTTCGGTTAAGTCTCCTAAATTGATCGCATCACCCAAGTTGAAAAAGTTAGAACTTAACTTGTAGCGATGTTGATAATATTTTAATGGTCTGTGGGAAGCGATCGCCAACATTAAAATATTGCTGTTCAGCAAAAAAGACAAATTATCGAAAAATCCATCATTAAATTCTTTGGGATGATGGAACAAAGCTTCAAATTGATCTAAACACAGTACAGGTAAAACTCCGTGTCTTTTCCACTCTCCCAACACCACCGAAAAAGTGTGGCGTTCAAAGTTTTTCACATGAAATGGTTTAGTTAATACTTTTTGCGATCGCACCTTCGGCAAATTATACAACTCTCTAGCGATCGTCAAATAAAACCCCTCTTCCCGATGGAACAGCGGACTTGACAAATTAAAATAACTTACTACATAGCGTTGCGGATTTTGTACCCTTTGTTCGTAAGTCTGAACAAAGTGATACAACAGCGAAGACCTACCAATTCCACCTTTTCCCACCACATTAACACTAACAGGTGGCGAACCAGTCATCCTTGCCGTAATTGCATCCAGTTCCGCTTTACGTCCGACAAAAAACCTGGGATCGGAAATCATCGATCCTGCTAAAAATGGATTAGAAGGCGATCCAGATGTCATATTATCTCTAGTGTGGAAGATCGCAGCAGTACAAAAATAGAAAGTTACCAACTAACTAGCATTACACTACTTCAATAAGTTTGTCAGCACTTCTGCTAAATATTCATAATCTTCCATTTTGTTATAAATCTGCGCTGAAATCCTTAACAACTGTTGCGGATACTCTGGCCAATAAATCACAGGTACTTCAATTTTAAATTTTTCCCACAACATATCTTGGATCGGGGGTATTGCTCTCGTCTTCCCAAACTCAGTACAATCATCCGGTAAACATACCACCGCCATTGACCCAATCATTTCCTCTGGACAAGACGGCGCAACACCTAAAACTTCGCAAAGTAACTCTCTAGCTTGTAACACTAGCGATCGATTTCTCGCCCTTAATTCCGACCATCCACCAGGTAACAAAGACCCCATAAACTTAATCGCTTCTGCTACACACAAATAAGCACTTGGGTCATCTGTTCCCATCCAATCAAACTCTAGCTGAAATCGCGACTTATCAGTACGGGGAGAATTAGCACCATGACTAATAGTTGTCGGACGAATCAACGACTGTCGATCTCGCCTCACATACAAAAAAGCTGCACCTTTAGGCGCACACAACCACTTGTGACAATTACCCGTGTAAAAAGTTGCCCCAATTTCCCGCAAATTTAAAGATACCATTCCCAGTGCATGAGCACCATCCACCAAGGTATCAATTCCCCTATCTCTTAACTCTTTAACCAACTCACGAATCGGAAAAATTAAACCCGTCTGACTCGTAATATGATCTAAAAGTACCAGCCTGGTTTGCGGTGAAACACATTCTATCACCGCCTCAATTACTTGTTCTGGCGTATTAATGGGAAAAGGTACTTCTGCAACTACTACCTTCGCCCCCGTTTTTTGGGCCACAAAGTTCAACACATTGCGACAAGCATTATATTCTTGGCTAGTCGTCAGTAACTCATCACCCGGACGAAAAGACAAAGAACGCAAAACCGCATTTATCCCAGTCGTCGCATTGGGAACAAATACCAAATCGGAAGCATCTGCACCCACAAACTCACTTAACTGATTTTTGGTTGCATCTAGTAATGCTTCAAACTCTCGATAAAATCTTAGCGGTTGCTGTTCTAATTGTTGCCGAAACCGCTGCTGCGCTTCTAACACAGGTATCGGACAAGCACCAAAAGAACCATGATTTAAAAAAGTGACATCTGGTTCTAGCAACCATAACTTAGCAAAATCAGAAGTTGAAAGTTTAAAGTCAGAAACTCGATCTTTCATACTTCGTCCTTATAGAAAACTCCCCGGGTAGGATTCGAACCTACGACCAATCGGTTACACTTATCCCTACGTTTCCGTTGGGGGTGGACTATCTCATCATCCGCTTGGGATGTCGGGCGCTGTCGGACTTATTGGTTAGGCTCCTCATCCGTAGTCTCTGCTCCTTTCTGGCTACCTGTGAAAATCACTGCCTTTCACCAGACTTGGATCAGGGTTGCCGCCACCCGAAGTGCTGCGGTTTCCTTGAATTCACCCGATTTTCCACTATCCGTCTCCGGATAGCGCTGCTAGGAAATGCAAGCTAGCTTAAACTAGTTACATCTGTTCCTGACAGCCGACCGCTCTACCACTGAGCTACCGAGGAATGTTTGCTCTTTCGAGCCACGATTAATAATACTAGCTGAATCGACAGGGGTTGTCAAGCACTTGAGAAAATTTTCAGAAAATTGTGGTTCACTTTAGCCCGTAGCGCATTTGGGCAAGGCGCTTTTGAGCTTCTGCATCCAGGGAACTGAACAAAAAACGACTGGGGGATTGATTTTTAGATTTCTGTTTCCGGCGCACCCGATGAGTAGTAAATTCTACTTCTTGCACTAGTTTGTGTGCGGACATCCATTCTGCGCCGTATCCGATAATAGTTAGTTGCTGTGCTCTGTCTGATGTTGCTACGATCAACCTTCGTTGAAATTTCTGCAACTCATGGCGCAGGGTAGCACAAGCTTTTTCGATATATGTGTCTGCTGTTTGCCCAAAATCTGTGAAATGAACAGATAAGTTATTGGTAATTTCTTCTGCATTCCCTGGAGAAGCGCGATAATGGGCATCAAATACGATCTGAGTGTGATAGCCTTGATAGGCTGTGTAGTCAATTAGGAGTTCAATTAACTCTTCACGGGCGGCCTCTAATCCTTTGCGATCGCGCAAAGTAAGCAGCTTTTGCCAAGATCCTATGATATTGTAGCCGTCCACTAGCAAAAATGCTGACGGCGAAGGTGGTGTCATTGTTCAATGCCAAATTTTTCTAAACTTAATATATCTGATAGTAATTCATAATCTTCTCAGTAATCAAAGTTTGCATTTAAAGGAAAGGCAGAAGGCAGAGGGCAGAAGGCAGAAGGTAAAAATTCTTCTTGTCACCTTTTCCCTCTACACTAAGAACTAATCCCCTCCACCTGCATGAGGCGTTGTTTTAAACGATCGGGATCGCCGCGATCGACAAGTTGACCTTTTTCCAATAAAAAAGCACCGTCGCAGTAATTTAACTCATCTAAACGGTGAGTTACCCAAAGTGCAGTAATGCCTTGGGATTTAACTAAGCGTTGCACTTGTTTAACTAGGTCTAACTGACTGTCTGGATCTAACAGGGCAGTAGGTTCATCTAATAGTAAGACTTCGCAACGACGAGCGATCGCACCTGCGATCGCTACCCGCTGTTTTTGCCCACCACTTAAAGCGTAAATTGGTCTTCGTTGTAAAGCCCACAAATTTACAGCAGCTAAAGCTTCTTCCACGCGCTGACGCACTTGCCTTTGGGGAAGACGTTCCGCCACTAGTCCAAAAGCCACATCTGCGCCAACTGTAGGCATGACTAACTGATGATCTGGATTTTGGAAAACGAAGCCGACAGGCTGGGAAATTTGAATTTCACCTGCTAGGGGGGTTAATAACCCAGCTAGCAATCTCAACAAAGTTGACTTACCGCTGCCATTAGTACCTAAAAGCATCCAAAATTGTCCTTTAGGTACATCCAAAGAGCAGGATTTGAACACGGATTCACCTTTAGGCCAGCTAAAGCAGAGATCTCGCACTGTAATGGCAGATTCAGCCATGTAATCACCACTAAAAACTAAATTATTCTGTTTTTCCACATTTATTGGAGAAGGCAGAAGGCTTTTTGAAGGCAGAAGGCAGAAGGCAGAAGGCAGAAGGCAGAAGGCAGAAGGTTAGAAAGGCAGAAGGCAGAAGGTTAAAATTCTCCTTGTCCCCTTGTCCCCCCTCCTCCCC